>JASJDR010000034.1 GCA_030065615.1 Xenococcus sp. MO_188.B8 | reverse complement strand
CGGCGTAAGACGCAAGCGGTCAGACCCCGCGCCGCCGACAGGCGTTTACCCAGCTCCGTGTTCTGGGCAAGGGAATGCTGACCAAGAGAGGGAACGCTCGGCAAGACAGTCAAAAGTTTTTTAGAGTAAGGCTTTCAAGCTTTTCTAATGGTTGTTGTATTTACGCCCATGTCCACTAGTGTCTGGCGTTCATTTTGTGAGTTGAGATGGTTACATTCATATAGCAGCACTGGTAGCTTATCAAGTTTGAATTGAGGAATAACACTCCATACTATTCTGAAAACATACTTTTTCGAATAAAACCCAAATCCTTCTACCTTCTCTTAAGGCGCATTCTTCAAGCCATACCATCTACGTGGGACTATCCTCGAATGACGGAATATCTGCTCTCTTGATCAGCATTCCCAAGTCAATCCGTTGGTGAAGCATTACGGTCTTTGCCAGAGGATGTGCCAGGGTTTTCTCTCCCCACTAGTAAATTTTCTCTATTGCTGGATCGACTTTCCCTTGCCAGGTGCGCATTCCTCAGCTGAGACCTTCCGGGTAGAGCTGCTCCTTCGGGTAGAGCTGCCCCTTCAGGTAGAGCTGCCCCTTCAGGTAGAGCTGCCCCTTCGGGTAGAGTTTCGCAAGCGCAAGCGCAAATACAAAGCCCAGAACACGGAGCGGGGCTTGTCCAGATCGGTGCTCTGGATAAACAGCAGAGTCGCACCTCTCACGCCGATACGGGTTCGGCGGTACCAGAGTCTGACCGCTAGGTCAGAAAGCCCGAACAGGTTCCTTTACACCCCAATGAGATGGGTGTAAGCGTCGCATAGTTTGATGTTTATATCCCATGACTTGATATACTAGTTTGTCTTCCTTGTCTAATCTCAACCCGTCATTTCAAAGTTGACAACCTACTAGTACAATCGACTTAAAACGTAATCGGTAAGTTCGCCTAGAGCGAAGGTAGAGTCTGAAGGAGCAAGACAATCTAGATGTTTTCTAGCTTGACTAGCATGATGCTTCGCTAGTTCTTTAGAACGGGGAATACCTTGACTATCCCTCACTATTGTTAAAGCTTTATCTAGGTCATTATTTTCACTAAATTCCCGTTCAATAACAACTCCGAGATATGGCTCTTCTTCCATAGCATAAAGCACTGGAGCAGTCAAGTTCCCACTAGCTAAATCAGAACCTGCGGGTTTTCCTAAGACCTTAGTTGAGCCAGTAAAATCTAAAATATCATCAACAATTTGAAAAGCAAGACCTAAATTGCGACCATATTCATATAAATGAACGGCGTTATCATCATTTACCCCACTTAAAATTGCTGCTGCTTTGACACTGTTAGCGATCAAAGATGCGGTCTTGTAATAGCTTTTGTTGAGATAAGCTTCAAGGGAAATATTAGTATCAAAGCGATTTAATCCTTGTAAAATCTCTCCTTCAGCAAAATCTCGGATCACTTCAGATAGTAATTTTACCACCTCCAGATTGTCCAGATTGGCCAAATACCAAGAAGACTGAGCAAACAAAAAATCTCCTGATAATACTGCAATCCGATTGTCAAACAGACTATTTACCGTAGGAACATTGCGACGTAAATCTGCTTCATCTAAGACATCATCATGTACTAGACTAGCTGTATGGATCATTTCTGTAATTTCTGCTAGACGACGATGACGCTGAGTAATATCCTCACCGCTCACAGTTGCTCTAGCAACTAACAGTACAATGGCTGGTCTGATTCTTTTTCCGCCAGCATCAAAAAGATGTTCTGCTGCTGCTCTCAATATAGGGTGACGCGCTCCGACCAACTGCTTCAGATTGTCGGTTAAGATTTGGAGATCTTGTTCTACAGGTGCAAGTAAAGAAGTAGTTGATATCATTGTTGAGCCAGATTTGGCAATTAATTTATTTAAGAAAGTTTACATTTTATTGTACTTATTTTAAGGGAAACTATCCTGAGAACCAAGATTAAAGAAAAAAAGTCCGTTACCATACCTAATTTTCATTATTCTGTGTTAGCATTATTTTGAGGATATTAAAAAACTAAATACTAACCATAGTGACTTATTAAGTCCAGTTTAATTGCCTATAAATCACACTGAAGGATACCAGAAGTTTGGTTTTGTGTGGATTTTGGACTGTAAGGTGTACTAACTGGTTTTAAAGGAAGCTCCTAGACTTATCATTGAGGACAGGAAATTTCCATTTACCTAGAGACTAGAGCTATTTGCTAGTTTAATAGGGAGTTTTAAATCGAATAAGGTGTGGGGAAAGGTAAATAGTTGATATTTTACCTGAATACCAAGCGGAATTGGTGAGCAACACCGCGTCCCATCTTGGTGGGATAAGATCGCCAATAATGGTGGAACCCGCGGAATTTTCGCTTGCGCAGCTCTGCCAAAAGAGTCTCTGCAAGGGAATGTCAACTTAGCGAGGGAACGTACGAGCTTGACAACGATTCGTATTATCTAAGTTTACCATAGGAAATACTATGGGTTTCACCTAGCTTTTTTGGGATAGAAAACGCTCTATCAATGCTTTTTGTATCTTGACAATTTTCGGAAAACTAAATTTTTTTCTTCTCATCCCATGCAGTACGGAGATTCACCATTATTAATTTTGCTGTTAGCAGCTACCTATTTAGCTGCTATTTATGGCATACTAAAATTAGCTGAGAGGCATCCCCAAGAAGACGGTTCATCTTCTGCGACCATCAACAGCAAACAATAGGCCGAATGGTTAACATGTTCAAGAGTTAGGCAGTGGATTTTTTTGATTCACTGCTTATACTATGTTTAATAGATTTTGGTAAAAATTCCGATAAGGATTAATTTACTATGTTATCTGTGATTTATTCCGAAAAATTTCTACAACATGAGACAGGACTATCTCATCCAGAATGCCCAGAACGTCTAATAGCGGTAGTAAAGGCATTATCCAAGGTTGATTGGAAATCTCAGCTTAGTTGGCATTTGCCTACTCCTATTTCAGACAGAGATGTTCTGAAGTATATTCAACAAGTTCATACTTCAGAGCATATTGCCAAGATCCGTAAAATCGCCACCACAGGCTCGGGATATCTAACGCTTGATACCCCTGTATCTAAGGATAGCTATGATGTAGCCTTGCTCGCAGTGAGTGCTTGGCTAGATGGAGTTGATGCAGTCTTAGAGAAAAACGCTCCTGCTTTTATTTTGGCTCGTCCTCCTGGTCATCATGCTACCAAAGATCAAGCAATGGGATTTTGTTTATTTTCTAATGCCGCGATCGCAGCACATTATGCTTTAATGAAACCAGAAGTTAAAAGAGTAGCGATTGTCGATTGGGATGTCCATCATGGCAATGGCACAGAAGACATTATTCAAGATAATCCTCAGATAGCTTATTGTTCTTTGCATCAACATCCTTGTTATCCAGGAACAGGCTACAATAGCGAGCGCGGTAAGTATAGTAATATTTTAAATTTACCGATGGCTCCTGGTAGTACGATAGAAGATTATCGACCAGTTTTTGAGCAACAAGTGATTCCTTTTGTCGAAAAGTTTCAACCAGATTTGTTAATCGTTAGTGCAGGTTATGATGCTAATCATGAAGATCCCTTAGCGAGTATTTCTTTAAAACCTGCTGATTATGGTTTTTTTACCCAATGTTTGACGAAAATCACTCGTCAGATTGTATTTGGATTGGAAGGAGGGTATCATTTAAAAGCTTTGGCTGATTCTGTGATTGCGACTTTAGTTAATTGTTTATGAGCAGCAATGATAAAAAATACCGTGATCATTATTTCTTAGAAGATAAGTAAGTGTTAGGGGTCAGCAAACAAAATAATAATTAGACAAAAATTAACAAATAATCTAGTTTTATAGAAGTAAAATCAATCGGTTAAATATATTAACTTATATCCAACAATGCAATTTGGTAGTAGTAAACAAAATATTCCTGAAGAGAAATGGCGATGGCAATTAGATAATTTTGTCGATGATTATGAACAAAAATTAGCTGCTTTAGCTTGGGGATTACAACAAGAATGGGGGAAACTTGATAATATTTTAGGAATCGATCTCCAACCCCAACCTCATTTTGTAGCTTGTAATAGAGAATCACTAGAAAAACTGAATAAAAGCACTAGGGGGCATCTACAAGAAATCCTGGGTTTAATTGATGGTTATCAAAGAGAGCAAGAAGTGTTAATTCTAGCTATTGGTATAGGACAGGTGAAATTATTACATTTTCAACCCCAAAAAAAACCTCCTGAATGTTTTATCGCAGAGAATCAAGATATTGATGGTTTAATTACTTTTCTCGAATCAGCTTTAACATTGAACATTGAACATTGACGAGCGACCCTGCGCCGTTGCACGGCGCTAAGGAACGCGCGAGTTTAACGCTTGCGCAGCTCCGGGATGGGGGCTAAAGAGTGATTGGTGAATTCGTATCACTAGTTAATCCTGTTTTATTTGAGCCCCCATTCCCGCCCGAAGGGTCTCGACCCTGCGGTCAGACCTCCTTCGGATTCAGCACTTCTTACAAAAGTTGCTCATGGGGGAAACCCCCGCCGCGCGAGTTTAAACATTGAGCATTTAACATTAATTGATTGGCAATTAGCTATTAAGTAACTATCTTGATACTCAAAACTTTTGACTCTTGACTTTTGACTTCTCTGTCAGGGTTTCGCCCAGCGACACTAGGTAATTTATTATGTCAGATATTTCTCAGTTATCTTTAGTTTCTCCTACAATATCTCTGCTGAATAAATCATCACAGAAGCCGATTAAAATAGGAATCATGGCTTCAGGTAGTGGTACAAATTTTGAAGCTGTGGCACAAGCGATCTCAGATGGTAAACTAAATGCAGAAATAATGGTTCTTATTTATAATAATCCCCAGGCTCAAGTACGATTACGTGCTGAAAAATGGCAAATTCCAACCGTATTAATTAATCATCGGGAATATCCGCAACGAGAAGAATTGGACCGAAAAATTGTGATTACTCTCCAAGAATATGGTGTGGAATGGGTAGTTATGGCCGGTTGGATGCGCATTGTTACTCAAGTTTTACTAGATAATTTTCGCGATCGCGTGATTAATATTCATCCTAGTTTATTACCGAGTTTTAAAGGAATTAATGCGATTGAACAAGCTTTAAAAGCTAAGGTAAAAATTGCTGGGTGTACAGTCCATTTAGTTAGTTTAGAAGTAGATAGTGGTCAAATTATTATGCAATCTGCTGTACCAGTCTTGCCCAATGATACTTTAGAAACTCTCCATGCTAGAATTCAAACCCAAGAACATTTAATCTTGCCCCAAGCCATCAGCTTAGCAATCAACAATAGTTAATTATTAACGATATAAAGATAGAACCTTATCTTCTCCCAGAGGCCCGGAATATAAATAACCTTGGCCATATTCGCAACCTAAACTCAGTAAAATATCTCGTTGAATTTTAGTTTCAATCCCTTCTGCGATCACTTTTAAGCCCAAACTATGAACTAAATTGATAATTCCTTTGAGAATATCATAATTTTTATTATCGATATGGGGACTAATAAAAGAACGATCTATTTTTACAGTATCAATAGGTAAATAGCGAAGATAACTTAGGGAAGAATAGCCAGTTCCAAAATCATCAATGCACAAAGAAATTCCCCTTTCTTTTAACTGTTCTAATACTTTAAAAACCATCGGATTATTATTCATCAAAGTGCTTTCGGTAATCTCCAGTTTGAGATTTTTTCCTGATAATTGTAATGACTGCATTACATGATCTACTTGAGACAATAAATCAGGATGTGATAACTGAATGCCTGATAAATTAACACTTATAATTAAAAAGTGATCTTGATCAGGTAATTGAGCAAGCCAATTTACTAACTGAGAACAAGCTTCGGTTAAAACCCATTGACCAAGAGGCAGAATCAAACCAGTTTCCTCTGACAAAGAAATGATTTTGTCTGGTGCAATATGTCCAAAAGAATTATGTTTCCATCGTACTAAAGCTTCTAAACATTCAATTTTTTCTGTTTTTAAAGAGACAATCGGTTGATAATTAAGGTGTAATTGGTCTTGTGCGATCGCTTGCTGCAAATCATTTTCCAATTGCAGTTTCTCTAAAGCATGAATATGCATTTGGGGATTAAAGAAAATTTTACTATTAATAAAATTACCCTTAGCAGTATGCATTGCCGTATCAGCTGCTTGCAACATATTTTCTGGTTTTTGATAATCAATTGTATTAGTAGCAATTCCCATACTACAAGTAGAAAAGATCGTAGTTTCTTGAAGTTGGAACTGCACTGTCAGATGAATATTAAGCTCTTCTGCTTTAATTAAAGCTTCATGCGGATTTTGTAAATTAGTAAGCAAAATAGCAAACTCATTGATGCCGATGCAAGCAACAATATCTTGATTAGTAAGAAATTTTTCTAATCGTTGAGCAACCGCGATCAACAGTTGTTCCCCTAGATCATGACCCAGGCTATATTTAATCACGTTAAAGCGATCAATACTAACAATTAAAACGGCAAAACATTCTTTATGGGCTTCAATTTTTTCGTGACTTTGAGCTAATTGCCGAGATAAATGCTCTAAAAAAAGAGTTCTATTTGGCAATCCAGTTAGCAGATCATAATAGGCTAGATATCTCAGTCTTTCCTGAGCTTTACGATGTTCTGCTCGCAAAATTGCTTCACGTAATGCTCTTTCTACTGCTGGCACTAAACGGGCTAGTTTTCCCTTGAATACATAATCATGGACTCCGGCTTTCATGGCTTCTACTGCCGTATCTTCGCCAATTTTGCTTGAAACTATAATAAATGGTAAGTCCAATTGATATTCTTTAAGTAATTGTAAAGCAGCAACCGCATTGAATTGATTGAGACAATAGTCAGCTAATACAATATCCCAAGTAATTTCACTAGTTAAGGCAGTTTCCATCCCAGCTTTATTCTCTATTCTTTGGTAAACTGTGGGATAACCATTTTTTTCTAATTCCATAACTAATGATTCTGTATCATCTTGGGAATCCTCTATAATCAAAACATGCAGGGACTTACTCATGAGCGACTCCAGACCTTAAAAATGGCGATAATTGACGAAGTCAGAGGAAGCCGAGGGGCTGATTCCGTCGTCTTACGGCAGAACTCGTACGCCCGTCCGTCCTGTCTTGATGCGTGTCTCTTGGTCAGCACCGGGAAGGGGGGAGTATTTTGTTAGGTTCTATTGGTTCAACACCAGGAATTGAATTGTTATCCCCCATTCCCGCCCTAGCGGAGGAAGCGGAGGAAGCCCGCGTCCTAAAGGATACCGCTCCGCATATCGGCGTAAGACGTTTACCCAGCTCCGTGTTCTGGGCAAACGCCAGTTCCTTCAAGTCGGGGAACCCGCCCAACGGACTGGCTCGGGAATGTCCTCCAAGACAACCTCCGCGGGGTCTGACCGCTTTTACGGCGGCGTCTCTCTGACGAAAGTGACCGAGCGCAAGGTTTCTTAACATTTCGTTCTCCCATTCGTCCCATGAGATGGGATGTTATACCGTCAAGCGGCATCAGAAACCAGCCATCAAATGGGATAACATCAAGCGAGAAGCGAGATCAGAAAGGCAAGCGCGCGAGTTTGATTAATTCTTAACTAATATACATTTATTTTTGTTTCCAAATCTTGTAGGTTGTATGAAATCTGTTTTTTTATTTTAAATACTTTATTATATTATTCATTGTTTATTGTCAATTATTAGTATTGTTTATTGTCTTGAATTCTGAGATTGCCTCAATTTTGTAACTTATTTTATTAAGTTCATGGCAATAGAATAAAGCAACAAAGTTAATTTTTTTATCAATTAACCAAACTTGGTTATAGGGAAACTACACCAAGATAATCATGAATAAGTTCGGAAATCCCCTATAAGCTTGGGTAGCAATAACAGTAATCTATAGTTCAAAATCTATTTATTGAATAATTCAACATTTACTAGCACAGATCTTTAATTGCATATTTCACCATTCTGAATATCTATATGGTAAATAGTTGAACTTTTTCTTCTTCTCTAACGTCTAAAAGATTAATTGAATAAAGAATGAGGTCATAAAAAACCTCTAGCCTGAAGTAACTAATCCTGAAAGGTTGAACTTTATTTGGACACAGAAGAAAGATCAGTATCAGACTTTCTATAAAATTTAAGGAGTCATAACTGTACAGATGCCCCAAGCCAAAATCAAGCAAAAAACCGCAAAAACTACAAAATATTCGGCAGATATGGTCAGATCTTATCTGCACGAGATTGGTAGGGTACCGTTGTTAACCAACGAGCAAGAAATTGTTTATGGTAAACAAGTACAGGCAATGATGACCCTGTTAACCAAGAAAGCAGAATTAGAAAAACAGCTCGAAAGAGAGCCGAATTTGCAGGAGTGGAGCCAATTAGCTAAATTGGGTGAAAAAGAATTAAACAGGGTTATAAAACTGGGACAACGGGCAAAAAGCAAGATGATCGAAGCCAATTTACGCTTGGTAGTTGCAATCGCTAAAAAATACCAAAAGCGTAACATGGAATTTCTCGATCTCATTCAAGAAGGAAGTCTCGGTTTGGAGCGAGGAGTGGAAAAATTTGACCCCATGAAAGGTTATAAGTTTTCTACCTATGCTTACTGGTGGATTCGTCAAGCTATTACTAGAGCGATCGCTCAACAAGCAAGAACCATTCGCCTACCAATCCATATTACGGAAAAACTGAACAAAATTAAAAAAACTCAGAGAGAACTATCGCAAAAATTGGGCAGAAATCCCAATCCTGGAGAAATAGCTCAAGAATTAGGCTTAGAAACCTCTCAAATTCGCGAATATCTTAGCATCGCTAGACAACCGATATCGTTGGATGTTCGTGTGGGCGATAATCAAGATACCGAATTATCTGAATTACTCGAAGATGATGGTATTTCCCCAGATAAATACGCTACTCAAGAGTTATTACGACAAGATCTTTATAATTTGATGGCAGATTTAACACCTCAACAAAGAGAAGTCCTGGCTCTTCGTTTTGGGTTAGAAGATGGGAAAGAACTATCTCTAGCAAAAATTGGTCAAAGAATGAATCTCAGCCGAGAAAGAGTGCGTCAACTAGAACATCAAGCTCTAGCACAGCTTAGAAGAAGACGTTCCTATGTTCGCGAATATATGGCTAGTTAGAAAGTAATTTTTTCATCGCTATAAGTATACTAAGATCTATCGCAATTGAGAATTATCTAAAGAAATTTTGAAATCATTTTTTCTTTAGATAATTTTTATTATGAAGTAGAGGTTACATCAGGTAACACTTTTTCCCTTGAACCTCAATAATTACCAAAACCATAGTTTTCAAACAAAACACAGTTCAGTCTTCTCTGCTTCAAGAAAAAATAATTAAATAAGGGACGTTAAACTAAACGTCCCCAAACTTAATATACTTGTTTCGTATCGATGATTATTTAACTTTCAACGTCCGCTAGCAGCAGCAACAGTTTTCTTGTCTGCCTTGTCCACAATCTCTATGGATTGCAAACTAGGGAAAAGAAAATGATTTTCTTCGACATACTGTGCTCCAAACAGACCTTTTTCTGCCCAGAAATAGCGGTCTGTTGTATGTTCATTCCTTCTGACTACTAATAATGCCGGAGGAACAATTCCCAGAGAAGCGATGTACTTGCGGGCTGCGGTTACGGGTTTATCTTCGCCACTTTCGATATTATAATGGGGGACTAGTTCTAATATTTTACGTCCTTCTTGGCGACGGCGACTCTTGCGTTTGCGTTTTCTTGCCAACCCAGTGACCTCCTATTCTATTTATTAATTGCTGTATTCTTAGTTACAAAACATGGCTAGATTGTAGCGTAATTATCAAATAAAATCAAGCACTTAGGGTTAGTAATTATCCAATTGAAAAAGTATTTGAATTCTGATAGTTATTGCTGACTGATTACAGTCCCCTCCTCTAGGGTAATAAGAAAAAAGTTAATTACGTTGTTTTATTGATGTCTTACTCCTATGCTGTTGCAAGTGCAGAATTTACGACTTTGTGTCAATCCCAAATACGGCTATTAACACAAACCTTGGGATCGGTTTGGACCGTTATCTATTTAACCGAAGAAAGAGTAGATAGCCCAGAAACAAATTTACTCCCTTTCTTGATCTATCCCCAAACTAATCTTAATTTACCCCAAAAGCTTCTCGGAAACTCTTTCCCCGCAATCTGGCAACAAGGCACAGAGAGCAATTTAAATTCTTCTATCTTATTGTCAGATTTAGTAATAGAAGAACCTGCTGATACTAAACAGTGGAAAGTGGAAAATTTAGCCACCAAAAAACTAATTATCCCCTTAATTTATGAAGATGTTGCTTTAGGGTTATTAGTGACAGGAAGAGAAGATCGTAATTGGAATCAAATAGAGTTAAGACAAGTGGAAGATATTGCCAAATCTTTAGCGATCGCTCGTTTTTTAGAACGACAATCTCAATGGTATCGAGAAGAATTAACTAGACAACAAAATTTATATAATTGGGAACAAGATCGTACAGATGATTTGTTGCATCAATTACGCAATCCTTTGACGGCTTTGCGAACGTTTAGTAAGTTATTGTTAAAACGTTTTCTGCCTAAGTCTCGGGAGCGTTCTATTGCCGAAAGCATCCTCCGAGAAAGCGATCGCTTAGCAGATTTATTACAACAATTCGAAACAGAGTTAGAACAAGTAACGGACGAAAATCTCCCTTTAACTTTAAGTACCACTTCGATACCTTTAACAGAAAATAAGGAAGATCACAATAGCAACTTTTTACTTCCTGGAAAAACAGATTCCTTAGATATGGTAAATTTGCTAGACATTTTAAATCCTTTGCTAATTTCTTTGGAAGCGATAGCTCAAACCAAACAGATTAAACTTATTGCTGATATTCCTCAAGATTTACCCCAAGTTTATGGCGAAGCTAAAGCTTTAATAGAAATATTAAATAATTTAATGGATAATGCAGTTAAATATACCCCAGCATCAGGTCAAGTCAAAATATCCATTGAAACTAAAAGTAATTTATTAGGAATCATCATTAGTGATACAGGTTATGGCATTCCCCAACAAGATCAAGAACATATTTTTGAACGACATTATCGAGGGGTGCAAGCAGCAGGGGAGATTCCTGGTACAGGCTTAGGACTTGCGATCGCCAAAAGACTAGTGATACAAATGCAAGGTGATATTGAACTAATTAGCCCCAATAATATCTCGAAAAATCCTCAATTTCCTGGCACAACTTTTATTGTTTGGCTTAAATCATTTAGCATTTAGTCATTAGAAGTCAGCGGTCAAAAAAATATTAAAATTTGTTAAAAGTAGCAGATAATATAATGAAAATCTTAAAAGAATATAGTTTTGCCTTAATAAACCCTAAACTGGCATCGACAGCAATTAGAGTGGCTATAGTTGTGGGTTCAATTTTGTTTACGATTAATCATGGCCATGCTTTAATTAAAAGAAAAATGACTCGCGATCGTTGGTTGTCGGGATTATTAACTCTATATGGTAAACATTCATGGTCAGTTTTTGAGTCGTTCTAAAAATGCTTTAGAAATTAAAAATTAAACATATAAAATTAAAAATTAGTAAAAATTTGACTAAATAACTATGAGAAAATTATACTTTTTGCTTCCTGGAACAAAAGGTAAATTTGGTGGTGGAGGACTTTGGGCTGAGTTGAAAACTATTAAATTAGCAAGTCAAATTTGCAAGGCAGAAATTGTTACTTATAACCAAAAAGAAAGTGACATTATTTTCCTGGCAGATCTTTTACAAAAAGATAATTTTCAAGATTGTATTTTTGTAGTTAGTTGGGGTTTTGATGTTCCCAAACTGATTAGTAAATTACAAAATCATAATATTATTTACCATGCCCATAGTTCAGGTTACGGTTTTAGTTTGCCTAGCAAGATTCCGATTATTACAGTTAGCCGTAACTCAATGGGTTATTGGGGACAACAATCTCCTAATAGTTTAATTTATTATTTGCCTAACCAAATTGGTGATGAATTTTATAATCAACAGATATCTAGAGACATTGATGTCTTGGTACAAAATCGTAAGTTATCCCAATATGTAATTAAAGAACTTATTCCTGCTTTGCAATCCCGTTGTCAGGTCAAGATTATTGATGGTTATGTAGAGGATTTAGCTGGATTATTTAATCGTAGCAAAATATATCTCTATGACTCGGCAGAATTTTGGGCTGTTAGCGGAGTTACCGAAGGTTTTGGGCTGCCTCCCTTAGAAGCCTTGGCTTGTGGTTGTCAAATATTTTCTAGTGTCAATCATGGTTTAGCTGACTATCTAGACCCTGGTTTTAATTGCTATAAGATTGGCTGTTATTCTCTAGAATATGATATACAGAGAATTTTACAAATAGTAAAATCAGATCAGTTGCAACCATTACCTGATTCCTTTTTTGAGCAATACCAAGAGGAGAATTTATTGCCGAGATTAGAAGTTATCTTGCAAGAAATAAATCAATTCTTTGATTTTAAAACCCAGCATCAATCTCTTATTGCAGGCTTGACTTCTTGGCGCATGTGCCAATTATGGTTACAAAGATATATTCAAAAAATCAAGAAGAAATTGAAAATTGTTAGTCGCTAAGGTGATTTCTAAGAAAGAAATTACCAGCTAACAAGGTCTAAGGTGATTTCTGGTAAAGAATATACCATTGACGCTTGCGTAGCTCCGGGATGGGGGCTAAAGAGTGATTGATGAATTCGTATCACTAGTTAATCCTGTCTCTTGGTGAGGGGCTGTCTTTCGAGGTTTCCTCGAAAGCTTGTACGCCCCGCATATCATGACTCATCCTTCGTCTATTCAATGCTGATGCCATTATACTGACCCAAAATTTGTAACTTAGACCCCTTTAATAATCGTAATGTTGATAAGGCCGAAAAGATACTATCTCAGATCAAAAACTTATCTTAAAAGCAAAGCGGACGAGGGTAAGATTTGTTTGCTAGTATAATTCTAATTATTTTACTTTCAAATTCAATTAAATTAAAAACCACTAAATATCGCGATTATGTTGAAGAATGATAAATGGATTATTGAGCAGGCTAGCAAAGGAATGATCGAGCCTTTTGAACCATCATTAGTTCGACAAATAAAACTAGACAATGGTTATTTTAGAAAAGTTTTAAGTTATGGAACATCATCCTTTGGACTAGATATACGATTAAGTAATCAAGAATTTTTGATTTTTCGGCATATTCCTGGCACTATAATAAATCCTAAAAAATTTAACCCTCAAAATCTTGAACCTGTGCCTTTACATAAAGATGAAGATGGAGAATTTTTTATTATTCCAGCTCATTCATATGGCTTAGGTGTTGCCTTAGAAAAGTTAAAAATACCATCAAATATAACTGTAATTTGCGTAGGAAAAAGCACATATGCTAGATGTGGTTTAATAGTAAATACGACTCCAGCCGAAGCCGCTTGGGAAGGGCATCTTACTCTAGAATTTAGTAATAGCTCTAGTGCTGATTGTCGAGTTTATGCCAACGAAGGGATTGCCCAACTTTTGTTTTTTGAAGGAGAATTTTGTGAAACAACATATGCTTCCCGCCGAGGGAAGTATCAAAATCAGCCTCAAAAAGTAACATTACCTAGAGTTTAAAAATAAATAATTTAGGTCGAAAATGCAAATCAAAAAATTAAGTTACTTTAGTGTAGAGTGAACTTATATCCATAGCAGACTTGGTTGCAAAATAGCTTTTTCTCAAAATTTACTCCTTATATAATAAGGGTTTAAGAATCAAATATATAGCAATCCTAAATCATTGGTGAACAATTTAAGGTGTGAGCAAGATGCCCAGAATGCTATCCATTTTCATTACTCACATAGGATTGCTATATTTAATTCACAACAAGTCTATTAGACTTGTCCAAAAAATAAATTCATGAGAAAAAAGATGGGAGCAAAACCATATTGAGGTGACCATCTTGTCGAATCTAGTGGATTTATAGAAACGTTACTAAATATCTTCGGACGATCTTGCCTTAATCAAACTAGAAACCTTTATTAAATAAATTACTAAAAAAATTAATACAGCATATCTAATCCTATAAAGTTTTATTTGTTCGCGATAGCTCTTTGCGAACTAACTCCCTTTTTGTCCCGCCTTAAGTTGGTAGCCTTTTAAATCCTATATTAACCATGATCGCTCTTCATCCTCTCCAAGCGCGATCACCAAACTCAAAACGCGATTGCATTACTCAATAAAACTCTTTGGTCAATTCAGAGCAAAAACAGGAAAAAACGCTATCTTAACTAGAAGAAGATCTGAAGCACCAGCTAGTTAAGATTTTGCTTGATGCTAGCTGTTGTTTATTTTCCTTTTGAGCTCAACCAGATAATTAGACGACCGACTACTAAAGCTGCGATCGAGTCAACCCCAACATCAATTAGACTGGTTGCAAATTAACAAAAAATAAGGCTACCACAGTATAAAATTCAAAGATAAAGTTTGATAACAATTGTTAACATTTTTAGTAAAGTCGGACACATTTTTACAAGAAAGCAACTGTTAATTTTTTAGCAACTACAATTTCAATAATAGCTTCTAGGGTTTCAATTTAAAATTAAGTTTTTAAATGGCTAATCTAAGAGAAGCGGGCTACTAAAAAAAATTTTAGAATTTTAAGCAGATAACTATTTCTAGAAACAGTAGCTACACGGCGGTATAAAAGCCCGGGAAGTTTTGGCCTTGATAATCAGAGCGTCAGAATCCTGGGCTTGTTGCATTTAGAACACAATATATAGGAAAAACTACATGAGCGAGTTACCCTTTCAACCCCCAAGTGAAAATTCTAGTGAAGCCCAACGGGCGTTAAAAAAAGAAAATCGGCTACCCTTAACGGGATGGCAACAAGAAGTTGATCGCGGCTTAGAATTTGGTTTGGAAGCGGCAGAAAGTATCAAAGATCGCAGTATTCCCACATTTTCGAGGGGCGAACTACCCCATTATGCAGGAATCAACACTTTCCTCAAAGCTCCCTACCTCGAAGATGTGAGACAAGTCGGTGAGTATGATGTAGCCATTATGGGAGTTCCCCATGACTCTGGAACTACCTATCGCCCTGGTACTCGTTTTGGTCCTCAAGGTATTCGACGAATTTCAGCTCTTTATACTCCCTATAATTTTGAATTAGGAGTTGATTTACGGGAACAAATCACCCTCTGTGATGTGGGAGATGTCTTTACGATTCCTGCCAATAACGAGAAATCCTTCGATCAAATTTCTCGGGGAGTAGCCCATGTCTTTAGTTCGGGAGCTTTTCCCATTATTTTAGGGGGAGATCATTCTATTGGCTTTCCCACAGTAAGAGGAGTTTGTCGCCATTTAGGAGACAAAAAAGTTGGGATTATTCACTTTGATCGCCATGTCGATACCCAAGAGACAGATTTAGATGAAAGAATGCATACCTGTCCTTGGTTTCATGCTACTAATATGAAAAATGCTCCGGCGAAAAATCTGGTTCAATTAGGTATCGGGGGTTGGCAAGTGCCGCGTCAAGGGGTAAAAGTTTGTCGGGAAAGAGCGACTAATATTCTCACTGTTACCGATATAACCGAGATGGGCTTAGATGCCGCAGCCGATTTTGCTATAGAAAAAGCTACCGATGGTACAGATTGTGTTTATATCAGTTTCGATATTGATTGCATCGATGCGGGGTTTGTTCCCGGTACTGGATGGCCTGAACCAGGTGGTTTATTGCCTCGTGAGGCTCTTTATTTACTGAAGAAAATTGTCCAAAATACTACCGTTTGTGGATTAGAAGTAGTAGAAGTTTCTCCACCCTATGACATGAGCGATATCACTGCTTTAATGGCGACTCGCGTCATCTGCGATACGATGGCTCATCTGGTGATTTCAGGACAATTACCTCGGAAAGCAACGCCCGATTATATTCAAGCCGAAGCTCAAAAAGTTGATGAACCCTGGCAATAAGAGGGAGTGTGGTTTCTCAGAAAAAAATTCCCAATAAAAGTAGAGTGGAGAAAACCCAATTCTTTCCTTCAAAAGTTTAGCCAATATCAGTCGATTCATTAGACTTTATCGGAATTAATAGAGAAAGTGAGGTGAAAGCTTTACCAGCTAAGGCTTTTGAGATTTTGAGATTGAAAATAGTCAAAAGCCTTGTGCAGCAAAGAATTTAGCCGAATTTTTGGTTATTTCCGATAAAGTTTCTTGTAGAGAGCGCTAACAAAACTAAACTCTCCCGATTTCTTTCACAAGCACCGTGGCGTGAGCAGAAAGTGATACCAAATCCGATTTAGATACCCCACTTAAAAATTAGACAAGACAGAGGACAGAAAGATTTTATCAGTAACAAAGAAAAAGGGGTTTTAAGATGCGGATTTAGTATAATCCATAAATTTACGTTGTTCTAGTAATTTTTTAAAATATTTTTTATAAATTCTTAATTGATTGGTGCTCAAGGTTGTTATCATTTAAAATTTCAATTTTAAGTACCTAAACATAATTATTTTCCGACTTTATTCTCTGTAACCCCTATAGCAATAGGATTATTAATTTTGAAAATGTGTAATTAATTTTGCACACCTAACTTAATGTTACTTTTACTGGATTATTGGGAATTCTCAAACTATAGACATTTATATTTGTCAGTAAAATTACTTCGATCTAACTATATTCCAAATAGTGATCGCTTTCTAAGAAAGGCTTGCCCTGTCTCAATACTTCTCGGTTAAGAATTTAAAAACAATTTTGACTCACAAATTTTTAGGATCTTAGGGCTCACTTTTTAAGTCTAAAATTTCTTATTCTTTTTAAGTCTAAGATTTCTTATTCAAGAAATATTGGGATCTGGGATGGTGCTTGACCTAGCTTACAACCTTCGAGATTGGGTACACCTTCAGAACTGCCTCAGGCATCAGACTATCTGTTATTATCCGGGGCTTTTCTGGCTTGGGTGAGCGCATAATCGCTAATTTTTATTAGCATTGACCTTTTTTTGTAACTTTTGTCAGCAGTATCAGGGGCAATTCATCTAACCGTTATCATCCCCCCCCCCGAAACCAATCTTACAGTAATCATGTATAGTTTCAATTCTAAATAAATTCTATGAAACGCAGGAAATTATTATCATTACTCACCTTATGTTGTCTAAGTTTTGTTTTAACTATTAGCTGTTCTCAAACTCCTAAATCAACAGATTCGTCTACGATAGATAGTTCACTTAGAAAAGTCAGTTCTGATGCCCCTGCAATAGTTATCGGGTATAGTAATTGGGCTGGTTGGTGGCCTTGGGCGATCGCAGAACAAGAAGGTTTATTTGCTAAAAATGGTGCCAATGTCGAACTTAGATGGTTTGATGGCTATTTAGAATCGATGGAAGCTTTTGCCGCAGGACAACTCGATGGTAATTGTCAAACGCTCAACGACACAATTTCTTTTGCTGGGAGTTCAGTTAATGGACAAGTCGCCGTTTTAGTTAATGATAATTCGGCTGGTAATGACAAAATTATTGTTACTAAAGAGATTAATAAAGTTGAAGATTTAAAAGGTAAAAAAATAGCAGTAGAAGAAGGAGTTGTTGATGATTTTCTGCTGAGTTTAGCATTAGAAGAAAAAGGAATATCGCGAAGAGATGTAAAAATCGTTAATCTAGAAACTGGTGCCGCCGCCGCCGCTTTTGCTGCAGGAAAAACCGATGCAGTTGGTGCTTTCCCTCCTTTTTGGTTGACAGCATTAAAACGGGAAGGTTCTAAAGAATTGATTACTTCCAAGGACTTTCCTGGGGCAATTCCTGATCTGTTAGTAGTTAGTCAAAAACTAATTAATGAACAACCAGAGCAAGTTCAAGCCTTAGTGAATACTTGGTTTGATGTCCTCGATTTTATGGCTAAAAATCCCCAAAAGGCTGATGAAATTATGGCCAAACGGGCGGATGTAACTGTAGAGGAATTACAGCAACTAAAAGAGGGTACTAAAATATTTACCCTGGAAGAAAATCTGGAAGCTTTTAGGGATGGCAACAACATGAAACATATGCCTTTTGCAGCTAAAAAAATGAGTAAATTTATGTTAGATGTTGGCTTTATTGAATCAGAACCAGATTTAACTAAAATTTTTGATGATCAATTTGTTAAAGTATTAAACAATGAATGATTAATAATTCTCTCAAGAATAGTGGATGTAGGGAGTAAATTATGGGGAATAAAACTGAATTCAATTGTACTTATTGCTAATTCATTTCTCAATCCTTTCTCATCCCTCATCCTTCAATCCTTAGTAATATGAAATCTAGCCCCAAAAAAGAATTTTCTACACACAAAGTATCTGGGATAGAGCCAACAATTTTTTGGCGAATTGCCGAAGATATTCCTAAGTCTTTATCTTGGGTGATCATGACCCTTTCTATAATTATTCCTTTGTTTTTTTGGTTCATATTTACTAGCTATTCTGGAATAGATTCTATATTTTTGCCCACACCATCTGATGTGGGCAATGCTTTAGTTAGATTGTGGCAAAAAGGATTTTTGACTAAAGACATTGCTGCAAGTTTCACTAGAGTTTCTATTGGCTTCTTTTTATCTACCCTAATAGCGATTCCTCTGGGAATTATGATGGGTTCTTTTGCTAGTATTAGGGCTTTGTTTGAACCGATAATTGGTATTGTCCGCTATATGCCAGCACCAGCATTTATTCCACTATTAATTATTTATTTGGGAATAGATGAAGCTCCTAAAATTGCTTTAATATTTATTGGTACAGTATTTTTTAATATTTTAATGATTATGGATGCGGTTAAATTTATTCCCAAGGATTTAATCGAAACAACCTATACTTTAGGAGGCTCGCGCTGGCAAATTTTAGTACAAGTTATTACGCCATATATTATTCCTAGTATTATGGATACTTTTCGGATTAATATTGCTACTTCCTGGAATTTAGTAGTTGTCGCAGAGTTAGTCGCTGCATCAGAAGGTTTAGGAAAAAGAATTTTATTAGCTCAAAAGTTTTTAAAAACTGATGAAATATTCGCGTGCTTAATTATTTTAGGTTTAATTGGTTTTGCCCTCGATTTATCTTTCCGTCTATTACTTAGATTTACTTGTAAATGGGCCTTTAATTAAGTATTAAATAATAACTATTGTAATTTATTGATTTTAAGTTCAAAAATGCATCTTGAAATTTCTTATCTCTATAAAGAATTTTCCACGAAAAAAGGAACTGTAGTTGCCCTTCAAGATATTAATATGCATGTTGAAACTGGTGAATTTGTCTCTGTTGTCGGGGCATCTGGTTCTGGAAAATCTACTTTATTACGATTAATTGCGGGTTTAGATTTTCCTAGTGCTGGAGAAATTACTGTAGATGATAAAATTATAATAGGACCTGGAGCAGATCGGGGTATGGTATTTCAAAAATATACTCTTTATCCTTGGATGAATGTTCAAAAAAATGTTGAGTTCGGGTTGAAGTTATTAGGAGTTACCCCAAAAAAAAGAAAAGAAGAAGCATCTTATTATTTAAACATTGTCGGCTTATCAGATTTTGCTAAATCCTATCCCAAAGAATTATCTGGCGGGATGAAACAACGAGTTGCGATCGCCCGTGCTTTAGCAACTAATCCTAAAATATTGTTAATGGATGAACCCTTTGGTGCTTTAGATATTCAAACCAAAGAAAATATGCAGCAATTTCTCTTAGAAATTTGGCACAAAACTGGCTGTACAATTTTTATGATTACTCATGATGTTCAAGAAGCAGTCTTTTTATCTCAAAGGGTTTATGTTCTTTCTGCTAGACCCGGTACCGTTAAAGAGGAAATAGCTATAGATTTACCAAGCGATCGCGATTACAAAATTAAGCGTCAACCCTCATTTCATCAGCAATCTGACAGAATTATTGATTTACTTAGAAGTCTATCTACAGCTGTTTAAATAATTTCAAAGAGCTCACTATTTTTAAAATAAATATAAGTTTTTTTGATATATTTAGTATTATTATATCCTGAATATCTGTTATTACTGGGATTATCCCTAGTAGTCAATTATCTTAATATCTATTTACAAACATATTCTAAAGCTTGCTATGATATTCATCTCCAAATGATGACGCAAGTTCTTGGTGTTTATCTTTGCAAGTAACCGTATTTTTGCTGAGGTAATGAAATATCAAACGAGTTATATTGTAAAAACTCCACTATTTTTTTGCAATGATTGCGAATTCATTTAATAAAAAAATAAATATGAATTCTATTGGATTTCGCGCAGGAGAGCTAACTTCAACTTGGCAAAGCATAAATCTTGAGAAATTGCGTTTTTCAGGATATTTTCAAGTTGTATTTGATAATACTCAGAACTTAGAAGACTCAACTTCAAATACGTGGTATGTTTTTTTTTCTAAGGGAAAAGTTGTTTTTTCTCATTGTAAAGAAATTAGTTTAGAAACTATATTAGAGGTTCTAAAAAACTATGTTCCTGAGTTGAGGATTTTTGATGTTAAAGCTAAGACTAAAATTGAGATGATATTTAGATTAGCCAATACAAGAAATGATATATCTGTATTAAGGCTCTTAATGGAATTAACTATCAATACTAAACTAGTTGAGTATCAAGAGATTATTAAAGGTATTCAACACCATCTTTTTAGTGATTTTGAAAAACATTTATTTACTAATTCAGGAAGAATAAAAATTATTTTTGATAAAAGTGTAGATCTTAAAAAACCTATAGTAGGATTTAACTTACAACAAATTCTATTTATGGTTAAGCAAAGAAAAATTCAGTGGAATCAATTGCGAGAAGTGATTCCATCTATGTTTTTTTATGTCGGCTCTAATGAACAAAATCCCCAATGGAAAAGATTGTCTAGCAAAAAGAGACAAAAAATAAAACGATTACTTGATCATGGTAAAACCTTAGAAGAAATAAGATATAATTTAGGAGAAGATAGTTTAAAAATAGCCACGACTTTTGCTAAGCTAATCAATCAAAATCTAGTTGTTATTGATTCAGAAATCAACAATATTAATTCATCTTTAATAGGTCAAATTTCTTTGGTTGCCGAAACTGAAGATGTCTTAGCATCAGGAATTGCCATCATTGATGACTCTCCTATTTTGCTAAAACAATTTACGAAGATAGTAACTGATTGGGGTTATGATGTTCGCTGCTGTAGTAATGCTTTAACTGCAGTAGATTTTTTGTTGGAATCTCCTCCTGAAATCATTTTCTTAGATGTTAATATGCCACATTACTCAGGATTTCAGCTAATGAAAAAAATTCGCCTACAACCTGAGTTAAGTTCAACTCCTGTAGTAGTTTTAACTGCAGAAAAAACATTAATGAATCGCCAGCGTGCCAAATGGGCTAAAAGTGTTTTTCTGACTAAGCCACTAAATACTGAAGAAATTGATCGTTTTGAATCAGACTTAAAATCTTTATTAGAAAAAATGCTAACTATGAAGTAATTTTTAACCATATTATTTAAGTATATTCAAGGTTTCTTCAAATATTAAAGGAAGTAGAGTTATGAAATTTTTAGTTGTTGATGATAGTCCAGTAGACAGACACTTAATAGTGTCTATGCTAAAAAAAATTGGTCATCAAGTTGATACTTGTAATAGTTCCGATGGTCTACTAAAAAAAGTAGAACGAGGAAATTATGCTGCTGTAATTTTAGATATTGTGATGCCTCAACCAGATGGCTTTAAGTGTCTAAGAAAGTTACGCTTAAATCCTGCTACTGCTCAACAATATGTAATTTTTTGTTCTAGTAAAAATAAACCTCTAGAAATCAATTATGGACTCAAAAAAGCAGGAGCTAATGACTATATTACTAAGCCAATAACCCAAGAGAGTCTCGAAAAAGCCCTGCAAAAGGTTTAAAGATATGAATATAACAGCACAAGTTGTCACTAAAAATATCAATCAAGAAGAACGCTATTTAGTTGCTCAAGTAGAAGATAAAAAAGTTGCATTTTCTGCTCATTGGGTTCAGGAGATTTTAGTATTTCAGCGTTCACAAATTTTGCAGTTGCCTTTTTATGATCAATGTTTATTAGGAGTTATTCATCATCAAAATCAAATTGTACCTCTAGTATCAGGACGAAAAATTTTTTTAGAGACTACAAAAAAAATAACCCAAGTAACACTTACTGCAGTACGTCTTAATCAATTTGGACAAAACCTTGCTGGAGTAGGGGTTGTGGTTGATTGTATGGTAGGAAACCTATCTGCTAAAGAGCTTACTCAGGAACAATTATTTGAATTTACAGACATTCCTCAGCAAATTTGGCAACCTGATGGTTAATCTAGGTAAAACTTGCTTTCTTATATTTGATCTTTCGTACAGTGCAAATTTATAACTTTAAATACTATGGTTTTAAGTTCAAAAAAAACAAATTCATCCAAAAAAATTCTTGATAATAACCTGATTCCTATTTTTTCGGTGATTGCAGCTGCTAGTGCAGGAATGGTTGGTTTTTCTGCTTTAAGTACTTGGAATATTTATCAAAATTTCCAAAATGCTATTACTAGAAACTTTAGACTACAAGATTTGAGTGGTCAAATAGTGCATTTAGATGAAGTATTAACTATGTCTGCTCGTATGGCAGCTAGTACTGGAGACATCAAGTGGGAAGAACGTTATCTGAAAAATGTTCCGCCTTTAGACGACGCTATCAATGGAGTTCTATCTCTTGCTCCTGAATACCAGGAAAATGCTAGTCAAACGGATGAAGCCAACATCAAGCTTATTGAAATGGAAGAGCGTTCCTTTGAATTAGTTCGTCAGGGAAAACTTGATGAGGCATTAAGCTTACTTCTTGGTGAAGAGTATCAACGCCAAAAAACAATTTACAGCCAAGGAGTAGAAAAAACCTTAGTTGGTATTAAAAAGTCTGTGGATAGCCAAATACAAACCTACGCTCAACAATTATCTCGCTCTGCGATCTTAGCCGGTTTTAGCTTTCCCCTCTTAGTAATCAGTTGGGTGGTTGTATTATATCTTATTGGTTCTTATATCAGAGATCGTAATGCAGCCCAAAAGTCTCTTGAAGAACAAGAACAAAAGGTTCGTCAAGAAAGTGAAATTTTGCAAGAAGATATCGGTCAAATTTTAGAGCTTGTATCTACCGTAGAAGAGGGAGACTTTACCATACAAGCACCTATTAATGACCGCGAAACAGGTCTGATCTTTGATACTCTCAATCGTCTGATTGAAGAACTATCTAGAGTTCTAGCTCAGGTTCTTAACGTGACAGATCAATTTAGTCAAAGAACAATCCAACTTGACAAAATTACCAACCAAGTATCAGGCAATGCAGATCGAGAAGCAGAATCAGTGAATGAAGTGCTCAAGCTAATCAATCAAGTGGTTAACTCGGCTCTTAACTCTGGTGAGCAAATTAAAGTATCTATTCAATCCCTACAAAACCTCAAAATAGCTGTACAACAAGGACAAACAGCTAGTCAAGACTTAACAGAAGGTATTGGCGTACTGCAAAACGGTACGGATCAAATTGTCCAGCAAATGAAAGCGTTAGGGGAATTCGTCGGACTAACAGATCAATTTTTGCATGAACAAAGTCAAATTTCTAGTATGACGCAAGTTTTAGCAATGAACGCTTCATTAGTAGCGGCTAGAGCCTCTGAGCAAAGAGACCCCACCCAATTTATAGTTGTAGCTCGCGAGTTTGAGTCTATAGCCAATCAAGTTAGTAATCTCGCTCAACGTACCAGTAGCGGTCTAGTTAACTTAGAACAACGTAGTAGCCAAATTCATAATGTAGTAACTTCTATTGATACCAACGTTCAGAATTTAGGAGGTCTGGTACGAGAATTTACCCAGGGAGTAGAACAATCTAGCAACGCCTTAGAAAATGTCAATGATACAGCACAAGAAGCTGTTCAAGCTGGAGAATTAGTGGCTCTTTCTAGTCAAGACATTATCAATTCTGCTCAATCTACCACTAATGTAATGGAAAACATTGCAAAATTAGCAGCAACAACCAGAGAACTAACACAAAAGAATTTAAAACGATCCCAGCAAATGGCAACTTTATCTAGCGAACTTTCGACTACTATTAATTTTTTCCGATTATCCCCCCATATTTATACAATGACTGATATTGAACCATCTGATTTATGGGATTCTCAAAACAATTCTTTAACTAATAGTAATACTAATATTAGTACTACTACTACTACTACTACTTGTTAAGTAAGGCAAGAAGTAAAATATATGCAATTGTTTTGCCAGTGAAGATATTTTTGTCTTGCAAAACCTAATAATTTATTGTTTAAAGCCTAGTCTTTTTCCTAATTTTGATGTCACATTTTTCAGAGTCTTTTGATCTGGCTGAACTCCAACTTGAACAAGAACTGCGTCAAATGTTTGAGGTGGATTCCCAAAAAGATTTAGAAACCTATTTAACCTGTGTACAGGGGTTGCAAGAGCAGTCTTGGAAAGCCGATATACAAACTATGTATCGTGCTATTCACACTATCAAAGGTGGTTCTGTTACAGTAAAAGCAGATGGCATTCTTCAGGTTGCTACTGTATTAGAAGATATGCTGTCAGAATTACGCTATCTGGAAAAAATCCCTGCTTTAGAAGATGGTTGTTTACGACGAATCCTACAGGAAGGAGGAGAAATAATTGCCAGTGTTTTAGGAACACAACCAAATGAAGCAGCAGTTCAGGCTAAAGTTGAACATATTCAAAAGTTAAAGCAGCAAATTCAGGAAAATTATTTAGCAGATTGGAACGAGCAAACCCAGATTCAAATCGAATTCGCCGAACAAGGATTAGATTTGGTGCTATTAAATTTAGAAATTGCGATTAATCAATTATCTGACAATAAAACAATTTCTGATGAAACTATTGAGTTAGCAAGACAGGTACTAGAAGAACTAGAAGAAATTGGTCAAGAACTTCAATTAGCATCAGGTTGGACGGCATTATTGCAGGATGCTTCCCAGTTACTGAAAAAGCCAGAAGCTACTTTATGGAAAGTTAAGTGGCCAGAATATTTTTTGAGTTTAAAAAACTGTGCTAAACAAGGTGGTCAAGCGCTTGAAAAGACTGAGCCCCTCACAGCAAATGCTTCTAGTCTTAATGAACTTGACAGCATCTTAGATGATCTCGAATTACTAGAAGATAGTGACTCTGAAGCTACTGAAAAGACTGAGCCCCTCGCAGCAAATGCTTCTAGTCTTAATGAACTTGACAGCATCTTAGATGATCTCGAATTATTAGAAGATAGTGACTCTGAAGCTACTGAAAAGACTGAGCCCCTCACAGCAAATGCTTCTAGTCTTAATGAACTTGACAGCATCTTAGATGATCTCGAATTATTAGAAGATAGTGACTCTGAAGCTACTGAAAAGACTGAGCCCCTCGCAGTTGATAAGTCAAGTTCCGCTTCAATAGATAAAATTGAAGCATTACAAAGAAGTAGTTCTAAGAATAATAATGTATTCAATCAACTTCCTTTAGGATCTCTCCCATTATCTTCTGTATCTTTTCAATTTGAAACTAACTCTACAGAAAATATTCAAGTTCCTATTCCTTTGGCAAAGCTAGATCGATCTGCTCAATCCATTGTTGATACTTTAATGATTGCTCGTACAATGGAGAGTTTTTCTCAAAATCTACACCAACATTTACGCATACTAATTGACATCGCAAAAGATAGTTTTCAATATCTGACTCAATTGAGACAAATCCAGAACGATTATACTCTTTTAAATGACTTGGATCGGCGAATACCTCAAAATGCGGATAGTCCAACTCTGGAACGTTATCGTACCGGATATATCACTATTAATCGCCTCTTAGAAAATAATTTACGTCTGTCAGAAATTGGCGCAGAAGCAGAACAATCGGCTCAACAAACGGCAGAAAAATTGCAACAACTCAACAAAAGTATCACTCAACTAAAAAACATTGTTGAAGATACTCGCCTTATTCCTTTCAGGAATTTGACTTTTAGAGTAAGGGCCATTGTCAGGGATTTGATTACTCGCTATGGAAAAATAGTTAATCTAAAAGTAAAAGGAGAACAAATAGAGCTAGATGTGGGAACAACTCGAAGATTAGAGCCAATTTTATTACATTTGGTTCGTAATGCTTACGATCATGGCTTGGAAACTCCAGCAGAAAGAACTACTCAAGGAAAATCAGAACAAGGAAATATTATTGTAACTCTACAGCGTTATAGTAGTACCTATACTCTTCAGTTACAAGATGATGGTCAAGGTATTGATGCTTCAGCAATTCAAGCTAAAGCGGAAAAATTAAATTTACCTCTGACACGTACCGATACCCCTAGTGAACTCTTGTCGGTAATTTGTCAGGCTGGGTTTAGTTCTCGAACAGAAGTAAGTGAAATTTCTGGTAGAGGAGTAGGAATGGATGTGGTAGCAGAACAAATAGCTTTACTTAATGGCTCTTTGAGCTTAGAAACAATACCAGGAAAAGGAACTACTTTTAAGATTAATTTCCCTGTTCCCCATTTGCTAGTTCCCTGTTTATTAATACAATCTGGCGAGCACAATTTTGCTATTCCTACCGAACAAATTGTTACTACCAGTCTTTGGCAAAGCTTAAACGCATCGTCAGTTCATGACTCTCAGTCTGTTTATAACTGGGAAATTCAGCAAGAGGGAAATACCACGCCAGGTTTAGATTTATTGGGGTACTGGTATCCTAAGTTTCAAAATCGTACTCTAAGTAGTAATGCGGTCGCTGTCTATGTACAGCCCCAGCCTGAACAGTCAGGTTTATGGCTTTTAGCAGATAAGATTTTAGGCAAACTAGAACTTAAAATTCAGCCTTTACCTAGACCCCTCGTACATCCCAAGGGAGTAATGGGAGTCAGTCTACAAACAGATGGCTCTTTAATACCAGTTATTGAATTCAATTCTTTGCGGGATCATTTAGTTACTAAATCAAGTTCTGTTACAACGCCAGAAGATAAAGTAACTCAAGGTGCGGTTAAAGTTAATGGGCGCAAAGCAAATCAAGAAGAGTCTCAAACTATCCTCATTGTTGATGATGCTGCTTTAATGCGAAGACGAATCGAAGTTAGCCTATCCGCTTATGGTTACATCACTCATACCTGTGCTGATGGTTTAGAAGCTTGGAATTGGTTGAAGATGAATTCTCATCCTATGTTACTAATTACAGATATTGAGATGCCCATTATGGATGGTTTCACTTTGATAGATCGTTGTCGTGAAAATAATATGACTTTCCCGATTATGGTTGTTTCTTCTCGTTTAGCAGAAGAATGGGATAAAGAAGCTCATCGCTTAGGTGCAACAGACTTTTTAACAAAAGGATTTTCTACTGGAGAGTTAATTAATAAGGTTAATTCTTTGTTAGTTAGCTAGAAGGACATCATCGGGAGCATCCTACTTTTTGACTCTCTATGATTTTTGTATTTTGTCAAATGTGTAAAAACCTTGGAAAAAAAAGCCATAACTTACCAATATAAACAATCACGTCAAGTCCAAAAGTAGATCTCTTAAGGGCGAGAATATTTTCTTCTTCTGGTCGATAGACTGCTTCTGAGTGAGTAAATGCGGGATTTTGACACCTCAGAAAATAACTTGCCACTTTTACAGTTTAACTTTACAATCCATCTTTGTTTGTGGTATTTTTTTTTGAGGGTTTGATAGCATTGGGGGCAGGTTTTTGTTTGTGGATACAAAGCTTTAATCTAAAATTTTTATTGGCTGGAATAGTGAACCATTAATTCACAATTTTTTCAAGACTCTTTGCAAAGCTTGCTGTACAACTTCTCCATCTTCTTTATCTTCTCTAATATTTAAAGCTTGCCGATAAGTATTAGCTGCCTCTGTATATCTTTGCAAAGATTCTTCTACTAAACCTTTACCTAACCAAGCTTCGTAGGCATGATCATCAATCTGAATTACTTGATTATAAGTATCTAAAGCTAAAGCATAATTTTCCTCAGCTTTATAACAATTTCCTAAGCCAATTAAAGCAGGAACATAATCATTTTTAACAGTGATTGCTTTTTGATAAGTAATAATTGCTTGTTGGTATTGTTGCTGTTGATAATATAATTTACCTAAATTATTCCACGGTACAAAACTTTGTTGCCGATTGAGTTCAATAGCTTTTTTGAAATCTGCGATCGCGTTTTCGACTTGACCTAATTTAGTATAAACTTCCCCGCGGTTATTCCAGAGCCATAGATATTCTGGCTCAATCGCGATCGCTTTATTATAAGCAATAATTGCTTCGGGATATCTTCCTAAGCTATCTAATGCTAATCCCTGACAATTCCATAATTGATAACTTTGATAATATTTGAGAGCTTCAGTACAAGTTTCTAAAGCTGCTTGATAATTTTCTAATCGATTAAAAGCTGTTGCCTTTTTGAGCCAAACTTGTTGAAAATGTTTGACTTGTCTTTTAGTCTTAAAAATCTTTTTTAACCCGGCGTCATAATAATCTATGGCGAGATTATATTGTTGACCTTCTAACATAATATCTGCTTTATAAAATTCTAAAATAGCTGTTCTTTGGCTCCATTGAGCAGCCATCAATAACGTACCAATTAATAGCAAAGGTGCTGACAAAATATAGAGATACCATAAAGGAAATTTGGAGCGAGATTTAATTCTTTTTACCGCGCGAATAACTTGCTCTAGAGACTGATAACCTTGACGTTGATCTAGGCAAATCATATTATTGATTAGATTAATTAAATTTGCACTGACTTGAGTATTTTTTTCCCATAATATTTGTCCTGTATGGGGATTTTTAGCTAATTTTTGGGGTAAGATTCTAGTTAAAGCGTAAATAGCAGTCATTCCCAAACTATAAATATCACTGGCATAGGAGATACTGACTGTATTTTTTTCTAGTGGGATATCACTTTGGTAAATACTAAGAAAATCATTAGTCATTTCTCCCATAATATTAAAATCTCGAAGCACAATTGTTTCTTGATCTTGAATCTGAATTAAGCTTGAAGGTTTAATATTACCGTGAATAATTCCTTGGTGATGACAAGCTTGTAAAGCTATAGCAGTATTTTCGATGAATTGTAAGATCTTATTTTCTGAAAAGATGACATTTTTTTTGATTAATTGTTCAATAGTTGTTCCTGGGATATATTCTTGGATCAAATAGTGACAATCTTTTATTATAAAATAATCTAGTATTGATAATATTTGAGGATTTTTATCTAACTTTTTTATTTTTTCAATAAAGCTTTGTATTTGCTTTTTTGTATCTAATACAGATGTCTCGTTAAATTCTACAGTGTTAATCTTCGTTACAAAATATAGAGAATATTCTTGGGCTTGATTGTCTTGAACTATATAGTTATCAATAACTCCTTCACTATGCAAATATCCCACAATAGAATAACGGTCTTGTAA
Source organism: Xenococcus sp. MO_188.B8 (assembly GCA_030065615.1). Taxonomy (GTDB): domain Bacteria; phylum Cyanobacteriota; class Cyanobacteriia; order Cyanobacteriales; family Xenococcaceae; genus Xenococcus. The sequence continues at coordinate 22,176 of JASJDR010000034.1, read as the reverse complement.
CAGTTTTCCGATCATTAATAAAGGCTTGAGAGCTGCCATGACTTGAGGGGCGGAAATGAAACGTTCAGAAGTTTTAGGAGAGATCATTCGTAGGATAAGTTTGATTAATCCCTGACTTATATTGGCATGATCCTGCCAAAAAATAGCTTCATCTATTTCAATTTGTTCCCATTCGATAGGAGAATGTCCTGTTAAGGCATAAATCGCAGTTTTTCCTAAAGCATAAATATCGCTACTGAAAACAGGCTTGCCATTATTTTGTTCAGGAGGCATGTATCCTGGAGTACCGATGACTTGAGTATATACAGTATTGCGAGATGAGCGTAAAGATGATTGCAAAATCGTGGTGCCAATTTCTTTGACTGCTCCAAAGTCAATGAGAATCATTTTGCGATCGCAACTTCTTCTAATTAAGTTACTCGGCTTAATATCGCGATGAATTACTCCCTGTTGATGCACAAAATCTAATATTTCTGAAACCTCTTGTAAAAATTGAATAACTTCGACTTCATTCAATAATTTTTTCTGAACTTCTTGGGTAAAATCTTCTCCATCAATAAATTCTAAAACCAGATAAAATTGTTCATTTTCTGCAAAATGATCGAGTAGTTGTGGGATCTGCTCATGCTGGCCTAATTTTTGCAACACTAATCCTTCTGTTTCTAGTCTTTCTTTAGCATTTTCCCAAATAGAAGGACTATTAAATCTTGGTTGTAATTGCTTGATGACGCATTTGCTGTTATCAATTGAAAGAGTATCAATGGCTAAATAAGTTGTGGCAAATCCGCCGCTGCCTAATTCTTTGATAATCTGATATTTTTTGCCAATAATATCTCCTGAGGAGAGCATTTGATACTTATACTCACTTTCTGAATTATGGGATGAATCTTTGAGCCCAGATACGGGAATAGTCTGATCTTGATCTGACATAGGAAACTGTATAAGGAACTAAGAACGAGGAAGAGTAGAAAGATAGGAGAGAAGGAAGCAGTGGGAGATCGGGGAGCTATTACCTGTTGTCTAAATAAAATTAATCTTCACCTTAAAAAATGGGTTTTAAATTACCTCCAGGCTACAAAATTGCATCGGGGAAGAAGAGTGAACATCTCATCTTAGCCGAGTTTGCTAAACTTACCTACCAGGAAATTTGTTCCTCTCAGGAAGAATATTCTCATTTGACAGCTACTATTGATAGGTACTTTTCTTCTGAGACTCCCCTATGGTGGGTACGAACAGAAGATTTACAAAATATTGGTTGTTTATGGATGGGTAATGCCATCGATCCCTTAACTAATAACCGCTATGCTCAAATATTCCTCATTTTTGTCCTACCAAATCATCGTAGTCAAGGTATTGGTACTTATTTGTTGCAAAAAGCCCAAGAATGGGCCATTGATAGAGGCGATCGCAAAATAGGCTTACAAGTATTTGCCAAGAATCAAACTGCGGTTAATCTTTATCACAAGTTGGGATTCATAACTGAGTCTTGGTTGATGATCAAGCCTTTGTCAGATTAATTCGCTAAATATTCTAAGATTAAGGGATAATATAAAATCTTAAGCCCTAAAAAAGATTAAAAAATATAATCAAAAATAAAATTTAAGTTTCGTTGATATGGATAATAATGATTTGGGTCTATTGGATGGTGAAGCAGGATTGGAGAATCTTCAAGGTAATCAAAATGTATCAAGCTCAGATTTGAATATCGCCCCTACCTCCCCCGAAGATATCGAAAAGATGTTGGGATTGCTCTCTCATCCTGAAGCCTCAAAGAGGATGCTAGCGGCTAGGGTTTTTTGTGAATTGGAAGATCAACGTTCGATTCCTCTCCTTATTGCCTTACTTGATGATATTTGTCCCCTAGTCAGAGTTAGTGCTACCTATGCTTTGGGGCGCAATACTAGCCCAGAAGCCGTTGAACCTTTGATTAACTTATTAAACCAAGATTGGAATGGTTATGTTCGTAAAGGAGTTGTCTGGGCTTTAGGTAATAGTGGCGATCGCAGAGCTTTACAACCTCTAATTCATGCTCTTAAAACAGATATCTCTGCAGTGCGGTTGTGGGCTGCTAGTGGTCTAGCACAAATCGCAATCTTAGCCTACGAAGATATTGTTGCTGCCGTACCACCTTTGATTCAAGGATTACGCAGAGATGCGGTAGCTGCGGTGAGAAGTAACTGTGCTTGGGCAATTGGCAAATTATGTCGCGAATTACCTTCCAACGTGATCTATGCTACCGCGATCGACGCCTTGATTGAATCTTTGGTAGAAGATGAAGATTTGGGAGTCAAAGATGATGCTAGGGCTGCTATTCTGCGAGTCGGAGATTCTCGGGGATTACGCACGATCGAAGACTTAGAGTTTGAGGGACTTATTTAACATTGACGAGCGACCCCGTAGGGTCGCACCGCTTTTATTTGAGCCCCCGTTCCCGCCCGAAGGGTCTCGACCCCGCGTTATCCTAAAGGATATGCGGAGCGGTATGCTTTAGCGCTACCTTCGGGGCGTGCCCTAAAGGACTAGCTGCGCGTCGCGGAGCGGTATATCCTTATCCGAAGGGGTACCCTTTAGGGTTAGGGCGGCGTAAGACGCAAACGGGGCTTTCAAGCACCTGAACTAAATTCAGGTGACAGCCCCTTGGGAAAGCGCGAGTTTGAACATTGATCTAATAGCGAATCCGAGGATCGATATAAGCGTTGATCACGTCGATCGCTATACTGGCGAAAACTACGATAATCCCGAAGAAAACCATGATTCCTTGAACTGTGGGATAATCTCTCAGGGAAATGGCTTCATAGAGTCTATTTCCCAAGCCTGGCCAAGAAAATGTCACTTCCGTTAACACAGCACCGCCTAGTAAAGCAGCAAAAGTCAAGCCCAAAACGGTAATTACAGGAATTAAGGCGTTTTTAAATGCATGGGAAACTAAGATCGTTGTTTCTGGGATTCCTCTGGCTCTAGCTGCTTCTACATAGTCTGCTTTGAGGGTTTGCTTAAGATTTACCCTGACAATCCGTTCAAAGATACCACTCAGCAAGATTCCCAGGGTAATACTGGGTAAGGCTAAATAGTATAAAGTAGTGAAAAATGAGCCCAAATCCCCTGCCAATAGACTATCAATGGTGTATAAGCCCGTAATCATCTCTGGAGGAGAGAGATTTACAGGAAAACGAGTGCCTAAAGGAAACCAGCCTAGCTGTACCGAGAAAATTAACTGTAACACCATTCCTACCCAAAATAACGGTAAAGAATAGGTGATAATGCCAAATAATCTTCCAACTGCCTCATACATGGTACCAGTTTTAGAAGCTGCGATCGCGCCCACAGAAACTCCCACAACTACCGCTACTAACATACTGAAAAAAGTAAGTTCTACGGTAGCAGGAAAATATTCTTTGATCACGTCTACGACAGGTAATCCCCGACTAGTTAAGGAGCTACCAAGATCGAATTGTAGTAATTTGCCCAAATAAGCTAAATATTGTAGTCCCAAGGGTAAATTTAGTCCTAATTCTTGTCTTAATTCTTCTTTGGCTGCTTCTGGGGCGCGAGTACCCAGAATGGCATCGGCGGGATCTCCAGGAGTAGCCCGCAATAAAAGAAATACGATAGTTGCGATCGTTAATAGCATTAAAGGTGCTAGAAGTAATCGCGCTGTTATGTAATATTGTAAAGCTCTAGAACGAGACATTATCTTATTTCAGTTTTCGAGTAGAACAGATTCTGTGTCAGAGTGCCAGGCTTGCGCCCTAACGATTATATTCAAATTTTCTGTTGCGGAAGAAGATTTATTCTTTAGATACAAATATTATTTATTGATAAAAGTAATGAAATATAAGACTTTAGTCGGGTAAAATTGTTGCACTTCATAAAAAGTCATCGCCATAAAAATCATAGCAATTCTTAGACTCATGAGGTGCCGGCTAATTAAGATATATCAAGGCATTTAGTTGTTTGTTGTACCTCACTTATTTGAGAAAGGCTATATTATCGTATCGCAATAAATAAATTCCTACGATCTCGACATATTACGAGGAGTACACAAACAATGTCTTTACAAATAGAATTATTAGAACAAAGCTTTAATTATATTAAGCCCTATAAGAATCTATTCGTTACTAGTTGTTACAACAACCTATTTAAGGCTAATCCCGAACTAGAATCTCTCTTGACGAATATTGCTCCAGAAACCAAAAAACATCAGCTTTGGGATGATTTAGTCTTAGTTATTGACAATCTTCATCAGCCTGATGTATTAACGAATGTTCTCCAGGGATTGGGAGCAAAACTATTTACTTATGGAGCATCACCTGAACATTATCCTCTAGTCAGAGACGCTTTATTCACTACTTTTGAACAATTTTTAGGCGGTGAATGGACTGATAATTTTAAACAGGCTTGGAATGATGCCTACGTTGATTTCCGTGGGTTGATGCTTGACGGTGCTGAGCAGACTCGAAAACAAATGGCTACCATAAATCCTATAGCAGAATTAGAACAGATTATGAAAGAAAAAAAAGTTGTCGCTGCCAATGAGGTTGATTCTTTAACGGAAGAACTAGAAACTCCTGTGGCAGAATTAAAAGAAACTGTAGAAGAAGAAGCTGTCGCTGCCAGTGAGGTCGATTCTCTATTAGAAGAGCTCCTAGAAACTCCTGTGGCAGAATTAGAAGAGATTATGGAACCAGAAGAAGAAGTTGTCGCTGCTAGTGAGGTCAATTCTCTAGCTGAAGAAGCACTCGAAACTTCCGTTTCAGAATCAGAAGAAACTGTGGAAGAAGAAGCTGTCGCTGCTAGTGAGGTCGATTCTCTATTAGAAGAGCTCCTAGAAACTCCTGTGACAGAATTAGAAGAGATGATGGAACCAGAAGAAGAAGTTGTCGCTGCTAGTGAGGTCGATTCTCTAACGGAAGAGCTCCTAGAAACTCCTATGGCAGAATTAGAAGAGATGATGGAACCAGAAGAAGAAGTTGCCGCTGTCAGTGAGGTCGATTCTCTAACGGAAGAGCTCCTAGAAACTCCTGTGACAGAATTAGAAGAGATGATGGAACCAGAAGAAGAAGTTGTCGCTGCCAGTAAGGTCAATTCTCTAACGAAAGAGCTCCTAGAAACTCCTATGGCAGAATTAGAAGAGATGATGGAACCAGAAGAAGAAGTTGCCGCTGTCAGTGAGGTCGATTCTCTAACGGAAGAGCTCCTAGAAACTGCTGTTGCTGAAATAGGAGTGGAAGACACTGTGGAACAAGAAGATACTATAGTGAAAAATATTGACAATTATCCAGAAAAAACTACTATGCCAGAATCAGACAAAAATATCTCAAAAGAGGACATTATACTGGAGCAGTCCCAAGAGTCTCTAGAAGAAAATGACTTGGAAGCTCCTTTAGCAGATTTATCTGAGAATCTAAAATCGCCAACAATCGATCCGAAATTTACCCAAATCTTTATTCCTGAATCACAGTCAGAATCAACAGCAAGCGCAACTGCAACCGCAGAAAAACCAGTTGCTAGTGAAAAAACTTACCAACCCGAAAGTAAATCTAGTCAACCAAACAAGAAATTGTTAGTTGGTGGTGGTTTTGCGGGAATTGCAGGAATTATTTGGCTGCTGATCATTCTACTGTAAAACAAATCTACTCAAGAATCTGTACTTGCAGATATTGGTTTTTACTCTGGGGTTAAGATATCGCTACCATAATATTAATTTTTGATGATGCTAAAATTTCTGATCTTTTAGCCTAATATCTCCAATAAAAATGATTAAAAAAAGTATTTCTTATTTGACAAAGATCACGCAGTGGCAGCTTATGCTGATTGCGATCATCTTAACTTTTAATATCTCTTTTGCCAGTCCTGCTTTGGCTTTTGGTCAATCTCCGATATCAGGATTAATCACGCTCAAAGCCTTAGTTGAAGATTCGGTTCCTTACCCAACTGCGATCGCAAATGGCAAACCAACCCTCCTAGAATTCTATGCTGATTGGTGTACTACTTGTCAGGGAATGTCTGGGACAATTCAAAAATTAGAAGAAAAGTATGGCGATCGCGTAAACTTAGTAATGTTAGATATTGATGATCCTCAATGGGATCAATTAGTTCAACAATATCGAGTTACTGGGATTCCTCAATATACTTTCTTAGATGAGTCGCAAGAAACTCTTGATACTGTAGTCGGGAAAGTTCCTCAGTCAATAATGGAAAGTTTTTTTAAGCAATTAGTTAGTTAATTAATAATTGTTGGCTGTTTACGGTAATGAAATTATTATTTACCTCGTTTCAAACGTGGTTACCTCATCAAAAATCTAATTCATCGGATGAGCTTTTAGCTATGATCCAGAAGCAAGAAAATTTCTCGGCTTCTGGTCATTTTTTACGTCAACTTCCAGTGGATCGAGAAATCGCTAGTCAAAAAGCGATCGCGGCTATCAATAAGATTCAACCACAAGGAATTATTTGCTGTGGCATGGCAGAATCAAGACAAGAGTTAACGATAGAATATTGTGCTAAAGATGGCGAGAAATGCTTGTATACTACTGTAGATTTAGAAGATTTGGTTGCTAATTTAGCTTATACTTCTATTAGTCATGATGCGGGAAAGTTTGTCTGTGAAAGCTTATATTTTAATGTCTTAAAACACATTCAACTTTCTGATTTCAAAGTACCTTGTATTTTTGTTCATGTTCCAATTTTTACTTCAGAAAATACAGATATTTTATTGCAAGATTTTAAATCAATTATGAGCTATTTCCTAACAGCTTAGTCACTATTTTAAGTAATTTGTGTTGCACGCAGTAAACTACAATAAAAACAATAAATTCAGAACTTAATAAACTACTTGTAAATTTTAAAATTATACTTAGGTGATTTCTCAGCAATTTCAAATTCAAATCATCGCTTTTGCATATACAGATAAAGTTGACCCCAATAATCTACTTTAGAGAGATTTAGAAAAATTCAGCCATTTAATACTAAATCTCGTTCGGGCAAAGGACTTTTGTTGATCGCTTATGCTCTGTCCAGATTAGAAACTGGAGTTTTTTCTTCAGTCTATATTTATTCAGTCATGATTTTTAGTTCCTTATTGTTGTTGTTTTTGTCGATAATCCGATCTCGAAGAGATCTGCTAGTCTTCGACGCACTTCGTGTACACAGACCTCGTAGCGCCTTGCTTTGCAAGACCATGCAGTACTAGGTTTCGTCTGATCGCTTATCGGTTTAGGCGATAAGTTTGCTCCTGCGTCGCCAACGCAATTTTTCATAATTTAAGCAGCTCTGATACTGCAGCTTGGACTTCATTCTCAAGTTATTGTCAAGAATTCTTAATGAACGAATTTACTTTTGGACCCTTTGGCAACTCCCTCGGGATTGGCCCTTTTCTATTTTTTGGTTCGCCCGGCAGCGACGTTTTCCCCTCGAATCAGGAAAATACAATCTATTGGGGACGTGATGGCAACGATACTTTTTTAAGTTTTGATCCTAGTGCTGATAATCTACTGCAATTTGATATTCTTATCGGTGACCTTGTTGAAGTTGAACAGATATTGTTGCCTGAAGAGGGTCGCATCCTTCGTAATTGGCAAGACAGGTTTGTTTTGGGCGATTGGCAACAGCCCTATTACGTCAGCGATATACCACTCATCTTTGGGTTAAACCAATTTGCTTTAATTGCTGATTTCAACCCCAGCCAGGATATCATTCAGCTACATGGCACCCCCAAAGACTACCAACTGGTAACCTCCCCATTGGGAACAGGGATATTTTGGCAGCAGGGAACTACACTAGATCTAATCGCCTTTTTGCCTTTGGTTTCTGATTTAAGTCTAGAGAGGAACTCCTTCGAGTTCGTGGGTAACACCCCACCAGAAGGCCCAGTTTTAGAGAATATCCAACAATTGGGTACTGCCGGACCGGACGGATTTACTGGTCTGGCAACTGATCCCTTGAGCAATCTCTATGTAGCGGGAGCAAGCAGAGGCAATGCCTGGGCGCTTAAATATGATAGCGATGGTAATCAATTGTGGAGTCAAGAGTTTGGCTCTTCCAGGTCAGATTCTAGCACTAGGCTGGCCACTGACAACCATGGAAACTCCTATTTGGTGGGAGTGACCCTAGGCGATTTGGGAGGTTCCAATGCGGGCTCTCTTGATGTCTGGCTAGCTAAGCTCGATAGTGAAGGCAATCAAGTGTGGCTTGAACAGTTTGGGACTCAGTTGGTCGATATCTCCTATAGCATTGATGTCGATGGGGATGGCAATATCTACTTATCAGGACATTCTGGCAAGCCAGTGTCAGACGACGAACAATCACTATTGGGACAGACACTTGATTCCTGGGTAACTAAGTATGACAATGATGGCAACCAGTTGTGGTTTCGCGAGTTTGGGGCTAGCAGCTTGAACGAAGCTTACGGCGTTGCCGTTGGTAACGATAATAGCGTCTACGCTACAGGGTGGACTGTAGGGAACTTTGGGGGAGAGAATGCTGGGCTTTATGATGTCTGGCTAGCCAAGCTCGATAGCGAGGGCAACCCAGTATGGACAGAACAGTTTGGGACTGAAGATTATGAATTTCCTTGGGGAATGGACATTGATAGTAAAGACAATCTCTATATTACAGGTTGGACTCTGGGCGACTTGGGGGGAGAGAATGCTGGGTCTTATGATGTCTGGGTGGCGAAGTACGACAGCAATGGTAATCAATTGTGGATTAAACAATTGGGCACTAAAGAGGACGATGGCACCGGCACCTTTTTGGGCGGCATCAAGGTGGACTCAAATGACGATATTTTCCTGACGGGATATACCGATGGCAAGTTGGGAGGAGAGAATGCTGGGTCTTATGATGCCTGGGCAGCCAAATACGATAGCGATGGCAAACAACTGTGGATTGAACAATTTGGCACCCCCAATTTTGACTACGCTGGAAATGTTACTACTGACATTTCCGGAAATCTCTACGTGACAGGATGGACTGAGGGCTCTCTAGGAGACATGAATGCTGGTTCTGCGGATGCCTGGGTAGCTAAATTCGACGCCGAGTCAGGAACCCTGCAAAAATTTACCGGTGATGTGATGGAAACGATTGAAATTCTTGCTCTTGCAGATAACAGCTTCTAGTAAATCGGTCTGAGTCTAGTTTCTGTCTCTAGCTTGGAAATTCCCCTAGTGACAAAATACTGAATAAATAGTTAGTCATTCCAATTAATTTCTAGAGGATTCTGATAAACTTATAAAATTGAGAAATAGGCTAAAAATTATAATTTGTAGGGGCGAAAAATCTTGCGCCCCTACCCATTGAATACATGCGGTTTCTCTTGGGAATGACCATACAATTTGGATCGGGATTTGGCAATGCTAAACCCCTACTTGAAATCTTTGCCCGAAAAGACTTTTGATTTCCATGTAGTAGCGTTAAACTAGCTCAACATAATCTTGAACATCATATGCTTCTAATCCAGGATCATAATTACTTATAGGATCATGGAAACTTACTAATTGATGATCCCCTAAGTACAAACTCTTATCATCGGAGTTGTAACCTAGTTGCTCGTAGGAAGAAATGCCCCATTCCTGACTTGAGATTTGAATTTTATCTCCTTCTGAGAAATTAAAGTCAACAATGGTATCGATACCACTTGAACCAACAAAGAAAACATCAGCACCAGCACCACCAGCTAGAGTATCGTTGTCGTAACCTCCATCGAGATAATCATTTCCATAACCTCCCATCAAGTAGTCGTTGCCATATTCACCATAGGCTGTGACATTAACATAAGTCTGACTAGCATCAAGAACGTCATTGCCATCGCCACCATTAAACCAGACTTCTTGAACATCAGTACCCGTTAAATCTTTAACTGTCAGGGTGTCGTCACCACCACCACCATTAATTTCAAATCTTTCAACATTATCTACGTCTAAGACAAAATTACCTAAATTGAGTCTTTCAAATTCAGCACGCCCCCAATTATCTCTTAACTCAAAGTTATCACCTTGGTCGATTGCACCATTGACTTGGGTAACATCATAACCAGCATCGCCCTCCATGATGTCACTACCGTCACCATTATTCCAAATAAAAAGATCATCTCCTATATCACCAATTTTGAGGTCGTTACCACGGTTACCAGTAATGGTATCTTTACCCGCGCCTCCCTGTAGAGTGTCATCATTATCAGTGCCCACAATTGTTTGATTTAGATTTGCGTTATCCATAGTTAATGTTGATTGCTTAGAATGAAAATTAAGATTGCATTTTTATATATGGGCACTTGAGCAAAAGAATGCACTAAGTAATCATACTCTTTTAGGGCCATTCAAATTACTCAAACTTGTAAAGATATTATGGGTGACTTGCGAAGCAAAAACTTAGAATTACTGGGACTTTCAAGCAATGTTCTTTAACAATTATCAATTATTTGGGGTTGCATTGATTTTCCACAAACTCGATCGCTTTTAATCTCTCCTGAGTTACTATATCCATCTTGTTCAACAATTGATTAACTTCTTGTTTATTATTAGTATCTGAGGTAAATTCCATTCTTTGTTCAAATAATTGAGCTTTTTCTTGTAACTTATTAGCTATTATTTGACTATAAGATTCTGATTCTGAATTTAAATCTAATTTTAAATATTGTTCGGCAATTAACCTTAGTTTTTCGGCACCTTTGTTATAATCTGACTTGATAGTCTTTGGCGTAGCAACTTTTTCTAGATAATGATGATTTTCTAAGTCATAAATTTGACTTTCCCCAATATAAATTGCATTAATTAATTTCTGACAATCTGCTAGATCAAAAATATTCTCTGTATTCTTAACGGTTGCTGAATTGCTAGAAGAATAAACTTTTGAGTTGACCAAGATATTTGTCGCCGAAAAAATAGCAAGCATTAGAATAATAAACCAAACCGATAAGGCGATCGCGGTCATCAAAGTCTCTAGGGTTTTAGTAGACTTAAACTTTCTCTTATACTTCCAAATAATTTTAACGACTATCTGGGACAAAAAAAATAGTATTAATACAAAAATAAAAATAGCAGTTATAGGCAATATAACATTCATTAGTAATAATTTATTATTTATTAACGGGAAAAGAAAAGGAAGAAGAAAAAAAAGTTTTCTCATTCCTTGTTCCTTCCTCTTAATATTCCCTATTTGTAGTTACAAAACGATACTAGTCAAACTAAGTAGATAAAGATAGAAAACTATAAGCCTTTGTTCTCTATGCTATATTGCCTATTCCCTTTACTCACTTTTCTATTTAATTTCACCCCGCTACTTAAATAATTATGAGCTAACAAGGGTTAACCAATTTTCTACTTCTTGCCACCCTTTTCCTTGACGAACTACTTGAGGGTCTTCCGTGGTAAAGTCGAGAATTGTCGAAACATCAAAACCAGGTTCTGTACTATTATCAATGATGATATCAACTAAATTTTCTAAATCATCAAATAATCTAGCTTTTTCTAAGCCAATAGTTGGAAAATCACCTTCTTCGTCTGGTAAATGAGCCGAACTAGAAACAATTGGATTACCCAAAGCTTGTAATAATTCTTGACAAATCAGGTGATCGGGAACCCGAATCCCTGTAGTCTTACGTTTGGGACTCATTACCAACTTGGGAACTAGTTTGGTAGCAGGAAGTAAAAAAGTATAAGGCCCTGGAATCAAATGTTTCATGATACGATAAGCCCGATCGCTGACTTGAGCATATTGAGCAATATTGGAGAGAGAAGAACAGAGAAAGGTTAGAGGTTTATCATTAGATAGTTGTTTAATTCTCCTAACTTTTTGTACTGCAGATTTATTACTCAGATCGCAGCCGATCGCGTAAACTGTATCTGTTGGATAAAGCATTACCGCACCACCTTGCAATGCCGAGGTGATTTGTTCAATGCTTCTTCTTTGGGGATTTTCAGGATGAAGTTCGTATAATTTAGCCATTTTTTAGTTATCAGTTATAAGTTATCAGTTATAAGTTATTAGCAATTAGCCCCCATTCGAGGGTAAACCATGAACAATTAACAAAATGATTAAAGTTGCTTATTTAGAATGTCCGACGGGAATTGCTGGGGATATGTTCTTAGGTGCCTTAGTTGATGTTGGCATACCTTGGGAATACCTCCAAGATCATCTTGCTAGTTTGGGTATAGAACAAGAATATCAGTTAGAACGGGAGCAAGTTCATCGTTGTAATCAATTAGCAACAAAAGTTCGAGTTAAATTACTTCACAAATCTCATTCTGAAGGTGAACATCATCCTCCCGCAAGGCATTTACCAGAAATTACCAGTATTATTAATGGTGCTAGTCTGCCTCCTAGGGCTAAAGATTGGAGTTTACAAGTATTTAATCAATTAGCCGTAGCAGAAGGCGCAGTACATGGCATTCCGCCCGAAAAAGTGCATTTTCATGAAGTAGGTGCCACAGATGCCATTATCGATATTGTGGGGACGTGCTTAGGTTTAGATTGGCTAGATATTGCGGAATTATATTGTTCTGCCATGCCTACGGGTGGCGGTACCATCAAAGCTGCTCATGGTATTTTACCCGTTCCTGTTCCAGCAACTCTCAAACTTTGGGAATTACGGGGAGTGCCAACCTACAGTAATGGTATCAACAAAGAGTTAGTTACTCCCACAGGGGCAGCGATCGCGACTACTTTAGCCAAGAGTTTTGGCTCTCCTCCTGCGATGACTATTGAAAAGATTGGTTTGGGTGCGGGAACTAGAGAGTTAGAGATCCCGAATATATTGCGCTTGTGGATTGGAAGAGGGGAAGAAAAGGAGACAAGAGAGAGTAAGTTTAAGCAGGAGACTGTTGTGGTGTTGGAGACTCAGATTGATGATCTAAATCCTCAAGCTATTGCTTATACTTTAGAACAATTATTATCCGTGGGTGCTTTGGATGTTTTTACTCAATCGGTTGGCATGAAAAAGTCGCGATCGGGTATCCTCTTAACAGTAATTTGTTTCCCTGAACAAGTAGAAATTTGTCAAGAGATTATTTTCCGCGAAACTACTACTTTAGGGATTCGTCATCGAACTCAACTAAGAAGTATTTTAGATCGGCAAATGGAATCAGTTACCACTCAATACGGTGAGGTAAAAGTCAAAATTGCTAGTTGGGGAACAGGAGAAGATCGCCAAATTATTAATATTCAACCTGAATATGAAGACTGCGCCAATTTAGCAAGACAAAACAATATATCTTGGCGGGAGATTTACCAACAAGCAATTACCAGAGCCCTTCAGGATCAAGTAATAAGTAATAAGTAATAAGTATAAGGTCAAAGATATCATTAAATTTAATTGATTTGAGAGATTTGGGAACACTTTAATTGTTAACTATCTCAAGTAGCAAACAATGAGTCACTATAAATAAATGATATGATACGATTCTAAAAATTTATTTTCATTTTATTATGAGTATGGGATTTTTCAAATACAGTAAATCCCAATCTTTTATATAGTCTCTCAGCAGGATTTCCTTTGACAACTTTTAACCACAATTTTTGATTGTTAATCTGTGCTTCTTGAATTAGCGGTGTGATTAAACTTGTTCCAATTCCTTGTTTCTGATAATTGCTCTCAATTTGAATTTCTCCTAAATAAATTTCCCTATCATATCTAACAACTTTGATAAAGCCAATTATTTTATCTTGAATTTCAAGGATTTGATACTCTTGTGCTATGAAGCGATCGCGAAATAATGTTGGATTCCAAGGATAAACTTTTTCTACATATCCTTTCATATTTTCTGTATGAATGCGATCTAGAGTATCAAGGTCTTTTTTGGTTGCTTGACGAATAGTATATTCCATGAACAAATTGCATTCACCTAATTGATAATTTATTACTTGAATCAATAACAGAATAGTAATGCTCTACTATCGGAAATGGCTCATAAAAGTGATGTAACAATTTTTTCCAAGTTTCGTATTCAATTGATTGACGAAAGCCAACAGTATGATCTTTAAGAGTTTCCCAGTAAACAAGTAATAAATATTGATCTTTTTTCTCTATACATTTTTGTAAGTCATGAGATATATATCCAGGCATTGAGGCAATAATAGAGGAAGCTTGTTGAAAAGCACGTTCAAAATCATTACTCATTCCTGATTTGATATTGAGAATAGCAACTTCTAGAATCATTGTTAATCTTCTAATTTTATACAAAATTATTTTTGGAAGAAAGACTTGTAACTTTGCTCATATTACTAATTTCCGAACAATAATATCTTTGTTATTAGTGATATTGTCTTCTACAGGTTCAAGATAAAGCTCTATATATAAATTAAACTATCTACTGTTTGTAAAATGTTCATTAACCAAATCTTGCGATTTTCGACTTGGATTATGACAAGTTTGCGAAATATGTAGCAGTTACCTAAAATAAAAAGAGGAGTTTCCAAACTAAAAGAGGAGTTGCCCTGCTTGACTCAACCAGAAAATATTCAAAGTGGTTCTCATAAAACAATTTTAATTTTAGCTTCTAGCCCTACAGATAAAGCGAGGGTGCGCTTAGGAAAAGAAGTACAAGAAATTAAAAAGGGTTTGCAAAGATCGAAGTATAAAGATGAATTTACTTTAGAGGAACGCTGGGCAGTTGGTCCTCGTGATTTACATCGTGCTTTGTTAGATTGTAACCCCCAGATTGTTCACTTTTGCGGACATGCTTCAGGTGAAAATGGTTTATTTCTCGAAGATGTTTCAGGAAAAGCCCAACTTGTCTCAACCCAAGCTTTAGCAAATTTGTTTAAACGATTTGCTGAACGAGGACTGGAATGTGTTGTTCTCAACGCTTGCTATACAGAGACTCAAGCAAATGAGATCGCAAAACATATTGATTATGTAGTCGCTATGAATAGTGCTATTGGAGACAATGCCGCGATTCAATTTGCAGTTGGTTTCTATGATGAATTAGGGGCTGGTTGGTCTTATGAAGATGCTTACAAAGGTGGCTGTGATGAGATCGCACTACAAGGAATTCCAGAGGAACATACTCCTGTCTTCAAAAATTTTCAAAAAAATTCCCATGCTTCTCCATCTACTTCAGTGTTTAGTGAAATTGCACGCGAAACTTACAAGAAACTTAAAGCTTTCCTCAAGAGTAGAGGAAGATATGTCTTGTCTGGACTGACTCCAAGGTTTGCCCATGAAGGAGATTTAGCATTAGTCTGTGAAGCTATGGACGAGGTTCTAGGTCGAAAAGTAGTTTTTAAGGCATTAAAGCTACCAGATAATAACCAAAAAATACATAGCAACAACGAAGTGGAATTTCAGCGATTTAAAGAAGCCGTGGAAAGGGGTTGCAAGCTTTCAGATGAGCCAAACTTCATGACTATATATGATGCCCATATTTTGGAAAGCTTTGATATAAGTATTAAAGAAAATAGTGTTCCTTACTTTGTTATTCAGCTAATTAAAGGAGATTCTATCAGAACTCATAGAGAACACAATACAGAACTTCAACCCAGAGAGGTTCGCGAACTGATTCTAGCCATTATTTCATCAGTTGTTCGCATTCACAATAAAGGATATTGCCATGGGAATATCAAACCATCAAATATCATGTTGAGAGAAACTCCTCCTGATTCTGTGAAACTAAAAAATCCCCTGGAAAAATATGAGCCATTTATATCTCCGTTGCATCGATATTTTTCCAATCAAGAAGAACTTCTTAGTCAACTCGAAAGAAGAGTGGAGAACTTAGAAAACTTAGACAAACTAGAAAGAAAAGTAAAATTAAATTATATTCTTGAGGATATTGCATATAGTATTACTCCCGAGTTATTCGGTCCTTCTCAATTTGATATTGATCATAAAAAGACAGATCAATATATGATAGGGCTTTTAGCCTATGAACTACTTACAAATAAGTTACCTTGTTTTCTGAAAGAATTTGATGAGGATAAATTCAGAGACAATCCAAAAGAAGAATTTGATATCTTAAAGGGGAATCTTCTTGATGAAGATCTTTTCGCCTTCAAAGATCAAACACAGCTTGAATCAGTAAGGGACTGTCCAGATTCTTTCAAACAGGCCATACTAAAAATGATTTCACTGGAGCCTTCAAAGCGCTATAATTCTCTCAAGGATGCTGGAAATGTTATAGAAAGGAAGTATGAGTATATTCTTGCTAAGGAAAGCCTGGCTAGATGCTTAAAGAAAGAAGATGATTTTATCGATGCGTTTTATGACAATTTCAAACACTTTACTCATAATCATGAGAAGTTTGAAGCATTTTTCGGCTCCCTAAAAGCAGATGAAGCAAGTTGGAAGAATCATCGTCAAGTTATAAAAGAGGCCATGCTTCTTCTGATTGCTTTCCATGATCAAGAAGAATTTTCTCATGCAGTTGAAGAAAATATACCTCAGAGACAAAGAATTTTAGACGAGAATAATATTCTAAGTCGAATTGCAGAGAAGCATGTTCATTTCAAGAAAAAAGAATTTCAAATTAATCAAGATGATTTTAAAAACTTTCAACGTGCTTTGATATGTACCATTTGCGGGCCAAGCCATAGCAAAATAAATAATAAATCCCCTTTTGATGAATTCTGTAATCTTAATAAAAGAGGACATACTAAAAAAGATATTAAAGATGCCTGGTAAGAAGTTCTTGATGATGGTTTTAGATATATGATTGCCTATTTAGAAGAGCATAGAAAACGACATTAATGAGGATGATAAATCCGCTTTATGTTAGTGTGAAACGATCAAAAAATTATGACAGGTTTTAGATTAGTGATCACGATAATCATGAAAAATTTTTTATAAATCGTATTTTAATTTCTTTTCTATCTATTATTATTTTAAATATTAATCTCAACTACAGCATAATTTTTAAAATAGAGTGACCAATATATACAGAATTTATATTTAATGTTTATTAAAAAATAAAAGAATCTCAATCACATGCTAATAAAAAAATCAAATTTACATTAAAATATGGTATGAGCAAAAAAATTGGCTTTACATTTCCATGGCAGTTAACTATTTTATTTCGCAGGAAAAAGACTTAAGTAATTTATACAAAAAATTAATTCTTTGGTTTAAAGAAAAACAATATCTAGTTGATTCAGTAGAAAAGGATAATGAATATCTAATTCAAGCTAAAAAAACGGGAACTCTTAGAACATTAACGGGAACTAATCAAGCTTTTAAAGTTAAAATTATTTGGTCTACAGATACTGATAATGAGTTTATTGTTGAGACTAGCACAGGGAAATGGATTACAAATATAGCTGGAGCTGGTTTTACGGCAATGTTTACTGGAGGCTTTACAGTTTTAACTGGTTTGGCTGGAGCTGGATGGGCTTTAGTTGTAGAAGCTAATCTCATTAACTATATAGAAAATACTCTAAATTATAAAAAAATCAAAAATGAGGTGAACTCTCAACAACAATTTATTATCTCAAAAGATGATTTGCTATCCAATATAACTCTTCAAGATAATGTAGATGAGGAACAAAAACTCGAATTATATAAGATCAATTCTCCGAGAAGTAAAGCAGAAGAAAAAGTCAAAGAAGAATTATTAAAACTTGAAATAGCTTATCAAGAACAGGTCTTAACTAAAGATGAATTTGAATTTAAAAAAAGAGAATTAGAGCTAATAATTGAAAGATATGAAATTGATTTTGCAGTTGAAGCAAAAATGGCAAAGCTAGAACAAGCTTTTATCCAAGGCATTTTATCAGAAGACGAATACGAAGCAAAGGTAACAGAAGTTCGTAATTTAGTAGAAGAGCAAATTCGTAATCAACGTTTCGAAGCACAAAAGTCATCATACATCATTAAGTTAAAACAAGCGGTAGAGGATGGAATTCTTTCAAAATCAGAATATGAAGCAAAAATTGCATCTTTTAAACCAGAAAACATGTCCTAATTTGTGTTTATTTTAAATAATAAAGGTAAAATAAACATATGCATTAAACCCAAAAAACAATTGAAGATTTTAAATACTTGTTTTGTTGGATTATTTTTTCTAGTACAAAAAACATACTATTGGATCTGACTGCGTATATTTCACCATTCGAGAATCATCGACTCTGCGCGAGATACTCTTTCCCTTTCCCAAAACAGAGACTTATAATAAAACCAATGTAAACCTTAACCTGTTGATCCGCAGCCGCGAACCATGAACAGTCTTTTCTTAAATCGCCTGAAAAGTCCCGATCGCCCCGTGTTAGTATTTGATGGGGGTATGGGAACCAATCTGCAAACTCAAAACCTCACTGCCGAAGATTTCGGTGGTGCGGAATATGAAGGATGTAACGAATATCTGGTACATACTAAACCAGAGGCGGTAGAGAAGGTACACCGAGGTTTTCTTGAAGCTGGTGCGGATGTCATTGAAACCGATACCTTTGGTGGTACGGCAATGGTACTCGCTGAATATGATTTAGCCGATCAGGCTTACTACCTTAACAAAGCTGCTGCTGAACTAGCTAAAAGACTAACAGAGGCATATTCTACTCCTGAAAAACCCCGTTTCGTTGCCGGTTCGATGGGTCCAGGGACAAAATTACCGACCTTGGGACATATCGATTATGACACCCTGTTGACTAACTACGAACAACAAGCAGAAGCCCTATATGACGGCGGGGTAGATTTATTTTTAGTCGAAACTTGTATGGATGTGTTGCAAATTAAAGCAGCACTCAATGGAATTGAAAAAGTCTTTACCAAGAAGGGCGATCGCAGACCTTTAATGGTATCTGTTACCATGGAACAAATGGGGACCATGCTTTCTGGTTCAACAATGGAAGCAGCCCTAGCAATTTTAGAACCATATCCGATAGATATTTTAGGGCTCAACTGCGCCACAGGACCCGACTTGATGAAAGAACATATCAAGCATTTGTCGGAACATTCCCCATTTATTGTTTCCTGTGTGCCCAATGCAGGTTTACCGGAAAATGTTGGCGGACAAGCCCATTATAAATTGACACCGATGGAACTGCGGATGTCATTAATGCATTTTGTCGAAGATTTGGGAGTACAAATTATCGGAGGTTGTTGCGGTACTCGTTACGAACATATTCAGCAACTTGCAGAGATGGCGGGAGATTTAACCCCCAAAGAACGTCATCCCCATTATGAACCTTCCGCAGCTTCTATCTATAACACCCAACCCTATATTCAAGATAATTCTTTCCTCATTGTCGGGGAAAGATTAAATGCTAGTGGTTCTAAAAAATGCCGTACTCTGCTTAATGAAGAAAACTGGGATAGTCTAGTTGCCATGGGAAAATCCCAGGTAAAGGAAGGCGCACATATTCTCGATGTTAACGTGGACTATGTAGGAAGAGACGGGGAAAAAGATATGCATGAATTAGCATCCCGCCTAGTGAATAATGTTACTCTTCCTCTGATGCTTGATTCCACCGAATGGACGAAGATGGAAGCAGGATTAAAAGTAGCTGGTGGTAAATGTATCCTCAACTCCACTAACTATGAAGATGGCGAAGAAAGATTTTTAAAAGTATTAGAATTAGCCAAAATCTACGGCGCTGGAGTAGTTATTGGCACTATCGATGAAGATGGTATGGGACGAACTGCGGATAAGAAATTTGAAATTGCCAAAAGGTCTTATAATGCAGTTCTAGAATATGGTATTCCTGCCCATGAAATCTTTTTCGATCCTCTAGCTTTACCTGTATCTACAGGGATTGAAGAAGATCGCGAAAATGGCAAAGCCACCGTTGAAGCAATTAAGAGAATTAGAGAAGAGTTACCAGGTTGTCATATTTTACTGGGGGTTTCTAACGTTTCCTTTGGTTTAAACTTAGCGGCACGACAAGTCTTAAATTCGGTTTTCTTACACGAATGTATGCAGGTGGGATTGGATTCAGCTATTGTTAACGCCAGTAAGATTTTACCCCTTTCTAAAATTGATGAATCCCATCAAAAGATTTGTCAAGATTTAATTTATGACAAGCGCGAATTTGATGGTGAGGTTTGTACCTATGATCCTTTAGGAGAACTAACGACTTTATTCGCTGGCAAGAAAGCGAAAAAATCCGAAGCTGTTGATAAGAATCTGCCCATTGATGAAAGATTAAAACGTCATATTATTGACGGGGAAAGAATTGGTTTAGAGGATGCTTTAAACGAAGCGATGCAAGATTATCCTCCCCTAGATATTATCAATACTTTCTTGTTAGATGGCATGAAAGTTGTCGGTGAATTATTTGGTTCAGGACAAATGCAATTACCCTTTGTTTTGCAATCAGCCCAAACTATGAAGGCTGCAGTAGCTCATTTAGAACCACACATGGATAAGGAAGAAGCGGATGATCGGGGTAAGGGAACTTTTGTGATTGCTACTGTTAAAGGGGATGTCCATGATATTGGGAAAAATTTAGTAGATATTATTCTTTCCAATAATGGTTATAAGGTGATTAATCTGGGAATTAAACAACCAGTAGAAAATATTATTCAAGCCTATGAAGAAAGTAAGGCCGATTGTATTGCCATGAGTGGCTTGCTCGTAAAATCTACTGCATTCATGAAAGATAATCTAGAAGTTTTTAACGAAAGAGGTATTACTGTTCCTGTTATCTTAGGTGGTGCTGCCTTAACGCCGAAATTTGTTAATCAAGATTGTCAAAATACTTATAAAGGTAAAGTTATCTATGGGAAAGATGCTTTTGCAGATTTGCATTTTATGGATAAACTAATGCCCGCAAAAGCTGAGGATAATTGGGATGACATTAAGGGATTCTTAGATGAACAAGGTAATGGTAGGGGCGAACGGCCGTTCGATCCTACGGATAATGGTGCAGAACAACCCTTTGAAGGAGAAAATCGGGATAAAATCTTTGTTGACGAAGTTAGCAAACCAGAAGAGCCTGTAGTAATAGATACTCGTCGTTCTGAGGAAGTCGGTTTAGATATTGAGCGTCCTCAACCGCCATTCTGGGGAACGAAAATATTAGAAGCTAATGATATTCCTATCGAAGAAGTTCTTCCCTATTTAGATTTACAAGCTTTGTTTGTCGGTCAATGGCAATTTAGAAAACCTAAGGAACAATCGAGAGAAGAATATGATGAATTTCTCGCGAGGAAAGTTCATCCTATTTTAGAAGAATGGAAACAAAGAAGCATTAGCGATAATCTATTACATCCCTCAGTAATTTATGGTTATTTCCCCTGTAGCGCCGAAGGAAATACCTTATATGTTTATGACCCCAAAGATACTGAAAAATTAGTAACATCATTTGAATTTCCCAGACAAAAATCTGGTAAACGATTATGTATTGCCGATTTCTTTGCTACTAAAGAATCAGGAATAATTGATGTTTTCCCGATGCAAGCAGTCACAGTCGGGGAAATAGCGACAGAATACGCTCAAAAGCTGTTTAAAGATGACCAATACACTGATTATCTCTATTATCATGGATTAGCTGTCCAAATGGCGGAAGCCTTAGCAGAATGGACTCATGCGAGGGTACGTAGAGAGTTAGGTTTTGCCGCAGAAGATTCAGATAATATCAGAGATATCTTACAACAACGCTATCGTGGTTCGCGGTATAGCTTTGGTTATCCTGCTTGTCCTAATATAGAGGATCAATACAAGCAACTTGAGTTATTAGATACTAAACGCATCAATATGTATATGGATGAGAGTGAGCAATTGTATCCTGAACAATCTACTACAGCGATTATTACTTATCATCCTGTAGCAAGATATTTTGGTGCTTAAGTAACGTTGGTAAGGTGGGCAAAATTAAATTGACAGATATCTTATGTGATTGATGTTGAAATTTGTCCACTTTATTTATGATCAATGAAGTTCTATTTCTATAATTGATAACTATGGCTGAAATTGATTTAAGAACAGCGGTTAATAGCGTTCGAGCTTATGTTACTGACTTTAAAGATATCTTGGGAAACAATCTAGATAATTTATTAATTGAAGAAACTGAATTATCGGAAGATAAAAAATTCTGGTTGATTACTATTGGCTTTGATCGCGAAATTGATCCAACAAAGGTAAAAACATATGTAAATAATCCTTTAATTTCTAAGGATATAACTAATTTATACTAAATCCGATTTAGATAGCCATCTTTTAAAATTAGGTATTAATTAACCAATGGTAGTGGGTTAAGTTTTTAATTTCTTTATTCATTGTTCGCAGTATATTACAGCGAGTTACTAAGATT
>JASJDR010000181.1 GCA_030065615.1 Xenococcus sp. MO_188.B8 | reverse complement strand
GCAACAAAATTTATCGCTACTGGAAAAGTAGAGAAATCCAAGGAAAAGTTAAAACTGTAACTATCAAAAGAAATCCATTAGGAGAATTGTTCATCTTTGTAGTAACAGATTATGTTGATAATCAGATCAATGTCATGACAGGTAAAAGCGCAGGTTTTGATTTTGGTTTAAAAACATTTTTAACTTGTTCAGATGACAATAATATCAAATCTCCATTATTCCTCAAACAATCTTTGAAGCAATTGAGATTAGCTAGTCGTAAACTTTCTCGGAAAAAGAAACGCTCCTTATCTAGAGAAAAAGCTAGAAAAAACTTAGTCAGAGTCCATGAAAAAGTAACTAATCGCAGAACTGATTGGTTTTGGAAATTAGCTCATCAGTTAACGGATAACTACGATTATCTATATTTTGAGACTCTTAACCTCAAGGGGATGCAAAGATTATGGGGATGTAAAATAGGTGATTTAGCTTTTAGTGAATTCCTTAAGATATTAGAGTTTGTTGCTGAAAAGAAAGGAAAGATTGTTAGTTATATTGACCAATGGTACCCATCATCTAAAACCTGCTCTAGTTGTGATTATGTTTTAGATGAATTGCCACTTGATAAGCGTTATTGGGTATGTCCATGCTGCAATAGTAAGCATGGAAGAGATTCAAACGCTTCGATTAATATCTTGAGAGTTGGGGCTTCAACTCTGAGGTTAGGAGATGTCAGTCAGCCTAAGGTTGCAATCTCCGTTTGAGCCTCGAATCCCACGTGCTTCAGCCGTGGGAGTAGGTCAAGGGATTTCTACTCCAGGAGTGAGACAAGAAGAAAAGAGAAAAACTGGCTTACAAAGACTATCGGCAGAAAAAGAAGTTAATTATAAGCTACAAGAAATTGAACAAGCTTTTGATGACTTATCGGAAAAGATCAGCGAATTTGAAGAGGCAGGTTTAGATCAAAGTGAGATCAAAATTATCTGCAATGATTTTATCGATATTTGTTAGAAAATAGGTTTAATAGCTAAATCTGAAAGGAAAGGATTGAGAGGCAAACAATGGATCTTAGAAGAAGCTGATTATACTTAATTCGTTGGGGATTCTTTGATTGGTAAGGTGAGGTCTTGGTAAGGAACGCGCATCAAGAAAGGACGGACGGGGCGTACGAGTTCCGCCATGCGACGACGGAATCAGCCCCTTGGCTTCCTCTGACTTCGTGAATTTTTTCGTTGAGACTGCCTTTTGCTTTGTCTAACTTTTATGTATCATATTTCAACAGGATTTAGTATTATTAGATATCTTGCCAAAATCAACAAGCAATTAAAAATGACTGCTTAAGAATCAAATATACTCTATTTTCTCTTTACCTTGACTTCTACAAGAATTCTATTTAGCACCTTCAATACTCTAAATTAATGTCTGTTTCTCAAAATTTTTCTTGGCAAAAGCGTCTTCAATATAAATTTGATAATTTTATGTCTCAAGGAGGACTAGCAGTTTTTCTGGCATTATTATCGGCTTTTTTTTCAGCATTCGTTCTCATGCTAATAATCCGTTATATTGCAGAGTTAATTTTTCCTAACTATTCTAGTGAGTATTATGATTTACCTTGGGAGGTTTTAATTCAACTAATAGGATTAAGATCTACAGAAGAGGATGCCAATTTTATTGTCAAAATAATTACCGTAGTTACTATTTTTATTGGTTTAATATTTTTCTCTAGTTTAGTTGCTTTTATCACTGAAGAATTTGAATCTAAGCTGGCATCATTACGCAAAGGCAGAAGTATTGTAGTAGAAAGAGATCATACCTTAATCCTAGGCTTTAATGATAGAATTGTTGATATTATTAAAGAATTAATTATTGCTAATGAATCAGAAGATTATGCAGTAATTGTAATTTTATCTGCTAAAGATAAAGAAGAAATGGATGATTTTCTCCGCGATAATTTAGGCAATACCAAAACGACTCGATTAGTTACGCGCACAGGAGACATTTCCAATATTGCTAATCTCAAAAATGTAGGGATTCAAAGTGCCAAAAGCGTTATAATTTTAAATGAAGCTAAGAGTTCAGATTTGGAAGATCTCAAAATTGCTTCTGACTCAAAAATTATTAAATCGTTACTGGCTATTGTCGCTACCAAGGAACAAGATAAAGAAGATGATTATATACCTTCGGTGGTGGTAGAAATACATTCTCTACAATATCGTAAATTGGCAGAAGCGATCGCGCCTAATGCGGTAACAACCTTAAATGAATCCGATATTCTCGCCAGGATTTTGGTGCAGACTTCCCGTAATAATGGTTTATCAGTCGTTTATCTAAATCTTGTAGGTTTTGAAGGGAATGAGTTTTATTTTTATCGTCCTGATCATGGTTGGTATGATTTAACTTTTGGTGAATTACCTTTTCACTTTCCAGGTAGTGTCCCCTTAGGAGTCAGAAATGCTACTAGAAATCTGACTTTAAATCCTAATATTGATTATCGACTAAAAGATGATGATGAAATAATAATCTTGGCAGAAGATGATTCAACAATTAATTTTCAAGTTAAGCCGATTAAGCCGATTTCTCCTAAGAAATTCAAACAGAAGCAACGAGTAAAATATATTCATTTTCCAGAAAAACATCTGATTATTGGTTGGAATAACAAAACTGCGATCGCCTTACAGGAATATGGGATATATTTAGCAGATAATTCTCAAATAACATTAATAGTTCGTAAGCTTGATAACAACATTAAAAAACAATTTGAAAAAGTTGTGAAGTCCTATCCCAATCTTGATTTTAACTTAGTAGAAGTTGACCTGAATTCCCTTTTACAACTCAAAGATCTTAATCTCTATCAGTATGATAGTATTTCGATTATGGCAATTAGCGGTAAAACTTCAGAAGAAACAGATGCCAAAACTTTGACCCTTTTACTGGGGATTCAGCAAATTTTTCAAGATCATACTCGGTTAAATAATCAAACAGTTGGTACCCAATTAATAGCAGAGATCATTAACTCAGATGATACTGATTTAGTTGTTAAAGCTGGAGTAAAAGACTTTCTACTATCGAATCAGTTTGTTTCCAAAATTTTGGCTCAAGCGTCTCAAGAACCTAATATAATGAATATTTATAACAGTTTGTTTAGTTCTGAAGGAAGTGAATTATATCTTAAGCCTGTATCTCTCTATCTTGATTCTGAAAAATTGAGTCAAGTAAGTTTTGGAGATTGTATTTTAGCAGCACAATCTCGCGGCGAATTATGTATGGGTATTCGGATTGCCTCAGAAGTAATTAGCAGAGAAAAAATGTTTGGTATTCGCTTAATTCCCCATGTAAATACAGAATTTAATCTTACTGTGGATGATAAGTTCATTGTTTTAGCAGAAGACGATCAATAATCAGTTATCAGTAAACAGTTATCAGTAAACAGTAAATCTATGACAGTGACACTAGAAATTCAAGAACAAGTTGCACAATTGAGATCGCAATTACAAAAAGCAGGATATGCTTATTATGTGATGGATAATCCTATCATGGAGGATGCCGTATATGATCGCTTGTATCGCCAACTTCAGGATTTAGAAAGTCAATATCCTGAATTGATTACGACCGATAGTCCAACTCAGCGGGTGGGAGAGCAGCCGGCTTCTCAATTTAATTCAGTAAAACATAATATTCCTCTCTATAGTCTGGAAAATGCTTTTAATCAGACAGAATTAAGCAAATGGGAGCAAAAATGGCAACGACAACTAGAGGAAGTTCCCGACTTTGCCTATGTTTGTGAGTTAAAAATAGATGGTTCAGCGATCGCATTAACCTATGAAAACGGTATTTTAGTTCGTGGTGTAACTCGCGGTGATGGTGTGACAGGAGAGGATATTACTCAGAATATTCGCACAATCAGAACGATTCCTTTAAAACTCAATCTAGATAATCCACCGACTATAGTGGAAGTTAGGGGAGAAGCTTTTTTACCCCTAGATGTTTTTGCCGTAATTAATCAAGAAAGAGCAGCCGCGGGAGAAAATCTGTTTGCTAATCCGCGTAATGCTGCTGCGGGTACTTTACGTCAATTAGATTCGCGAATAGTAGCCAAACGCAAATTAAATTTCTTTGGTTATACTCTTCACCTCACGGAAGAGAGTATTGATAACCAGTGGAATTCTTTAGAGTTGCTGCAAAAAATGGGTTTTTTGGTCAATCCTCACCGTAAACTCTGTCAATCACTAGAAGAAGTTGCGCAATATTTTACTGACTGGGACAGCAAAAGACATAATCTGCCCTATATGACCGATGGCGTAGTCGTTAAATTAAATAGCTATGCTTTGCAAAAACAATTGGGATTCACCCAAAAATTTCCCCGATGGGCGATCGCTCTTAAATATCCCTCAGAAGAAGCGCCCACTGTAGTTAAAGATATTATTGTCAATGTAGGACGTACTGGAGCTGTTACACCAATGGCAATTATGGAGCCATTACAATTAGCTGGAACGACGGTACAAAGGGCAACTTTACATAATAGAGATCGAGTTTCCCAATTAGATATCCGCGTCGGCGATACCGTAGTCATCCGCAAAGCGGGAGAAATTATCCCTGAAGTGTTGAGGGTAATTAAAGAATTGCGCCCCGCTCAAACTATAGCCTATAAGATGCCCAGTTACTGTCCCGAATGTAATTCGGAGTTAATCCGCCCGACTGGGGAATCAGTAACTCGCTGCGTTAATAGTTCCTGTCCTGCTATCTTACGAGGAAGTTTAGTCCATTGGGCATCCCGTGACGCTTTAGATATTAGAGGTTTGGGAGAGAAGATAGTTATCTTATTAATTAACAGTAATTTAATCAAATCGATCGCCGATCTTTATCAATTATCGGTTGCAGAAATTGCCAGTTTAGAGAGAATGGGAGACAAATCAGCCCAGAATTTAGTTAACGCGATCGCAGAATCGAAAAATCAATCCTATGCCCGAGTTTTATATGGTTTAGGGATTCGTTATGTAGGGATTGTTAATGCTAAATTGTTAGCAGAAAATTTCCCTAATATAGATAAGTTAGCTAAAGCTTCTATTTACGATCTTGAAGCTGTTTATGGTATTGGTGAAGAAATTGCCCAATCAGTTTTTCAATGGTTTAAAAATAATGCTAATCAAGAATTAGTCATAGCTTTAAAGACGGCAGGTTTACAATTTAGTCAACAATCTTCTACCTCTAATCTACAGCAGAAAGAATCATCTAATCTGACTCAAATATTTGCAGGTAAAACCTTTGTGATCACTGGAACATTAACCAGCTTAAAAAGAAATGAAGCTAAAGAATTAATCGAACAAGCCGGCGGTAAAGTAACAGGTTCAGTCAGCAAAAAAACTGACTATTTATTAGCAGGAGAAAATGCTGGTTCCAAACTAAGCAAAGCCCGTAACTTAGGCATTACAGAATTAACAGAACAACAACTCTTAGATCTATTGAACAGTGGTTAGAATAATTAAAATACTAAGAGTTGAAAATATCACTTTTAAATAGATATTAGCTTTTAATCAGTCAGAGAGTAGGATAACGAGCTAATGCCTCATCTGCCAAAGAACTTAAATAATCTTGGTTATACTGTAGTTCAAAACTGTTATTATCTCCCTTCTCTCGATTACATCGCCAACAAATAATCTCTAAGTTGTCATAGTCAAACATTTTTTCAGGACAACGAGCTTTATTAGTCTTATGGTCTAAAGTTACATAATTGGGATGAAAAAAAAACTTCTTAAACTAATTCTAAAATTAGATCTTCAATTGCACAGCAGTAATAGTACTTACTTTCTTTATTGATTTGTTAAAAATTACTACTCCTATTGATAACTGTTAACTGTTAACTGTTAACTGAATTAATCCAATCAACTTTTTCCTGGATCGGATCGCGACGACTCAAAGTAGCAGGACGGTCACTATAGCCCAAATATAAATATCCCAAACAAAGATCCTTTTCTCCTAAACCCAGAAAATCCTTTAACTCCTGAGTATAGGTAACACCTCCAGAACCCCAAAAACTACAAATACCGTAAGCAGCTGCAGTTAATGTCATATTTTGTACACTACAAGCCACTGCTTCAATTTCCTCTATTTCAGGTATTTTCTCGGATTTTTGCCGTTCCATACAGATCACAACTACATGTGATGAGTTCAGGATATTTGTTTTCATCCGAGCATACTTTTCTGGTTTAAAATTATCTTCGGGAGTGAGCTTCTGATAAAGATCAGCTTGGAAACTAGCCAATTTTTTTAAACCGTCATCCGTAAAGACCTTAAACCGCCAAGGTTGAGTCAATCCATGAGTAGGCGCCCAACCAGCATTCTCCAAAATCTGCCACACTATTTCATCGGCAATTTTCTCTCCATTAAAATAGCGAGGCTTAGTGGAACGACGCGATTTGATTAATTGATTTACTTTTTTGTAAGAAAAATTCATGATTACTACCTAAGCAAAAAATAATACAGAGAATAATAAAGTATTTTTTAATCTTTGTGGACTACTGCGAGTAATTATACTTACAGATAAAGTCTCCAAAATAAAGAACAATAATGCAAAAACTCAAGTATTATTAATCATCCAATGGTAAAACCTTTGCCGTAATCAAAACTAAAGGTTATTATCGCAAAAGAAAGCTTACGAGAAAAAACTAGGTTAAAAACTGGAAATAGGTTTAGATTATGGAGTAATTAATCTAAATAAAGTACAATTATTGAAGTACATCTGCTTGTTTCTAGTTTAACTAAATATCTTGTTTACACAAACTCCTTCATAGCCTAAATTAACCATTGGCATATCCAAATCCAATCGACTCTAACAGCACTTAGATTGATAAATCGTATTACCTATGAAAGATAACTCTCAAAAAGACAATAAAAAACTTCTGCTTATTGATGATGATCCTAACTTAATTTTACTCGTCAAAGATTACTTAGAATTTCGAGGATACAACGTTGTAACAGCGGAAAATGGTCGAGAGGCTCTAGAGGTTTTAGATCAAAATATTCCTGATATGATTATTTGCGACGTTATGATGCCAGAAATGGACGGCTATTCATTAGTTAAGCATATTCGCGAAGAACCTCATACTAATACCATACCAGTCTTATTTTTGTCAGCAAAAGGTCAGAGTCAAGACCGAGTTAAAGGGCTAAATGAAGGTGCTGATGTCTATATGGTCAAACCTTTTGAACCAGAGGAATTAGTGGCGCAAGTAGAATCTTCTCTCAAACAAATTAAACGTCTATCCCAGGGTCGTTTGATGGGCAAAGACGGTGCTCCAACTATTCAAGTTCCCAATAATGTGGAGTTGACTCCCACAGAATTAAAAGTGGTTCAGTTAGTAGCTAAGGGAATGGCTAATCGAGAAATCGCTGAAAAGCTAAATGTTAGTCAGCGTACTATTGAAAGCCACGTTTCTAATATGCTCAATAAAACCAGCCTTAATAATCGTACTGAGCTAGCTCGTTGGGCAATTGAAAGCAATATGGCATAGGCAGGTAAGAAATATATATCAAGAAAAGAGGAGAGAAAAGTTACAAGTCAAAAATTAAAAGTAATATTTTATCTATTGCCTAAATTAAAGTTTTGGGCTATTTCCCATAAATTTGCTTGCAACCAATAGGCATCAGCTTTTCTGTTTGTGGGGACTTCCAAAACTCTAATTCCTGTTTTGGGAAGAGGATTTAGTAAATGGACTAATTGTTGCCAATTATCAATTAGTTTATGTTCTATTCTGTAAGTCATGCATAATTGACTCAGCTTAACTTCTTGAGGTGTGGCAAAATATTCTTCAAAAGGAGGATTAAAGGTCGCAATTGGCAACATATCAAAAATGCCTCCACCATTATTATTGATCACAATGATCGTTAAATGACCTTGAAATTTATTTCTAATTAAAAAACCATTGGTATCGTGTAATAATGCTAAATCTCCTGTCAGTAATACGGTACTTTGATTGTTATATGCAATCCCTAATGCGGTAGATAATGTGCCGTCGATACCATTAGCTCCACGACTGAAATAGGTCATAATTCTACTGTTGTTTGGCTGCCAAAAAAATTCTGCATAGCGTACCGACATACTATTAGCGATAAACACTGGCGTGTGAGATGGTAAATGCTGAGAAAGTAGCCAAGAAACTTTCCCCTCATAGAGAATATTTAAAGACTCCATTTTATCTGCGATCGCGTTTCTCCCTTGCAGATCTAAGTTAAGCCATTGTTGCAGATAGGGATAATTTATTTTATTGTTACTCGTCAAACTCTCGCGTTCGTGATCTTGAGCGACATTTCCCAGCCAGTGCGTTGGTAAAGCATTGCGGTCTTGGTGAGAGGAAATGCTGGGGTTTTCCCCATTCGAGGACAAGCTCCAGCTGTCTTGAAGCACTTGCTCAACAGAGGATACCTCTAGGTGTCCGTTTTCACCCTTCGAGGACAAGCTTTGGGGGTCACCAAAGGCCAGCGTTCCGCGAGCAGGGTTTTCGCTGGGTCGCACCGCAGGATCGCTTGTCAGATTCAAGCTATGGTGAAAATCGCTTATAGAACTTCGTAAATGGATTGTGTTGCCATGTAAAGGGTCAAAATTTTCTGGACTAGGTTCAATTACATAACGAGGTCCATTGAACTGCTCTAACCAATTTCTTAGTACTTTACTTGTGGGCAGTTCTCCTAGCTGAATAATGACTTCTGGCTCCAACTGTTTGGCAATATTTTTATTTCTTAAAATAAGATCATAAGTAACAATTAAATTTTGATTTAAAGCCGCATAATTACGCAACGGTGATAAAGCTTCTGCTAAGACGGGAAAATTTAATTTTGCAGTGAGTAAAGCGATCTCTTTACAATATGTTTCTGGATCTTTCGGTTGTGCTAACCCCGCAATGATAATGCCTTTGCTACTAGTAAAATCTGGTATTTGATAAGTGATGGAGTTAGCTTGATAAGAATTAGCAACAGCAAGATGGGCCAAAAAATCTGCTATTGAAAAATCTAATTGTAGAGCCTGAACTTCTGGTTGGGCAATCGGAGCTAGGGGTTCACGAAAAGGTAAATTTAGATGCACTACTCCTGGAATTGGCCATAGGGATTTTTCCCAGGCTTGAATAATATTTTGCCTGAGATAACATAACATTCCCATATTTGCTTCTGGAATAGCTAATTCTGCATACCAATTGGGATAATTACCATAAAGTTTAACCTGATCAATTGTTTGTCCGGCATGACAATTACGTAACTCTTGAGGGCGATCAGCAGTCAAGATAATTAGAGGAATTCTACTTTCTTTCGCTTCAATGACCGCTGGATAAAAATTAGCTCCTGCTGTTCCTGAAGTACAGACTAAAACTATCGGTAAATTAGTTTGTTTGGCTTTTCCTAAAGCGAAAAAAGCTGCCGAACGTTCATCCAAAATAGGAATGGCTTCCACTTCACAATTGTGAGCCAAAGCTACAGCTAAAGGAGAAGAACGAGAACCAGGACAAATAACTGCCGTTTTTAAACCTAGTTTCACTAGCGTTGCAACTAAAATTGAACTCCAAAGAGTATTAACATTGCGAAAGTCAAGCATCCATTGATCTTTTGAGTAAATAGTCTTTCTTTAAACACCTCAACAGTTAACGGTAAACAGTTACCAGTCAATAGTCAATAGTTGCAGTGCATTCCGAACAGTATCGGAGTGAAAAAAACGTAATAATAACCTTTTCTGTTTGTATTGATCTCCCCAAATAAACAGGAATAATTAACCGAGAATGATCAAGAAATTATTGTTTCATGTTTAAAAAACTTAAAAATTTTGTCTGATCGAAATGGTAATTACTAGGTATTATATGTATTACTACAAAAATAGTTTTGTACTTTATCTGAATTTTTAGTCCCAGACAATCTCTTGTACTAAAATCTTTAGTTTAAACCTTTATAACAATGTCAATTATTGTCAATCCTACTAATCCTGCGAGTTCATCACCTCTTGCTAATGGAGGTTTTAATATTTCAGGTTTTGCAGATAGGTCTAATAGACTAATCGGTTCAGAGCAAGGGGATTCTATTACGGGAGGCGATTTAGCCGATGTTTTAAGTGGTTTAGCCGGTAATGACACTATTAGGGGTTTGGCTGGTAACGATGTCATCGTCGACTGCGATGGCGAAGACGTTCTCGATGGCGGAGCCGGACAAGATCGACTAATTGTTAGGGGAGGAGGTGACGTTCTGACTGGCGGCTCAGAATTAGATCGCTTTGAAATAGATCTGACTCAAAGATTAGTAAACGCTCTGGATCGAATTACCGACTATCAAAGAGGAGAAAAAATTGTTATTAAAGGGAATGCTGCCACTGGAGAAATTGGCTACAATCAGACAACAGGTAGGCTTTCTCTCGACGGGCAAGAAATTGTTCAGCTATCACCTGGACTGGACATCGACCTTGGTGATGTTGAATATATAGGAATTTCTAGCAAGATTCCATTTTATCGCTTCCAAAATTCTGCTGTCCCAGGAACTTACATTTATGCCACTGGGGAAGAAGCACAAAGTATTCGCGATAATTTTCCTGGTTTTGTAGAAGAAGGTTTGGCATTCAATGCAGCTATTGAACCTGGTGATGAGTTAATTCCTTTATACCGTTTCCAAAGCAGACAACGACCAGGAACCTACCTTTTTGTTGGAGAAGCAGAACGTAATAACATTAATGCAGATCCTAATTTCTCCAATAGTTTTACCGAAGAAGGTATCGCTTTCTATGTTTATGATGGGGCGGCAGATAAAGGAGCAGATTTTATCCGCTTTCAAAATTCTGCTGTCCCAGGAACTTATATTTATGCCACTGGGGAAGAAGCAGAAAATATTCGTAATAATTTCCCTAATTTTGTGGAAGAAGGTTTGGCTTTTGAGGTAGAGATTTAAAATCCCAGTTCCGCTTAAATAGCGATCGCGTATTCCCCCAAAAAATAGCCATAGGTACGATTAATTTAGGCTTAAAACATTAATTATCTACAACAACCTACCACTAACTACAAAAATCTTTAATAATTATGAATAGAGAGCAATTTTGTCAAAAAACGATCGCGTAAAAGAACTAACAGTAAAACCTTGATTACGAAAGAAACCCTAAATTTACTCGAATGGCATCGCTTGTGTGAACATTTGGCTACTTTTGCCGAAACTAAAATCGGCGCTGTAGCAGCACGTAACTTACAATTACCTCAAACTAAAGAAGTCAGTTTACAACTGTTAGCCCAAACTACTGAAATCTATAATTTGGAACAAGAGTTAGATTCAGGATGGACTTTTAGAGGGGTTAAAGATATTGGGGTTGCTCTAGAGAGAACGAAAATTGGTGGGATTCTCTCTGCCCAAGAACTCTTGGACATCGCTACCACATTAGCAGGCATGCGCTATCTACGCCGCATCATCGATAGCAAAGCAGAAGAATTACCAGTATTAAATGAATTAATTGCTACCGTACGCACCTATCCTGAAATTGAACAACAGATTCATCATTGTATTGATGATCGCGGAGAAATCACAGATCGGGCAAACCCCAGAATAGCAGGAATTCGTACCAAGGTAAAAAGCTTGCGAAGACAGATTCGTCAGAGTCTACAAAGGATTATTCAGAGTAACTTAGGTTCGGTACAAGAAGCGGTTATTACCCAAAGAAGCGATCGCTTTGTTATTCCAGTTAAAGCTCCCCAAAAGGATACCATTCCAGGGATTGTTCATGATGTTTCCAGTACGGGTTCAACTCTATATATTGAACCTAGTTCGGTGGTAAATGCCGGAAATTCTCTCAGACAAGCAGAAAAACAACAAAAAAGAGAAGAAGAAATTGTCTTAAGAGAGTTAACCGAAAAAATTGCCGAAGTTCAACAAGATTTAGAAGAGTTACTCGCGATCGCAACTGTGTTAGATTTAGCAACCGCTAGAGCCCGATATAGTCTGTGGTTAGAAGCAAACCCGCCGCGCTTTATCGAGCCATCAGAAACGGTAACTCTGCGCAGATTACATCATCCCCTATTAGTTTGGCAGCAAAAACACGAAGAAGGTAATCCTGTGGTTCCCATTGATGTCAAAATTGAACCGCCAACTCGGGTAGTAGCGATCACCGGACCCAATACAGGAGGGAAAACGGTTACCCTTAAAACTATTGGTTTAGCAGCCTTAATGGCCAAAGCAGGTATTTTTGTCCCTGCCAAGATACCTGTAGAAATACCTTGGTTTAGTAATGTCTTAGCTGATATCGGAGACGAACAATCTTTACAACAAAGTTTATCTACTTTTTCTGGTCATATACGCCGTATTAGTCGTATTATTGAGGCCCTGAAACCTCAAGAAGCATCCAGTTCTCCCGATCTTACTAATTCTTTAGTCCTTCTGGATGAAGTTGGCGCAGGAACAGATCCCGCTGAGGGTAGTGCTTTAGCGATCGCGTTATTAAAATATTTAGCAGAACATAGCTTGCTTACTGTTGCCACAACCCATTATGGAGAACTCAAAGCTCTCAAATATCAAGATCCCAGATTTGAAAATGCTTCGGTAGAATTTAATGACAGTACGTTAAAACCAACTTATCGCTTATTATGGGGTATTCCTGGACGCTCTAATGCCTTAACTATTGCGCAACGTTTAGGTTTAGATCCAGATATTATTATCGATGCGCAAAACTTAGTCGGTATAGCCAAAACTGATGATGTTAACCAAGTGATTGCTGCTTTGGAAACTCAACGGCGAGAACAGGAAACCAAAGCCGCCGAAGCAGGTAAATTATTAAGTCAAACCGAACGTTTCTACGAAGAAGTATCTCAAAGAGCAGAATCTCTGCAAGCTAGAGAACAGGAATTAAAGCTATCTCAAGAAAAAGCGGTACAAAAAGCTATAGCCGAAGCTAAAGCAGAAATTGCCCAGGTAATTCATAGTTTACAACAGGGAACTCCCACCGCTCAAAAAGCCCAAAAAGCTACTGAAGCTCTGAATCAAATTGCTAGTAAACAAATTATTGCTAAACCACAAAAGTCTAAACCTAGCTATCATCCCCAAGTAGGAGAGAAAGTGAGAATACCCCGTCTCGGACAAACAGGAGAAGTTTTAACCATTGATGAAGACTCACAACTCACAGTACGCTTTGGTTTGATGAAAATGACTGTTTCAGTTAATGAAATTGAATCTTTAGATGGTCAAAAAGTAGAAACTCCAGCGAAATCGAAAGCTACACCAGCTAAAAAATCTCCTGTTGCTACTGCTTCCAAACAAGCACCTGTAACAGTTCGCACCTCCCAAAATACCCTGGATATTCGGGGAAGTAGAGTTGCCAATGCCGAAGTTGACATCGAATCTGCGATCGCGCAAGCTACAGAATCGGGAATACTTTGGATTATTCATGGTAAAGGAACAGGACGTTTACGCCAAGGAGTCCATGAGTTTCTGCAACGTCATCCTCAAGTAGATAAATACGAACTCGCATCCCAAAAAGAAGGGGGTTCTGGGGTCACTGTTGTCTATTTGAAATAAAGAAATGTAATTTTTTTGTGATTTAAAGCATTATTCTCGATATTTTGAGAGCAGGTATGAATCAAGATTTTAATTAATTTAATTTTTCTTGAGAATCGTGAGTCTATTGCTTTCGATTTAAGATCCTATTGCATGATCCAGCTCATAGCTTCATTGCCTTGAATTTTGTTGCAGAAAAATAGGCAGTATTTTTTGCTTTCGCAAGGAGAATAAATCATGAATTCAGATGCTTCTAATTATCAACCATGCAATTGTATACTCTGTATTATGCCTCCAGACATGCTTGAGGCAATTAAGCGGTCTGGCAATGCCGAGCAAAAGGCGATGGCAGAGAGTATTGAACAAAAAGCTCAGAATTTTCGCAATGCTAGAGAAATTGCTACTCCTCAAGGTTTTTTGGTCGCTCCTCCTGTGACAGCAAGAGCTGCGGCAGGACCGAAAAGAAAAGTTTATAATTCTCAAAATGCAGAAAGCTTACAGCGAGTATTGGTTAGGGAAGAAGGAGATTCGGCTACTGGAGATCGAGAAGTTGATGAAGCTTATGATGGTGCGGGAGCTACCTACAATCTCTACCTAGATATCTTTGAACGTGATTCTCTAGATGGCAATGGCATGGAGTTAATCTCAAATGTTCATTATGGAGATAACTTTGAAAATGCTTTTTGGGATGGTAACCAGATGGTTTATGGAGATGGGGGCATGTTCTTTAAACCTTTAACTTCTGATATTGCAGTAATTGGTCATGAATTCTCTCATGGTGTTGTGCAGTTTTCTGGCGGACTAATATATCGAGATCAGAGTGGGGCTCTCAACGAACATTTTGCCGACGTCTTTGGTAGCTTAACCAAACAATATTCACTGAAGCAAGAGGCTAGGGATGCTGATTGGCTGATCGGACAAGGTTTACTTCTCCCCGATGTTAAGGGAGAAGCTCTAAGATCTATGAGAGCTCCTGGAACTGCCTACAATGACCCTGTATTAGGAAAAGATTCTCAACCATATCATATGAATGACTATGTGGTTACCAATAGAGACAATGGAGGTGTTCATATCAATTCAGGGATTCCTAATCATGCCTTTTATCTTCTGTCAATGATGCTCGGAGGAAATGCTTGGGATAAAGCAGGTCAAATCTGGTATAAAACTATGCAACAGATTAACAATCCCTTGGCGAAATTTACTGACTGGGCTGAGCTGACAGTGGAAATTGCCATAGATATGTTCGGTCGAGGTAGTATGGAAGCTATTCTTACCCGACGAGCATGGAAACTTGTGGGAATTAATGTTTAGGGAAAATTTATGAAAATCTTTTTGCGCCGAGAAGGTGGTCAAATACCAACCTATTGTCCTCAGGGAATAATTGAGACAGATGATTTACCATCAGAAGAGGCTAATCAAGTAATTGATGCTCTTGAGCCAGAGAGGTTAAGAAGTCTTCAGCCGACCAGCGAAATGCCAGATGCTTTCAACTATTTTATCCGTCTTGAAAAGGCTGATGGCTCGATTGAGGAATTCCAATGCCAGGAATGCGATCTCGACTCTAAGGCGCAGAAAGTTTTGCATCAATTGATTAACAAGATTCAGCGATCTCTTAGAGATTGTTGAATAAGATTCAAGCTAGGGATTACAGACTATTTTCTCTAGCTTAATCGCTTCATTCACGGGAAACTATGAAACTAGCACTATAATCGTCAATTGCAATTGTTTGATTCTTTTGTGGGTAAGGATTAACTTCTATGAGTTTAATAAGATAATTATCAAATACTTTCATAGCTGAATTATCATTGCCTTCTCGATCTATCAAAATCAATTCAACAATTTGCTCCTGTTTTTTCAGATTAATAACAACCTTGACTAAACCAGGCCAAATACACTGTATGTCAGCAGGACATCTCGAACATTCTTGACTGCCAATAGTTTGATTTCGAGGTTTTCAGGCTCTATACGTGCTTTTTGATTTACTTTCAGGGAAAATGAATTGGCAAGTTGTACAGAAGTTGAATTTTCTAATTGATTTTGATTATTCCCTGAAAAATTGGAAGATGCTGGATAACATCCGATGATTAATAGAGAAGCAATTATTATATAAACATTTAACATTTAGCATTTATCTACAGGATTTAGCATCAGTTAATAACTGCAATATATTCTACATCAACTAAAAAATATTCCTCTGCTACTGCTGAGATGAATTCAAGCTTATTAGGGGAGGTATAAAGTGGCAAATTCTGAAGTTGTATCAAATCTGCGATCGCGAAAGCCACAGAATCAGGCATACTCTGGATTATTCACGGGAATTTAAAAGATCAAAGGCTCTAATTTGGCACAGATTTCTTCTATTACTGAAATAGGCGCTGGTTCGATAAATTTAATTTCTCTAGTTTTCCAGTCAACACTTCTGAGATGATGAATTAAAACCACTCCTTTAGTCTGCATCTTCTCTGGTAACAGTATTTCAAAGCTAAAACCCTTGACTTTACTGGTAATTGGGCAAACAAACACCAGAGAAGATAAAGAATTAAACTGCTTGGGTGATATAACAATAGCAGGGCGATGTCCCGCTTGTTCTCGTCCCGTACGGGGATTAAAATCTAACCAAACAATATCTCCTCGACTGGGAATATAGTTTTTACTACCAGATTTCTTCACCTACTGGTTCTCCCCAATCGTATTCACCATCAAAATCTTCACTACTTGCCCCTGCTAACAATTCTTCTAGAGTATATTTGGGTTTTTTGGGAGTAATCACTATGTTGTTGTCGCTGACATCAATAGAAATAGCAGTCCCTTCTTTGAGGTTGATTTTATCCGCTATATTTTTGGGAATACGTATCGCAAGACTATTTCCCCACTTGGCAACAGTTGACATAATTATATGGCTCTTTAACTCGTATCTACATTGTATCTATTTTTAGATTTAGAAGAATAAGAGTGATCCCTGCTCTCAATGATCTGGTTATCTCATTTAGTGAGCAGTTATAGAGCGATCGCGTTCAATAAAACTAGAGCAATCATAATTGGCTTTAATTGGTTTTAATTGGCTACAATTGGTCTAATAATTGGTCAAAATTACTAAAGTGGACATCAATTCGCTAAAAATAACTCCTGAAATGCTCAACCTCATTGCAGAAATCGATGAGTTTAAGGGTTCTTGGAAAGCTTTAGGTATGCTAGCTCCCGAACGATTAGCGGCATTAAGAAAAGTAGCAACTATTGAAAGTATTGGTTCCTCGACTCGGATCGAAGGAGCGAGATTAACGGATCGTCAAATTGAGACTCTACTAAGTAATTTGGAACAAAAATCTTTCACTACCCGCGATGAGCAGGAAGTAGCTGGCTATGCTGATGTGATGCAGGTATTATTCGACAGTTGGGAGATGATTTCTATTTCTGAAAATTACATCAAACAGCTTCATTCTATGCTCCTGCAATATAGCCACAAAGACGAACGGCATCGTGGCAACTATAAGATGACGGACAATCATATAGAAGCATTCGATCCAGAAGGAAAAAGTCTTGGTATTTTGTTTACAACTGCCTCCCCGTTTGAAACTCCTATATTAATGGAGGAGTTGGTTTACTGGACAAGAAATTCTCTAGCTGAAAAACAACTTCATCCTTTGTTAACTATTGGTATATTTGTGGTTCGCTTTTTGGCTATTCATCCTTTTCAAGATGGGAATGGTCGTCTGTCGAGAGTTTTGACCACTCTACTGTTACTAAAAAGCGGATATAGTTATGTTCCCTTTAGTTCCCTAGAAACCATAATTGAAGATAACAAGGATAGCTATTATCTTGCTTTAAGAAGAACGCAGCAAAGCTTGAAAACAGAAAACCCTGATTGGCATGCCTGGTTATTATTTTTTTTGCGATCGCTGAAACGACAAAAAGACCGTTTGGCAGTCAAATTAGAACGGGAGCGGATTATGCAAAGTTATCTCCCAGAGTTGTCGGTTCAAATTTTGGAACTGGCTAAAGAACATGGCAGAATCAGCACAGGGGATATTGTTAGATATACCCAAGCTAGTCGTAGCACTATTAAAGCCAGGGTTAATGAGTTAATGGAGATGAAAAAATTAATTCGACATGGCAAAGGGCGATCGACTTGGTATTCTTTGGGCTAAATTGATGTTGAATGGGTTTACAGGATGATCGCCTAAATAAGAAGTAAATTAATCGCTTTAAGGTAAAGTTTCTAAATTCTTTGTGCCATCAATATAAATATTAAGAACCAAACAATAATGATCGCGGTAGTAATTCCGATTGTTTGCCAAGTCAGTTCGTTTCTACATCTATCAGAAAATGTTTTGAGAGGACTCCCGTTAAAGCCGCTAGGCTTAACGGTGAGATGAATCAAAACCAATAAGCAACCCGCGAAGCGACTAATTTTGAGGAGATTTTTGGTTTTCTACGTAAGCTTTTAAGTGCTC
>JASJDR010000180.1 GCA_030065615.1 Xenococcus sp. MO_188.B8 | reverse complement strand
ATTCCTTTTCTTGTAATAGTATTTTTCTTTCCTCTATGGATCTTTCAAGTGTCCACATACCTTTGGGACTTTGATATGCTCTCCATCCGAGCAGTTTGGCTCTGTTTACTAATTTTGATGTCACTGTACTTCTCGCTCAAGATCTAGGTGAAAAATAGAGAAAAACAGCTTCCAGTTAAGAGACAACGAGAAATTAGGAGAGTTATAGAGAATCTATACTGGTCAAGTTACTATGATTTTTTGCTTAAGGCGTGTGAAATTCTGAAATATTTTATAGATGTAAACTTAAATATTTCATGTTTGTAAAGTTTAAAGTGCTTAATTCTCTTCAGAAAACGGTTAAATTTGACATTTTTGAGAATCTACAAATTCATCAATTACTAACAATCAAAGTTAAAGAAATTGAGTTTCAAATATTAATTAGGTTTACACAAAAGGAAGCTTCATTGATGAGGTTAATTACTTCGCTTGCTGCCCAGACATCATAGAGAGAAGGTTGTATAGGAATCACCACCCATCAATGAAAGAGGGGAGTCAGAAAAATGGGTCATTATTACAGATCATGACATCAATAGGAAGAGAGCTAATTTCTAGCGTAGTAATAGAATAAGCAAGCAAGCAACTCAATACACGATGAAAGAATTTGAGAACAAAGTAGCTCTGGTAACAGGTGGGAATTCAGGAATTGGTCGAGCAACTGCTATAGCTTTTGCTAGAGAAGGTGCCAAAGTTGTTGTGGCAGCCCGTAGAGTTAAAGAAGGTGAAGAAACACTACGTCTGATTAAAGAAGCAGGTAGTGACGGCATCTTTATCAAGACTGACGTGACGGTAGAAGAGGAGGTGCAAGCTTTAATTGAAAAGACGATTGCTACCTATGGTCGTCTTGACTATGCTTTCAATAACGCTGGCGTGGCAAGAGGAGGTCTACTAACAGAAACAACAGTCGATATCTATGATTTGGTATTTGATGTCAACGTTAAAGGGGTTTTTTTGTGCATGAAGTATGAGAGCCTTCAGATGCTCAAAAATGGCGGTGGCTCGATCGTCAACAATTCTTCAATTGCCGGTTTAATTGGAATTGAGCAAGTTTCAGTTTATGTTGCCAGTAAACACGCTGTAGCGGGTTTAACCAAAGCAGCAGCGTTGGAAATGGCTAAATCCAATATTCGTGTCAATGCTGTCTGCCCTGGTGTAATCGAGACAGATATGTCACGTCCTTTCTTCGAGGTTCCATTCTATAAAAAGCTAATAGAAAACATTCCTATGGTTCGAGTCGGTCAAGTAGAAGAAGTTGCTAGTACCGTAGTTTATTTTTGCTCAGATAAGGCTTCCTTTATCACTGGTCAGTGCCTTGCTATTGATGGAGGCTCCCTGGCGCAGTAGAAAGGATTGACACTCCCCACGCTGTGATATGCGGGGGATTCTTGGCTCAACGACAAAACTTACTCTGACAACTTCTCAGCAGCCAAAATAGAGGTTTCATCTCCCCAAGCTTGAAATCCCGTATGCCCTACGGTACTCAATCCAATCGAGAGTATGTTTCTAGCTGCGTTCTCGTCTCTGTCCAAAACACAGCCACACTTACATTTATGAGTTCTAGTACTGAGAGTTTTAGTTACCTTCGCTCCACACTCAGAACAATTAACCGAGGTGTATTGAGGAGGAACGGCAATAGTTATCTTGCCAAACTTGTACCCAAAATACTCAAGCCATACTCTGAATTGATACCATCCCGCGTCAGTTATTGACTTAGCAAGATTGTGATTTTTCACCAGATTGGCAATTCTTAAGTCTTCATAGGCGACTACATCGTTAGATGTGATTACGCACCGTGCCAACTTTACGGCATGGTCTTTACGTTGCCTACTTATCTTAAGATGCTTCAATGCGTATCTTTTTCTTGCTTTGTGATAGTTATTGGACTGAGGTTTAGCACTTTTAATATACTTCTTGGACTTGCGACGATTTAACCGATTGAGTGCTTTTTCTCCTTGACGATAAAATCTGGGATTCTCAATCTGATTACCCTTGTCATTGGTATAAAAGTGATTCAGTCCAACGTCTAAACCAATCTCTGAATAGGATGGTTCTATTTTTTCTCTAGTATCTACATCAACCAAAAACTGACAATAATAACCATCGGCACGTTTAACTATTCGCACTCTTTTTATCTGTTTTTCTGTATACCAGAGTAGATTGCGAGTACCTTTGAGCTTAACCTTGCCAATACCTTTCTTGTCAGAAAAAGTGATGTATTTTCTGTCGTCTGATAATTTCCAGCCAGTAGTTTTGTATTCTACTGAACCAAGAAGACTGCGATTAAAATCGCCAGCGTGCTACATCCCCATCAATGAATTGAGGGGCTTTACCCGCGTTTTCGGTAAGGTGATTTCTAATCAAGAATGTACCCTCATTAGGTAAATGTAGCGACCTGAAATAAGAATCACTCCGACCCGAAATAACAGCGTTTTTCGACCCACATTATTCTGACAATATAACCTTACTGTCGCATTGAAGTCAGGAAAGAGCTAAAAGATAGAATTCACTCCTGCCCTGAGTGCCTGTATGAAGTCGATAGAGATATCGCCTCGGCACAAGAACTGTGTAATCGAGGTATAGAAACGTATCGGGGGACTCCCGAAAAGCAAGAAATTGGCTCTCAAGTCGTACTGTCGGGGAACTTTGTTCTAGGTAAGTGGCGTGGGGGAGCAATGCTCAATCGTGAGGTTGAGAAGCCTACACTATATTCTATTTGAATTAGTGTAGGAGTATGTCACCCAAAAAAGAGAAAGGTTCTAATAACAGATATAAGGCCAGGTTAAAAGTAGCCAAACTACACGCTAAAATAGCGGATTGCCGTAAAGATTTTTTGCACAAATTGACGACTCAGTTAGTACGTGAAAACCAAACCATCTATACAGAGACGTTAGCTGTAAAAAACATGATGGCTAACCATAAATTAGCCAAAGCGATAGCTGATTGTGGTTGGGGTGAAGCCCTTAGACAATTAGAATACAAGTGCCAATGGCATAACCGAACTATAGGAGCAATAGATAGATGGTTTCCATCTACTAAGCGATGCAACCCTTGTGGTTACATCTTAGACAAATTACCTCTAGAAGTTCGAGAATGGACTTGTCCTAGCTGCTCCTCTTTAAATTTAAGAGATCTAAATGCAGCCAAGAATATTTTAGCGGTCGGGCAGACCGTGTTGGCTTGTGGACTAAGCTCTAGCGGGGATATGTCTTTGACAGATCTAGCTATCTTGGGTTGAATCAAGAATCCCTCGCGTCCCGCGACGGGAGTGTCAATCCCCCAGCTCGTTTTTTAGATAGTCGGTAATTATTGCGCTTTTTAGTAGTTCCCCTAATAACCTACGCACTAGCCAATTATAAGAAGCAGAACCCTGAAGGAGATAATACCAACATAATCTAGAGCTAACAAGGGATTTATCCGATTTAGCAACTCAATATGGTTGAATCTTTACGCTAGACCGAGTATTCAAGTCTTTGAGTTTTTACGTTTTTGCGTACTCAACCACTCGGTTAGCAGTTTTTCTACTAGTTCGGAAAAGTCTTGTGATTCGCCAAGCTGTAGGAGAGCTATCTTAGT
The DNA here is from genome assembly GCA_030065615.1 of Xenococcus sp. MO_188.B8. Classification (GTDB taxonomy): domain Bacteria; phylum Cyanobacteriota; class Cyanobacteriia; order Cyanobacteriales; family Xenococcaceae; genus Xenococcus. Next base: position 14,320 of record JASJDR010000180.1, on the reverse strand, counting down.
CTCTCGATAGGTTTGCTTACGGAGATAAGCAGTTACTTGTTCAAAGTCAGGGTTACTCCGTTTACCTTTTGGTCTACCCTTTTTGACTGTAGAGGGTATTTCGGTCAAGACGGGATTTTCTTCTGCTTCGACTGGTAAAAAGTCGGAATTCGATTCAGGGGAGCTTACCACCTCTTCATCATCAGTTTTTTTGGCTGCATTAAGTAGGCTATTGAACTTACTTGTCTTTTTATTGGTTTGTTTACTCATTGGTTTGTATCTCCTTTCCTAATGCCTGATAATCACTCCAAGCTATACGCGCCTTTTTATCGGTTACGCCATTAACAACAGTTCCTTCTAAAGCTGCTTTCTTGAACGCGGAGTAACGCCTAATCTCCGAAGTAAGAACTGGTAATCCCGCATCGGTTAACATTTTTCTGGCTTCCTCTCCATCCTTGGAAGGCTTGGGAGGAATAATAGTAAGTAGAATTCGATATTTATCGCTGCCTAGTTGATGGAGAGCCTTCACTGTCAGCATCATGGCATCTAAAGCTAAAGCATCAGGAGTACAAGGAAGTATTAGGCGATCGCAACCATCCGCTAAAGCTTCTAAGTCTTCCTGTTCTGGATGGGCTTGGGTATCAATAACGATATGCTCTGCTTTCCTGGCATATTTAGCAGCTTGTCTTTCATCTACCACCTTGAATGGTAAACCGCCTCTTTCTGACCATCTCGTAGCACTGCGATTCGGATCGCCATCAATAAGTAAAGTAGTACTTTGCAATGCTAAATAAGCTGCCAAATGCACTGCTGTAGTAGTTTTGCCTACTCCCCCCTTAAACGAAGCAATGGTAATAATCATTTTCTCAATACTCAAATAAGTAAAAATCTAAAAACTTGACTTGGTGAGTTTTTGAGTACGCATAATTAATTTTAGGAGAACGGGAACATACTAACCTGTCCTGTTAGGCATTCATTGTAACTTTTACCTAGTTGGAATGAATGCCTATTTAAAAATGCAAATATTTGCGTACTCAAATACGTATGCTTATGTTTCTATTGGTGAGATAGGAATCTATCAATTAGATTCAGGCGTAGAGGTCAGGTCATAATTCCTCTTTTATGCGCTTTTGGGGAATGTTGGCTCAAAAGAACTAACTTGGCATCACTCAAGTTAATTAGATGAGTATTCTTACTTAAAAAAATCTTATTGATTTGATTTCGTCCAGAGCGAAGGCTGATTGATGTGTTAGTAATAAGAAGCAGTTACTGTCCAGGACAGTCTTGGACATAATTTATTGGCTCATGGCAGTTGACTTAATTCCTCTCTCCCAACTTCCTTCTCGTTACGACATTGCTCGTTCCAATTTATATAATCGACTCAAGGATTTAAAGATTGAACCTATTAAACAAGGTAGGAAAGCTTTTGTTAATGAAAAGGAGTTAAAGTTACTAGACCAACTTCACGCTCATCTTCAAGAAGGTGGTGTAACCTCAGACTTGATCAAACAACAAGATAATCAATCCTATCAGCTAGTTACAGACTCTAACTCAGAAGTAGAACAAAGTCTTCCTGTCTCTGTTCAAAGTCAGAATGAACCAACTATTACCCTACAGCCAACCGCTTTAATTAGCGTAGTTGAAGCAGTAGTTAAAAGGTTTATACCCACATCAACTAGTCGCCTCACTTATTTACGAGAATTAGAAGAAGCCTATCAAAATAGCTGGCTATTGAGTACTTCTGAGGTAGCTAATTTACTAGGATTAGCACAAAAGACTATTACTAGCTATGGACAAGAATTTAGTGATGCTGGTTTTGTGTTTACTCGCGTTGGCATGAGAAAAAGAGGAGAAATCGCTTGGGCTATTGATAAACAATCATCAGACTGGAACGAACAATTACCCTCATCAACTAAAAATATTAAAGAAGCCTTTTCAGAAGCTTTCGATCCATAAACCGATAGACATCTAATCTAATTTTGTCAGCTTAGTTGAACCGTTACCCCATGGGGTACCCCATGGTATACCCTACGGGGTACCCACGGGGTAGCATGGGGTAGTCGATGATTTTTGACGAAGATAAAATCGCTAAAAACGAGATAAATCAATACTTGAGCCTACCCCTGGATAGGTGTTGATAGCCCAGAAAAAAGGGGGTTTTTTGACTTGATTTTGACCGAATTTTAGTATCATATATGATATGCTACTAACAAATATGGTATTAAATTACTTTAATGCTCAAAGACTGGATTAGAAAAGCTGCTCAACATAAAAATCTACGGGGAGAAGATTATCGAGTACTTCTGTTTCTCTTATCTAACGCTGATGGTGAGACAGTAGAAATATCTCAAGCGGAAATAGCCCGTTCCCTTGAATACAAACAACCACGGGTTTCTCGCGCCCTTAAAAGACTAGATGAATTTAAAATCATCAAGAAAATATTTATTGCTGGAAAATTGGTAGGGTATCGCTTTCTAATTGAAGAGCCAAACCAGGTATAATTGCTTATGTTATCCCCTTACATTGGTAAGATTCTGAGCCAGAAAATCAGTGACCTGCATTGGTTCAAATTAAAACCTCAGACTCAAAATCTCACAAAGTAGCTTCACCATTGCGCTACGCTCCATGATTCCGCGCTATGAAATAGCCTCACACGTTACGCCCAACTCTTGGGTAACACTTTGTACAACAAATTGATGTAATGATTGCAAAGTCAAGATTGGATTTGTACAAACGCTGGGGAAAGGATAATCAGAAATTGAGAAAAACTTGAACAAGCAGCCTGGAGCGACTAGAACGGAGTGGAAGGAGCGGAGAGGGTGCATCCAAAAAAGAGTTGGCGGTCACAGGTCTTTGTTGAACATTTTAGGCAAAGGAATCACCTACGAAGCTATTTTCTCTTTCAATGAAATGTTAGAATCTTGAGTTTTTGGGCAAAGCTTATCTGCGATGGCATTGAGCAAGGATGAAAGTTCTGCTTCTTTCATTCCTACAACTAATTTCTCTGGCGTAATCTCTACTCCAAGCACCAAGCTCAAAAAATGTAGTCTGACCTCAAAGGGAAGTGCTAGTAAAAGCTTTTCTAAAGTGTCTGAGTAAATTCGCTGGCGAGAATTTCTGAATTGAGAAATCATTCTTTCACTCACACCAGATTTCTCAGACAGCAACTTTGCGCTGACTCCATAATCTTTCAGACTTTGATCAAAAGCTTGGTTTAAATTCAAATCTTTTAACTTTGATTAACTAATTAATTAATTTTATGATATAAAATTTACTATGAAATAAAAATACCAAAATCAAGAAAAAACCCTAAGTATCAAAATACTAACACCAAATCATTGCTCTTAGCACTACCAAAAGCAACGTTCAATTTGCTTTTGGCTTGAGGAAACTACAAAAAAAAAGGTTTAGGCTTTCTGCGGTCTTCAGCAGAGAATTGATATCCACAACTTCTATCTGACAACGGAAGCTACCAACTTCCTTAACCCACAAAAAACTCTAACCAAGATTAAAAAAAAGTACCTTAAGGATAGCAATTTTCATCAACAGAAAAAACCGTAGAAGCCCCGAAAATTTATACAGAGGCTTCTGATGATTATTGATTTTCACAAAAATGAATGGGTTACAGGTTCAGAGATCGACCCCCTACTTACATCTCTAAACCTAATTTCACTTAATGGCTATGAACCCCACGAATATTTACTTTACGCACTGCCCAACAGTGAACGGCGTAACGATGGCAGGTTAAGGGACAAATGGCTGTATAGATATGCCCACCTCTTTAACGGCGGATGGTGGTGTAGTGGTGTAAATGTCCTAACTGGCGAGGATTCAGAATGGGGATGCTTTAAGCCTGATACGCCTTACCAATATCAGGAAAAACCCAAAGGATTTGACCGTAATTCTCCTGCCAAAAACAAGCGGATTAAATACGAGCATCCACCCAAGGCTAATACAGAGATTTTTGCTCTTAAAGTCCCCCTCCACCTCTGGCAAGCCATAGCCAATCGTTATGAAGTTCCCCTACCAAAAAACATCTCCGTTACCTCTGATGGTAGGGCGTTAGGCTTTTGGGCATGGATGATCGGCAACACAAAAATTCCTTTAATCATTACCGAAGGAGCGAAAAAAGCAGGCTGCTTGATCACCGCTAACTATGTAGCAGTTGCCCTGCCAGGAATTTATGGTGGTTATCGCCAACCTAAAAACGATTGGGGTCAAAAAATTGGTAAACCTTATCTAATTCCCGACCTAGAAATGTTTGCCGAGAACGGAAGAGAAATAATTTTCTGCTTTGATAATGATACAAAACTTATTACTCAACAAAACGTAACACAAGCCATTAAAACCACAGGAGGATTATTTACCCAACAAGGCTGTAAGGTATCTGTAATTAATTGGAATACGAAAGAGAAAGGAGTAGATGACCTAATCGTCGCTAAAGGAGTAGATTTCTTCCACACTCTCTACTCCAACCGTGTACCCCTCTCTAAATTCAATTTGAGAGAATTCCTCGACTTATCCAAATACAAGCCATTAATCGTCGATGAGCGTTATCTGGATGAAAATTTAGTCGCTCCTCCTACTGCCCAAGTCATTGGGATTAAATCTGCCAAGAATACAGGCAAAACCGAATGGATAGCTCGAAGGGTCGAAAAAGCTATTGCTCAAGGACAGCGAGTCATAGTCCTAACCCATCGAGAACAATTAGCCATTACCTTAGCCAACAGATTTGGTATTGATTACCGCACTGAAATTAGAACCAGTGTTACTAAAGGCTCATTAGGTTATGCCCTCTGTATCGATTCACTTCATCCTCACGCCAACCCACCCTTTAACCCCGATGAATGGCGAGAAGCCATAGTTATTATCGATGAAGCGGAACAAGTATTCTGGCATACCCTCGATTCCGATACTTGTCAGAAGAACCGAGTACCTATTATCAGCAGCTTTAAGCAGCTTCTTCAAACCGCCGTGGGTACAGGAGGAAGAGTAATTCTCGCTGATGCTGATTTATCCCCCATTGCCCTAGATTATGTCAGGGCATTAATCGGCTTTCCTGTGGAAACTTGGGTAGTTGAAAATAAACATAATCCCAATAAAGGTAAGAGAAAGCTAATTAGTTATTCGGGTAATGACCCCAGGAAATTAATCGATGCTCTGATTAGGCATATCAAAGAAGGCTTCCGCGTCATAGTTCATACCACAGGACAAAAAGCCCAATCTAAATGGGGCAGTATTAACCTCGAATCCTACTTGAAAAAGAAATTTAAACAACTGAGAATACTCAGAATCGATTCTGAATCTGTAGCTGAACCAGGACATCCAGCTTATGGCTGTATGGATTCACTAGATCGGGTTTTATCGGGCTACGACATTGTTATTTGTTCTCCAGTCATAGAAACAGGAGTAAGTATCGATATCAAGGGACACTTTAATTCGGTCTGGTGTATTGCTATGGGAGTACAAACCGTCGATGCAGTCTGTCAAACCACCGAACGCTTAAGAGATAATGTACCCCGTCATATTTGGATTAAGACCACTGCCAAAGGTAACAGAATTGGTAATGGAGCAACTTCCATCAAGAGCTTACTCTACTCCGAGCATAAATTAACCAATGCCAATATCAGGCTGCTACAGCAAGCAGATATTAATGACTTTGATGAATTAGACGTTAATTACTCCCGTGAATCATTCCACACCTGGGCTCAAAGAGCTTGCCTAATCAACGATGGTAAGAATAACTATCGGGCATCCATTCTTAGTAAATTAATTGATGAAGGTTACGAGCTTACATACCCTGACAACCCAGATCAACCAGATAAAGTAAACATCGAACTTAAACAAGTACGTACTGAAAACTATCAACAGTTCTGTACAGAAGTTTCAGACATAGAAGCTCCTAATGAACGAGAGTTAGAGGAATTAAAAACCAAACGAGCCAAAACTAAAACCGAACGACTCAAGGAAAGAAAAGGTAACTTAGCGTCTCGTTATGGAATAGAAGTAACCGCCGATTTAGTAGCCAAAGACGATCGGGGCTGGGACAACCAATTAAAACTACATTACTACCTCACCATCGGTAATATTTATTTGGCACAACGCGATCGACGGAGTCTGGCTAAATTGACTGAGAACAGTAACGGCAAAGCTTTTAAACCTGATATTAATAAACGAACACTCTCAGCTCAAGTTAAAGCCTTACAGATTATTAACATCGAACAATTCCTCGACCCCGATGCTAAGTTTACTGCCAACTCTCTAGCTGATTGGTGGGAGATGGTCAAAAAATATTGGTACGAAATTAAGATTTTGCTTGGGGTTAATATTAATCGGGAAAAAGATAGTGCTATAGCGGTAGCTAAAAGAATACTTAAAAAGCTCGGCTTAAAACTCGAATTTTTATATTGGCGAGGTGGTAGAAAATCTAAACAACGAGTTTACGGCGGTTGTCAGCTTGGGTACGATGGACGAGAGCAGGTTTTCGCTCATTGGTTAGAACGGGATGAGAAAATTCAAGAGCCTGAAACGGTTCTCACCCTTTTCTAAAGGATATATATAACGGGCATATGTGTTCTCACCTTTTTCTAAAGGATATATATAACCTAAAAACCATTCTCACGAAAAGACTGCGCTCGTTTCGGGTTATAGATTATGTGATTATAAAACGGTTCGTCTTCGTCTTCTTCTTCATCTAGATCTATCTCTTCATATATAGATAATTCTTCTAGCTCGTCTATCTCTTCAGAGTTTAGTCGCTCATCTCTGTTGATGTTCACATCTATATATATTTCTCCTTCTTTAACTGCCTTCTTAAAGAAATATGAATAGAGTTCATCATTAACCCTGGCTCGACTTAGATAAAGCGCACTCATCAAGTTGGATTTTTCTCGCTCGGATAAAGAGTCCCCTAACAAAGGGTCAATATAAGTTGATTTGTAATGTTGTGTGGTGGTCAAACCTGCCATGTGCAAACAATCGTTTAAGTTGCCAATCGCCATGTGTTCTGATGCGCTGGTAAAAACCCAATTTTCTTCACCAGCAGGATAATTCTGACCGAAGTGAGGGTCTAATTTTTGACGACGTTTAGCTTCTCCCATTGCTTACCTTTCGTGTAATTGTGGATTAAATAAAAATGCCGAGACTTGAGGGTCATCAAGATGATTGATGAGAATAACTCCTCCAGCTTAGTGTTTTTGAAGTATAAGCTTGATTAATAATCCTTGACCACTTAGACTTTCTTAAGGCCTAAAATATTTAATCAAAAGTGGGTTAACTGACTACAAAAGCAATTCAAAAATCCCGACAAAAAACCTGATTTTTACCCAAATTGACAGTCAGAAAATGAGCGGAAAAATGCAACTTTTTGCACACTTCTGCACACTTCTGCACATTTTTGCCCAAAGAATCAAGTTTGAATTATCGAAAAAAGAAATAAGATAAGATTAGATTATATCTAAAGGAATTTTGTTGACAAATTCCAGCGAGTTTTTGTGCAGTTTGAGTGCACAAAGTTGCCAAAAGTTGCACAAAATTGCAATTTTGTGCTGATTTTCTGGTCGTCAGAGTGAAGCTACATATTTCCAAAACGCTTCAACCGCCAAAATCCTGAAAACAATTGAAGCTACGCCAGTTGGGGCTCCGCATTTTCCTCCCTGACGGTCGTCGCACAGTACGCCAAGATTTTGGCGATAGATAAAGCTTGAAAGCAACACAGTAAGGGCAATGAGAGTCGATTGGAAAAGAAATTAACTTATGTAAAGTCGAGGTCTGAATAGTACCCGTTCGAGCGAGTCAAATGAGATTGAGTTTGTTTCGCCTTATGAAATATATAGAGTGTCAAAGAAAATTCTGAAGTCAGACGAGAATTAATTTTATGTTGACAGTTGAAATATAAAGGATTTCATAAGGCTCGTCTAAAGAGTTTTAGTCAAGCAATTTTCGCTTACTGAATTGACCGAGCTACTGAATCTACTTCTCCTTGAAAAAAGAAGCTCTTGAGATTATTACCCTCGTTCAATCTTAAAAAATTTACAATACTTTTTTTCAAGTAGTCTCAAATCAATTCTCGTCTTGAATTTATAATTCAATTTGAAGCTATCGTCAAGTAATTGACTCAAAACCCTTATTCTACCTTGATTTCGCCCTAGATCGTGCTTGCTCCGCTCGGTTATTTTCACTACCCCTGCGCTAACCGCCCCCCTGGGGGGCTGCTGAAATCGAAAAATCAGCGATGAAAGAAGCTGATTTTGGGAAGATACAAGAAGGGGCAGAAGAATATAAAAATAGAGATTCTTAATGAATTAAATGAAACTCAAAAAGTACTTAATCTATCGCCAAACCAAGGAATAAGGGTTCCATCAAGGGGAAGTGTAAGAAAGGTTTTAATATAAAACCTTTACAGAAAATAGTTTTCAAGCCAGATTGCTATAGTGATTTTCTTTCCCATCTGCCCCTGGGGATTTGGGGGCAGGTAGCACAGATAAATTCAAAGTTAATTATCTTACAAGTTATAAAACGCTGTAATTATATTTGTTTTTAATGTCTTATTTTATTAATATCTTATTTTGTAAAACATTAGCGAAAAAATATAATTTGCTGAATTATCCATAGTAATCTAGCTAAATAAACCTTTTTTGAAAAATGGATACTCAGGAAAAGTCTAAACTTTTCTATGTAGCAATGATTACTATAACGCTTGATTTATCAATGATTCTAACCATAATAATTTTTGCTTCTATCTTGAATATACAAAGCGAGAATTACAAAAAAGATCAAGATCAAACTTATAAGCATCCTTCTTCTCTAACCTTCCAAAACTAAAAAGATCTAGAAAGGATAGTAATTTCGGCATGGTTCAAACTATTTAGTGAGAGGGTAACACTTTGAGCCTAGTTCAGATCTCACAAAAGCTTATTTGGCAAGAACTTGAAGGTTTGATGATTGACCGAAAGTGTTACCCTCGTTTGAACCATGCCCTGAAAACAACGCTTTTTTAATACTCAACTTTCCTTTCGCATCTAATCCTAGAAGTTTGTATATTCGTACCAAATATATTGATTATGAACTTACTCGATTGTTTACTATTAGTAGATTTCAGTAGAAATATAGAAAGCTAAAGACTGAGTGTTACTTCCTAACTTTTTCCCCAGTTCTAAATCTTCAACAAAACAGAAAAGGCAAAAACATGAATATAAAAACGCAGGAGTTTAATTGGTGGATAAGAATTGTAACTAATAAACCTAGATATATCTACTATTTTGGAGATTTTAATAACTTTTGGGAAGCAGAATCTTTATTAAAAGGCTATATCAAAGATTTAAAGGAAGAAGGAGCTGAAATAGTTGATATTCAAATTAATCCATTTCAGCCTAAACAATTAACTATTCCAGTAAAAGCAATTAGTGCCTAACTTTCTTTTCCCTTCTGCCCCAAACCCCCAGGGGGCAGGCAGCCCCCAAGAAAATAGATAGATAATAGGAACGATCAACTGATATAGATTCACATGATGAGTAACAATACCTCCGTTGCTCATCTTTTTCTATTAGTATATTTGAACTAAAAACTTCATTTACAATTACTGATTATTTTTTAATTCAACTTTCCCTCTCAAAATCTATTCAATAAGGGGAGTATGAGGGGAAAATCCCCTCATAAAAAAGCATGAGCGAAAGCGCGAATTCCAATTAGTCAAAACCGATAGATTAAAACCCTCAGTTAAAGTATGTAGCTAGCATATTCAGGGCAGATGGGAAAGAAGATAACCTCCTTTCAAACTGTTAGTAATTACCCTGAGTTAACATAAGTTAAAACTTGTTCCAATCGACTCTCATTGCCCTTACTGTGTTGCTTTCAAGCTTTATCTTTCGCCAAATTCTTGGCGTACTGTGCGACGACTGAAAGGAGGCATGAGCGTAGCCTGATCTGGCGTAGCCACAATTGTTTTAGGTATTTCCTCGCTCACCTTGCGGGCTTCTCCCTAGTTTCCTAATGGTGCTTGAATCTTGGTGAGCGCGTGATTTAGTTCTTTAATTAATATGATCATTTTTTGATTGACAGTAAATTGCTTGTATTTAATTGAAAATAGTCGCCAGACACTAAATAACTAATGACAAATTCTCCGCCTGAAAATAGATTTCCATATTGTCTAAGTATGCAATTAGACATATCTCCAATTCAGCATGAGATTCTGGCTTATTTTGATAATAGAACTACCCAATGAGCAAACTTCTCCTCCGTCGGTCAATAGTTCGCATATCTACGCTAGTGACTCTCGCCCTGTTTGTTGCAGTGGCTATGATACTCTGGTCAAGAATAGATAGCGTGCGGAATCCTTTAAAGAGCGATCGCTGGTTCACTCAACAGCAATTGGGTGTAACTTACGATTTGAACGATTTGGGTGTCGTAGATGTCAACAATGACAGTTGGCTTGACATATTCACCACTAATCACAATGCTCGACAAAGCCTTCTAGTTAATCGTGCTTCTTCTGGAGAATTCATAGATCAACTTTTAGAATTAAGTCTCAGCCAGAACTCTGAGTTTCCTGGAGTGGAGCCTTCGGACATCGAACCTTCTATTGAAGCTCCTGGACTTTACATCTATTTTGATCAAGCAGATTTGGTCATTAACGCCCATGATATTGATGGCACTGACTCAGTAGCAGGGCAGATTCTCTTGCCTAATGCAGTGATGATTGAGACGAAAGATAACTTCAAAGTTTCTAACCTTGAGAACGATGAGAAACTAAATATCGAGTTCCAAGCCCATGGTAATGGTCAGCTGATTGTACGCCCTCTCCCTAACACATATTACTTGAGTCCGACATTTAAGCTAAACGAGCGATTGCCACTAGATCGAGTCTATGTAGGTTCTGAACTGATACGGCCAAGTACTCACGATTTTCGGCTATGGTCAGGGAAAGATCGTCATGCGATGGTCTGGGCTGACTTCAGCGGAGATGAACAGCTTGACGTTTTTATTGCTCGGGGAGGGGCATCCGGAAGGTTTAGTCAGAATAATCCACGTAACGTAGACGAATTGATGATTCAAGACAACTTTACTTTTAAAGATCGGACAGCGGAGTCAGACATTCTCAAGAACGGTTGTCCTGCTCGACAGGCAGCATCGGTTGATTTTGATCAAGATGGTCAACTAGATATTTATATTGTGTGTGGCAGAGGTAAGCCTCCTCGTCAGTTTTTCCCGAATCAACTTCACTGGCAGAAAGCTAAGGGTCACTTTATTGATGTTGCAGCTGAAAGGGGTCTCGATATCCCTGAGCCGGGCCCATTTTTATGGCTAGACCCTGATAACGATAGGGATATGGATTTATTCTGGGTAAGCCGCAATAATGAATTTTGGTTATACGTCAATCGCTCTGGGCAATTTGAGCCACAATTGATTGGGCAAAATCGAAGCGGAGCTAGACAGCTAACGATGTCTGACTACGATTCAGATGGCGATTTAGATGTATTTGCAGCATCATCACAGGGAAGTGTATTACTAACTAATGTCAACGGAACCTACGAAATTACCACTCCGCAGTCAGTAGGATTACCTGCTCGAGCTTCTACTGCCAAATGGGTTGACTATAATAACGACGGGTTGATGGATTTGCATGTTTTGCCTGGCGGTATATTCCGCCAGCGTTCAGATCGTAGATTTGAAGCAACGCACCTGCTGGAAAGCAAATATTTTCCTAAGCCTTTCTCCACCTGGTTTGACGTCGATAACGATGGCGATCGCGATCTTTTGATCGCGATCGAAGATAAACCCTTTGGATGGATTCCCTCTAAATTGAGACATCTAGGAGAAAGGATATTCTCGCGTGATGATAAAATACGTCGCTTACCAAAATCGAAAGTTATACTGTACCGCAACGTCGGTACGAAGCACCACTGGCTTCAACTCCAGCTCATTGGCAAAGAGGGGAATCGTCAAGCCATTGGAGCACGGGTGGAGGTGGCAACACCTGATGGCTTACAGCTACAGCAAGTTGGTCAGGCTGAAGGCTCTAAGTTTTCGCAAGGGCATTACCGCCTGTATTTTGGGCTCGGACAATATGAAAGTGCTGATTCTGTAAGGATTTTTTGGCCCGATGGAACCTTGGAAGAAATTGAAAATCCAAAGGGCGATCAGTTACTTAAGATTAAATATTAATTTGACCTCCACTAACGAGATAACTATCTAATCCAATGAAAGTCAAACAAAGTTTGAAAAAATTATCAAAAACTCTCAATTATTATACCAAATCCCCTTATTTTGGCTACACATGAAAAAATAGATATCCCTAGTAGCCTACCGATCAACTAACAATGTGTAGCCAAAATATAGGAAAATGATATAAAATACCTAGAGTGAGAAGACCCATAGTGAGAGAAGAGTCAGGAACAGTTACAGGAATAGATTTCAAAGATACTTCATAAACCCTCAACCTCAAGATCTACTCAGGATTTAAGCAGTCCGTTACATCTAGTCAAGTCTTTCGAGAAAGTAACCAGGTGGAACATAGATAGAGTCTTGAGGAGAAAGACGAGAAGCCCGAACAAGAGATTTTTTGTCGTTGTAGAGGATAACGACGATAGTTTCCTCAAAGGAGTTAATCCAAAGTACTGGTTGGTCAGTGTTATTCTCAACAAGGATGTTCATAGCAGCAGGAGGAGACGAAAGAAAAAATTGCATATATTCAACTAAATCGAGTGTGGCATCGGTAACTTGATTTTGAGTTAAAGGGAAATGAAGAACAGAGCAATTAAGATAAAGACAGAAAGAAGAATTGATGAGAATTCAACCCCATGAGCAGGAATTAAAGAAAAGGTTGAGAATGTCTTCATGAGGTTCAACTTACTGTAAGCTCAAATAATGTAGGTGTGTCATCAACCGAAATCTTTATTTTCAAGTAGCTCTTTCTTCTAGCTAGTTAACCCACTCATAAAACCTCTTATCATGATTTTTAGTAGATATTTTTTTTAGTAGCTCTAGGTTTCGGAAAACCAAATAAGCTTATCTTTCTAGAGATAAAAAAGCTGTTCGCGCTTCTAGCCGAAAAAAACAACAGAAGAGAAGTTGGAACAGCCTGAAGAATTAGAATCAAGGTAGTTTTAGGTTTAAATTAGAATAATTTTTGGGTTATAAAATAAACAATTATTTGGCTAAAATCATCGCTCGATTCCCAGAAAATGTTGATTAAATTAGTATTCAATTTTCAAGATCGAGGGTTAAGTTTCTCTCGACTTTTTTCTTTTAACCAACCAAAATTAAGAAAAATAATTAATTATTAAAAATAGCCGAAACATTCTCTGACTCTAAGTTTATCGACGATAATAACCTCGTCTTCCTCTATACTCTGCCATCATGTCGGCTATTTCTTGACGTTGTTCACGAGTTAAAACTTCTCTAACTTTTAGCATGGCTTCAAAACGGCTATTTCCTAGTTCTTGATTCAAACTTTGTATTTCTCTGTGTTTTCGTCTGATTCGATTAGGATTCGCCTCACTAGTTAAAAGCGAGCGCATCTCTTCTCTAGCTTCTTGTAGTTCTTGACGAGATTCTTGGTTGGCTTGATAGTATCGTCGATAAATCGCTTTGATTTGGCTTGATTGTTCCTCACTCAGGTCTAATCTTTCGAGGAATTTTTGTAGTCCCTCACCCTTATGTCTTCTTCTTTTCTGGGAATACATTTGGGCGATTTGGAGCTTGTCTGCACCTGTAGTCAAGCCAGCAGTCATGTTTTCGTCTCTTACCTGGCTGATAGTTCCCAAAGACCCATCAGTAGAAGAGATATCCCCCAACTGCTCTACCTTGGTCAACCGTGCATCTACCTTGAAGCTTAGCCCTAATACTGATATTATTGCCAAAGCATTAGCCATTATTATTTTAGATAATTTAGTCATACTTAAATCCGCCTTTGTTTTTAAATTATTTTGAGATACTTAATTTTAGAGGGATAATCAAGTATTTTTAAGCAAGATTCTGTAAATATAAGACTTTACAATCGATTTTTGTATAGTTTTCGCTAAAATTTGGTAAACAACGAGGGCAGGAATTGAAGAAAAGGTTTAGAATGTCATTACAAGAGCGACCTGCTGTTAATGTAGGTGTGCCATCGAGCCTCAATCTTTCTTTTTCCAAGCAGCACAAGGTACAGAAGCCAAGGAGATTAACTAGATTAGTCTCCTTCGTCATCACCCATATCCATCGGAATGAGCGAAATCAAGAATAACAAAACCGACTACATGAGAGAAATAGATCCTGCTCTATCAGAAGAGATAATGGGAATTCTTTTGGATACATTGCTTCCGCCTCTTGATGAGGAGGATGAATACATTCAGGCTTTATT
>JASJDR010000179.1 GCA_030065615.1 Xenococcus sp. MO_188.B8 | reverse complement strand
CCCCAGCGGGGTCGCACCGCAAAAGCACTTGTGGAGATCGAGGTGCGGGGGTCTTGCAACTAACGTTGTTTGATCTAGTAACTGGTCTGTGAGACAAGAATCCCCCGCGTCCCGCGGCGGGAGTGTCAATGCCATTAATTTGAAACTCATATTTTACCTGTTCAATCTTTACTTTATAACCGCAAGCTAGCAAACTCTGAATCACTGGTTGGACAAATGTAGAAACTTCTCCTGTAAAATTTTCTAGCAAAGGAAAAACCCTCACATCTTTAGCCACGCGACACATTTCTAAAATTGATTGCAGATGAAAATCTAAGGAAAACTGATCGGAATAAGTAAATAAAAAATGAGAGCAAAGTGCCATATCAAATTGCTGATCGGCAAAGTTCAGATTTGGCAGCAATTCTTTGACATATCGTCCTTGTTGCAATCCTGTATCGAAATCATCGAGAAATTTATTCATCGCTGACATTCTTGTCTTTCCCAAATCTTCTGGTGACTTAATATCTTGCCAAACAAATTTATGATGATTAGTTTCTAAACCTTCAATAATTATCGGATAGGTTTGGGTAATACGTTCCTGAATTTGTTCAGTTGTAAATTGATAAATAGGATCGCAAGAGATGACAGTATTGCCAGCTTGATATTGTTCTACATTAAAACTAGAAGGCCCCGCTGCACAATCAATAATATACTTTTGTAAATTTTTATTAGTTAAGTTAAATATCTGAATATACTCTTGCCAAGAACGTCCCCAAGGAACAACATTTTCTAATTTAAAATCTGTCATTAATGCTTAATTTTTAATAATATTTTGCTCTTAATCGCTAATATAAAATTAGCCAATATTTTAGATAATAGATTATTCAAAAAACTCTAAATCTGGTAAATTATTTAATAATTCCTGCCAAGTATTATAAGTTTGTAAGGCTTGGATAATCTCTGGTAAAGGTTCGGAAAATACCTGCTGAAAATCTATTTCTTCTGGGAAATTTAATTTATAAGCTAACTGTTCTTTTGGCGGAACAAATTGAGCATCAACTTCCACTTTATTTCCTCTAGTATCTATATGATACCAACCATATTGGGGTAAATAGACTCCATTAAATCCATGTAAACAATAGGGTGCACCATCATCGTAAACACTTAATCTTTGATAGCAAAATCCCGCAGGAATTGAATTAGCTCTTAATAATGCAGCTAATAAATGACTTTTGGCATAACAATAGCCTGTTTTGTGTTTCAATACTTCTGAAGCATAACAAGTAACAGGATTCATTTGATAGTCACTACTATGGTAAATCTTATCTCGTACCCATTCAAAACAAATTTTAGCTATTTTTTCGACATTTGTTGTTCCTTGAGCAAGCTTTTTAGCTAATTTCAAAACTTCTGGATTTTGCCAATCAATAATTTCTGTTGCTTGTAAATATTCTTCCATTATTGATACAAACTTTGTCCCTCATTCACCAGTATAAAAACTGCTATACCTTGTCAGATAGGCAAAATTAGTTTTTCGATAGGTTATTTAGTTGAAATTGGGGTAGGCAAACCCAATTTCATGTCAAACTATTATTTAAAACGACAAGCAATGCTAGGAGGAATTCCCAGTTGGATATCAATAACTAAATCTTTCAACACTGAGATATAAGCGCCTTCAAGTTTTTGATGAATGCTTTTTGCCGTTAATACTGCCTTAAACATTGCTACCAAAAGTTTGTTGCTCTCATTTTCTGAAATTAATCTTTCAACGGTTTCATCCTTAATATTCTCAATTGAACCAACTAAAGAAGTTTTTATTTGTGGCAGTAAACCAGCTTCAATATCAAAACTAGCAACACTTAAGCCCAATTCTTCAGCAAAAGGCATCATTTTGTTAAATTCATCGATAATGGCATCGATTTTCTCTTCCCCAGCAGCAACTACTTCTTCTGCTTTTCCTTTTACTTGGCTAGATAATTTGTTAAATACCAAAGTTCAAAACCTCTCTTAGATTGACCAGATTTTAGAAAAATCAGATTATCTGCTTAAGCTAGATAAACAGAAATCATCACTTATCTTTGTATCGAAATTCTCAGCTATTGAGATCCTTCTTGACAAAACTTAAATTTTTTCTCTTTTAAAGAGAAGATATGAGAAATTAACAAAATAGGCTTAAGGCTTTAAAGTATGCCTGTGGTTTTCTTAAAAAGCGCTAAATTTATTAAATTAAATTAAAAAGTTTATTAAAATTGTCATGAAGCAAGATTCTCAAGCCATTCAACCCTCTGGACGAGTTTACCTACTGCTTGCTATTGTGATTTTTGGTGCAGCAAACGCTATTACACGGAAGCTGACTGAACTCGGTGCACAGCATTTAATTGATGGACGCAATCCCATTTCTTTTTGTAATGTCCTCTTTGTCGGCAACCTATGTGCATTGATACTTTTGGGAATTATTTACCATCGTCAGTGGCAGATAGCTCTGTTGAAACAAATCACCAGGAAGAATTGGCTGATACTCTCGTTTGTTGCCATTTTAGGCACAGTTATAGTTCCTACGCTGATTTTCACCGCACTCTCTTTAACCAAGGTCAACAACGTTGTTTTGATTGGGCAGATTGATACGCCACTGGTTTTAGCTTTATCAATTTGGTTATTACGGGAGCGGGTTAATATCTGGATTGTTACCGGAGCCGTAGTATCTTTTATCGGTGTAGTCCTCACGGTTATACTCCAGCCCCCAGAAAGCAATATGGTTAGTATGGGAATGGGGATGGAGGTTGGGCTTGGTGAATTGCTGACTCTAATTGCTGCCGTTTTTAAGGCAATTGCTAATCTCATCAGTAAAGTGAGTTTACAACAGATCCCCCTTGGTATTTTTAGTTGTTTTAGAATGCTTTTGGGTACTGTTGTTTTCTTTTGCTTAGCCATCTCGCTTTACGGTCCAGAGCATTTCATGGATGTTACCTCCCCCTTCCTATGGCGGTGGATATTTATTTACAGCGCAGTTATTGTGGTGGCAGGACAATGGTTCTGGTTTAATGGCTTAAGTCGAAGTACAGCAGGAGAAGTTTCTCTGGCTACTGCTTTTAACCCTATTGCAGGGATTTTAGCAGCCTATTTTCTTTTAGAAGAAGTCCCTACTGCGGCTCAATATATTGGAGGTGGTGTAATTCTCGGTGGCATCATACTCAATCAAATTGGCATACAGCGTCTTAGCAAAACTGTATCTGCTCGACGGCTCTCCGATAAAGAAATGAGTGAATCTGTTGGATTTAAAGGAATTTGAGAGAGCGCCAACCTTGTTTCCCGACTGAGCAATAATTAATGATTGATAATTAATTATTGATGATCCATTTGCTAGCGATGGGCATGCGCCAACCTGTTCCAAAAGCACGATCTGTGATCTTGAGTACTGGTGCTGCTTGTCGGCGTTTGAATTCAGCACGGGAGAGTAGTTTCATAATTCTTTTGACTACTTCTGGCTCATATCCTGCATCGATAACTTCGGCTTCTGATTGATGCTGACCAATGATGAGATCGAGAATTTTATCCAGTATTTCGTAGGGTGGTAAAGAATCTTGATCTACTTGTCCTGGTTTTAATTCGGCACTGGGAGGTTTATTGATAACATTTACAGGAATAATTTCAGAATCGCGATTTAACCAACGACAAATATCAAACACTTTGCTTTTTGGGACATCAGCAATTACCGCTAAACCGCCATTCATATCACCATAGAGGGTGCAATAGCCCACTGCCATTTCTGATTTATTGCCTGTAGATAACAATAAATAACCAAATTTATTGGAGATTGCCATTAACAAATTTCCCCGAATCCTAGACTGGATATTCTCTTCGGCAACACCAAATTCTGTATCGGCAAATAAAGGTTCTAAGATATGGTCGTAGGCTGCCATCCCTTCTTTGATTGCCAGTTTTTGACTTTTAATCCCTAAATTATTGACAAGAGCGATCGCATCTGTAATAGAATGCTCGGAACTATAGGGAGATGGCATCAGAATTCCTAATACATTATCTTTTCCCAGCGCTGCAGTCGCGATCGCGGCTACAATAGAAGAGTCTATACCGCCACTTAGACCTAATAATACTTTGGTAAAACCGCATTTTCTCGCATAGTCCTTAACCCCTAAAACTAAAGCCTGAAAAATTTCCGCTTCTTCTGTTGTTTCGATTTCTGGTTGGTCTCTACCTATAGATTTAGAGATCAGATTTTGATTCTGATCTAATTCCACCATCACCAGGTCTGACTCGAAACTCTTCCCACGAGACACAATTACCCCATCTTTGTTTAAAGCAATGCTATTACCATCAAAAATTAAATCATCGTTGGCTCCTACTTGATTGGCATAGATAATCGGGATCTGATGACGAGTTACCGTATGACGTATAATCTCTTCCCGGAGTTTATTTTTGCCCACTGTGAAGGGAGAAGCCGACAGATTAACTATTAGATCGACTCCTGATGTAACTAAATCGGCAATAGGATTAACTTCATAACTGCGTTTGCCCCAAAAATCTTCATCATTCCAGAGATCTTCACAGATCGTAACTCCAATCTTGATACTCTCATTAGAAGGAGATGGTAATTCTAAACTGAAAATATTAATTTCATCTCCCGTTTGGAAATATCGATCTTCATCAAAGACATCATAGGTGGGTAAGAGACGTTTATGAAATACTTGTTGCACTTTGCCGCCCTCTAACAACGCCATACTATTGAATAAGGGTTTTTGTCCTTTAGATGTAGCATGGGGATTGGCGGTTACTGTACCCACTAAAACGGCGATTTCGGTCGGAATTTGTTGCGCGATCGCGTATAATTGTTGTTTCAGAGAATCTATAAAACGGGGATATAGTAGCAAGTCGCGGGGAGGATATCCGCAGAGAGATAATTCCGGAGTGAGTAACAGTCTGGTGTTTTGGCTGGCTGCTACTTCTGCTGAGGTTACTATTTGCTGAGCGTTATGGATGATATCGCCGATAGTAGGATTCAGTTGCGCGATCGCTATTTGCATAAAATTTATCTGAATATTTAGACAATGCTAACTCTTTTGAATTCTAAGCTTCATTACAGTTTGAGGTATAAATTGTTCTGACTGCAGAAAATTTATCTGCGATCGTCTGAAAAGCAGCAAGCAACAATAGTTTTCACCCTAGAGGCAATTTATCTATACATACAATTTGCATAAATGTATACAACAGAGCTAATTTATTTTAAAATAAAGTTACTTTTCGCAACTTTTTTGATAAGTTTTGATTAAAAGCGAGCAAAAAAAATCAAATTAGAGTAAGGGAGATCAACATATGGCAGATAAAGACTTTTTCCTAGAACCAGATGACGCCCAAACTATGGGTGACATCAAATACATGAAGAAAACCGTCAAAGTTAAAAGAACATTTCCTAAAACTTTGAAAAACCCCGAAGGTTTTGCTCTGGAAAAAGAGTTTTCGGCAACTGAAGGTGGAAAAGTAGCACCAGGTAGTAATGTTGTGGCAGAACCCACACCCGCGCCTGCTCCTACTCCTGTAGCGGCTCCTACACCAGCACCGGCTCCTACCCCGGCACCAGCACCAGTAGCAGCACCTACCCCGGCACCAGCACCAGTAGCAGCACCTACCCCGGCACCAGCACCAGTAGCAGCACCTACCCCGGCACCAGCACCAGTAGCAGCACCTACCCCGGCACCGGCACCAGTAGCAGCAACAAGTAGTACAGCTGGTTCAAACTTACAAGAACGTCGTAAAGAAGATCCTGGCGTAAATAGATTCCGCGATATGGCAAGAAACATTGCCACTAGAGGAAGATATTAAAATCGCTGAGCGATTAGCTATAAGCTGTAACCTTTTTTCATCGAATAGTGGGGAAATTAAACCAGGTTTAGAGCTAATAGCTAGTTAAACTTTCAGACATTACTGAATCAACATATAAGTGATTATTGAGGAGACCTAGTATACTGGGTCTCTTTACTTTTCACGATGCTGCAACTTAAGTTATATTGGAATTACAATTATTTAACCAGTTTCCAAATTATTTATGACCTATAGCTTAAGAATTGTAGATCTTCCTGCAAGTGAACGTCCTCGTGAAAGACTTCTAGCTATAGGAGCAAAAAACCTGACCACAGCAGAATTACTCGCAATTTTACTCAGTACTGGTCAGGGAAAAGGCAAACTCTCCGCTCTTGGTTTAGGGCAACATTTACTACAGGAACTTAGCCAACATCAAAAAGATCCTGTAGATGCGCTACGAGATGTCAGTCCTCAAGAATTAATGCAAATTTCAGGGGTCGGTCCGGCTAAAGCCGCAACCATAGTTGCTGCGGTAGAATTAGGCAAAAGAACTTTTCAATTTAGACCTCACCAAAGAACTGCTATTAATAGTCCTGTGGTTGCTGCTGCGGCTTTAAGTCAAGATCTCATGTGGCAACATCAAGAAAAATTTGCTGTATTAATGTTGGATGCGAAAAATTGCTTGATCGGCACTCAGGTAATTACTATTGGTACAGCCACCGAAACTGTTGTTCATCCCCGGGCAATTTTTCGTGAATCGATTAAACGGGGCGCTAATAAACTAATAGTGGCTCACAATCATCCTTCTGGAATTTTAGAACCTTCCAACGAAGATCTTGAGTTAACCAAACAACTACTCAAGGGAGCAGAATATTTGGATATTCCGATCTTAGATCATTTGATTTTAGGGAATGGCAATCATCAAAGCATTCGACAAATAACTAATTTCTGGAATGATAATAACTAAACTGTGTCTAGTTTTAAAAGTATAGTTTTTGTAAATACTTGTGCAACATAAATTACCAACAAAAGTAGGGTAAGTAAATCTATAACAGCGATTCATTAATCTCAAAAGTTATGGACAAAGGGACAAGGCAAAAAATCCCCTCGCTCCTTCCTTGTATCTCTGGTCTTTTCCCTATTTATTGTCTCAGCTAGCTAGTAATTTATGAATACTGAATCAGTTTTCTAGTAGTCTCTACTGAATTTGTAGATATATAAGTAAAAAGTTTCCCTATAATAAGCTATTAGAACTTACTAAGAATTTATCTATCAACAAGCTTGACTATAAAAGTCTTATTAAGTTGTATTAAAACTACCTTAAGTCACTAAGAATCTTCTTTGATAAACCGCCCTATGAGCAGGATCATTTTCACTACAACCAACTTTGTTGGACTTTTGTTATTTTCTGTGTTTGCTTGGTTACAACATGATGACGACAATCCAGCGATTTATGCCAACGTCAACCTAATGGATGTCTGGCTATGGATCGCCTTTTACGGACTTGTGGCACTACTGTTTGGACTGGCCATTTGGCGGTGGTTTCCTTGGCCGCTCTATTTCATAGCTGCTTTTTTCTGCGCTTATGAGTTGAGCACGACGCTTCCTGGCTTGGTCGCTAACATGGCAAGCGGGCACTTCACCATGACTAAGGTTAGTATGTCCCCAATCCATTCTGAGGTAGATCTAACTCGGGAGTTTTTCGGCGCGCTCATTGCACTAGGTGGGGTGTATTTTCTATGGTGGCAGCGTCGAAACTGTCGGTAGAAGCATAGTTAAATCACGTCCAGATTGAAAAGTATTAATGATCTTTACCTGAACCATATTGCCAAGCATCTAACCAACGATGATAGTAATATTGTTGCTTAGTTGAGAGATTTTTAATCATAGATTTTCCTAATTTGCCTATCGGATATAAGGCACTATACAAAGCCAAATTAACATAATGAAGACTCCAATCAATTAAAGGTGCAATACCTACTTGGGGTAATATTGGCAACACTAATGTAGGATTAACTAAAGGTAACGTTTTAGCTAAGGGAATGAATTGAATTACATCTTGTAAAAATGGCGTAAGGACATCATCTCCTAGTTTTTCCATGACTACAAAAACTCCATTCATGAGTTTATTAATCTGATCGGGATTGACTTTTTGATTAACGCCGACGCTCATGGTTTTCTGAAATAACCAAGTTACAGAAATATTGGGTTGATAAGGTTGCAGTAATGCTAAATCTTTTTTGTTTAAAATATCAGTTTTTAAAGCTTGATTGATGCCATTAGTTAACCGTTTGAGATGACGTACCATGGCCCCAAAACCACCAAAACTTACGGGAGATTGTCCCCCACTACTATCACCTACAGCTAGAACTCGATTATAAGGTAAATGCAGAGGACTTTTGCGATAAGCAGGAAAGAAACCAAAAAGAAATCGTTCAAAATTCAGTTTTTCTAAAGAGATATTTTGGTACTCTGGCAGTAATCTTAAATATTCCGACATAAAATATTCTAAGCTAGGTCTTTGCTCATCAGCATCGAGATAACTAAACATATAGGTTGTTCGACCATCTCTAGCTGGGAAAGCTTCCCAAAAATATTGGCATTGATTAATTATTGGGGTAAAAGAATAGATTAAATCTCCTGTATCATTCTTTTCATAACCTTGGGCACAACTGCCAACAACCACACATATTGCATCAGGTTTTTTCTCTTTTCTGGCTTGTTTGGCAATAGGTGAAAAATGACCCATTGCATCAATTAATAAGCGAGTTGTTAGTTTATTATCTCCTGCTTCAACTAAGACATTATTGTTATAAATACTTGCTGAATTAAAAGGAGTATTCTCTAGTAATTTCCCTCCTGCTGCTAGAAATTTATTTTTAAGAGTTTCTAATAAATAAACAGGATCGACCCCAATATTTAGGATATCTTTAACCCAGATATCTTTACCCCCAGCAAAGCCAATTCTGGCAGGATTATATTCAGTCGCGATCGCATTTTCTAATTCTTCTTCACTCAAAATTCCCAGTTCGACAAAAACTGACAATTCTTTGCGGGAAATATTCCATTCTTGTTGTCTACCACGTAAAATTCCTCTTTCTAAGATGGCAACTTTCCAGCCTAATTGTTGTAAGGTTGCTCCGAGTAAAATACCTAAAGTTCCCCCACAGATGACGATATCTAAATCAGGTTTAGCTCCTGATTCATTTTGTACTTTAATAACTTCTGGGATAGGAATATTTTGCTTTGGCGATCGCAAATTAAGCCAAAGGCGATCTACTTGTCGTAATCTTTCTAAGGCTTTATCTGGTCGAGATCCTAAAAATTTTTCGGTTAAATTCATCAATTTATTGTCTATTTTAGCGATAAATTAAAATTAGAGTAAAAACCTGTATCAATCAATCATGCGAGAGCTTTATCCTCCCATCGAGCCATACAACGAAGGAAAATTACCAGTATCTTCCCTCCATACAATTCATTATGAACAATCGGGCAACCCTAATGGTAAACCCGCGATCTTTTTACATGGTGGCCCTGGTGGTGGTATTACGCCTATGTATCGGCAATATTTTAATCCCGAAAAATGGCGCATCATTATCTTCGATCAAAGAGGTTGTGGACAAAGTACTCCCTATGCGGAATTGAGAGAAAATACTACCTGGGACTTAGTAAGTGATATTGAGCAACTCAGAGAACATTTAAAGATTGAGCAATGGGTGGTCTTCGGAGGTAGTTGGGGAAGTACCTTGGCTCTAGCTTATAGTCAAACACATCCCGAAAGATGTCAGGGTTTGATTTTGCGGGGCATATTTATGCTGCGACAAAAGGAATTACGCTGGTTTTATCAAGAAGGTGCTAGTAATATTTTTCCTGATGCTTGGCAAGAATATCTCAAACCCATTCCCCCCGAAGAAAGGGATGATTTAATCTCTGCCTATTACAAAAGATTGACCAGTGAGGATCATAATATTCGATTAGAAGCAGCTCGTGCTTGGTCTGTTTGGGAAGCGAGTACTAGTAAGTTATTTCCTTCGGAAGATACCATTAAACGTTTTGGCGAAGAGGAGTTTGCCGAAGCTTTTGCCCGCATTGAATGTCATTATTTTGTCAATAAGGGATTCATGGCAACGGAAAATCAACTTTTAGATAATGCTTATAAAATTAGTGATATTCCAGGGGTTATTGTTCAGGGAAGATATGATGTGGTTTGCCCGATGATTACGGCTTGGGAGTTACATCAAGTATGGCCAAAAGCGAAGTTTGTTGTAGTGGGCGATGCTGGTCATTCTATTAGTGAACCAGGTATTCGTGATGCTTTGATTGAAGCTACAGATAATTGGAATTAATTCAGATTTACCAGTAGAGACACATCACGATTTGCCTCTCAATCAATGGTACGTTCTTCGTTGAGATATAGGCTGAGAATCATAATTTGTAGGGGCGAAAGGACTTTCGCCCCTACCCATTGAATACGTAAGGTTTCTATAGCAATCTTATTTGATTTGTGAGAATTCTTGGTAGTGCGAGCATCTTGCTCGCGAGCGAGACGCTCGCACTACATCTCTAATTTCATTTAGGATTACTATATTTGGAATGACTATTAAAACACTATTATGACTTATGGATGATGCAAGCGAAAATCACTAAAATTGGCAACTCTCAAGGAATCATTATTCCTAAAACAATCATTGAGCAATGTGGTTTTGCCGAGAAAGTAAATCTTGAGGTCAAAGATAATCATTTAATCATTTCTCCCATAGCAGAGAATCCCCGAAAAGGTTGGGAAGAAGCAATTATCGCAGCAGGAGTAAATGAAAATGAAGAGTTATTAATGGGATATTATTTAGAGCATAGTTGGGATGAGGAGGAGTGGACTTGGTGACATATTCTCAACGTAGCAAAATAATTGATCTCAGCCCCCTAACCCCCAAATTTGGGGGAATAAAATTCTTTAACTTTTTTTTTACTTATTTTTCTAGAATAGATTTTAAATCGTAATACGATTAATACATATATAATAATATATATATAAGCACTTTATCCAACGAATGAAGTTTTTATTGGGTAAAAATTTGATTCCTGCCTCGTACAAAATTGAACAAAACTGACCTGATATAGACAGCCCCACAGCAACCCCAACTAGCTCACCAAAACCAAAGCACTGACCATTCCTTAGCTATGTCCTCATCTGACTTCCTCCCCGACCTGCCGAACTACGACCCCGAACCTGCTGATGGTGTGCGGGTGGGTGAAAGTCCTGTGCCAGGTCTGACCCTGAAGCGTATTTTGCGGGGGCATACAAGCTGGATTGGTCGTATTGCTTGGTCACCCGATGGACAGTTCCTAGCCTCACCATCTGATGATAAGACCATTCGTATATGGGACGTAGAAAAAGGAGAGTGTATTGCTTTACTTAATAGGCATAAAGATACAGTTGTCAGTGTGTCATGGTCCCCAGATGGTAAAAAGTTAGCTTCGTGTTCTAATGATACTACAATTTACATCTGGAGCACTGAAACTTGGGAAGTTCTTGAAGAATTGCAAGAACATTTCGATTGGGTTAATTGTGTCACATGGTCTCCAGATGGAAAAAAGCTAGCATGATGTTCTAGAGATTGTAATATTTGTGTATGGGATACTAGAACATGGGCAATATTAAATATACTTAATTTGAAAGAATCAGTTAGTATTGTAGCGTGGTCAATTGATGGTAACAAATTAGCCTCAGGTTCCAAAGATGGCATAGTAACTATTTGGCATACTGAGAGTGTAAGGATAGAACGTAAGTTAAAGCGTCATTTTCGTTGGGTTAATAGCGTAGCATGGTCGCCAAATCGCTCTATAGTAGCTTCTGCTTCGGCCGATCATGCCATCAAGATTTGGAACTTCATTACGGGAAAGCTTACTAAAACTTTGGAAAGGCATACCGGAGGTGTTAGAAGCTTGTCTTTTTCTGCTGATGGGGATTTACTTGCATCAAAAGCTCGTTCAAACAACATCTACATTTGGAACACTAAAACTTGGGAAGTAGTAGCGGCATTACATGAAACAAATATGAGTGGGGTGATAACCAGTTTGGCTTTCCACCCTTATGTCCCACGTCTTGTTACTCTAGGTGAATACGAAAGCACAATTCGCGTATGGGACATCGATACAGAAGTCCTACTCAACAAAACTCATGCTCAGTCTGTCCGATATACTGCCGCTAAGCTTGTTTTGGTAGGTGATTCTGGAGTAGGAAAAACAGGTCTAGGTTGGCGACTTGCGCACAATGAGTTCAAAGAACATTCCTCCACCCACGGTCAGCAGTTCTGGGTCATTGATGATCTCTGTAAAACTCGCGATGATGGCACCGAATGTGAAGCTGTGCTATGGGATCTGGCAGGGCAGCATGTTTACCGACCCATCCATTCCATTTTTCTCGATAATGTAGATACTTCCCTCGTCTTGTTCGATCCTACTAACCGACAAGATCCCCTCAAAGGAGCACAGTTTTGGCTAGAGCAGTTGAAAGGGAAAGCACAACTACCTCCCAGTTTGTTAGTTGGTGCACGGATGGATCGGGGTGGTTCAACGCTTTCTCAAGAATATTTAGATCAATTCTGTCAGAAATACGGCATTAGTGGTGGTTACGTAGGCACCAGTGCCAAAAGTGGTGAAGGTCTGGATGAGCTGATCCAGCAGATCGAATCCCAAATTCCCTGGGAAGAGATGGCCACAACTGTTACCACTGTAACTTTTAAGCGCATCAAAGATTATGTATTAACCCTCAAAGAAAAAACTGATCGTAAAGGGGTACTGGTACAACCAGCAGAATTACGTCAGAAGTTGCAGTCAACTGACCCTGACTGGCAGTTCACCGATGCCGAAATGATGACAGCGGTTGGTCACCTGGAAACTCACGGCTATGTCACGATTCTGAAAAGTTCCGCTGGGGAATCCCATATCCTCCTTACCCCCGATCTGCTAGTCGATTTAGCCTCTTCTATCGTGCTAGAAGCAAATAAACAAGATAAACATCCCCGTGAACTA
This sequence comes from Xenococcus sp. MO_188.B8, assembly GCA_030065615.1. GTDB lineage: Bacteria > Cyanobacteriota > Cyanobacteriia > Cyanobacteriales > Xenococcaceae > Xenococcus. Next base: position 5,109 of record JASJDR010000179.1, on the reverse strand, counting down.
GGAGCAATTAGTGAGGGTGAACTCCTGCAAGGAAACTATCACTTCGATGAACTCAAAGATGAACTCAAAGGACTGGAAAAAGCTGAAAAACAAATCCTGTTTGATGCAGCAGTGTTGAGCTTTCTAGAACATAATGTCTGTTTCCGCGAGACCTTCGATAACGATACTTTGCTTATTTTTCCTGGACTTATCCAGCAAAGGCGACCCCTTGAAGATGATTTCCCCGCTACTGATGACGTTTCTTATGTGGTACGAGGTCGGGTTGAAAATATCTACGCTATGCTCGTGGTGTTGCTGGGTTATACACCATCATTTATCCGCATTAATCACTGGCAAAAGCAGGCTCAGTATGCAATGGGCGAGAATGAAATTTGCGGTTTTCGGATGATCGAAGATCGCGAAGGTGAAATCGAATTTATTCTTTACTACAGCGATCAGATGCCTGGTTATGGGCGGGAACAATTTCAGGAATTGTTTGAGCGATTTTTATACAAACGCGATGTCCAAGTGACTCGCTTCCCTCCTGTGATCTGCTCGAATGGTCACTTACTGGAGCGTGCTACTGTAGTTAGTCGGATAAAAGATAAAAAAACCTTTGCTTTTTGTGCTGAATGCGGCGATAAAGTTGATTTACCCGATCTTGAGAAGTCCGATATTGTTACTGATGTCCCCGATTGGCTGAAACGAGAGGAAGCAACAGCACGATTACGTAGTACCTACGAACAGCATTTGTCACGGGTCAAAGGATATAGAAGAGGTTGGGCCACACCACGCTGTTATCTTAGTTTTGCCCCTGAACGGAAAAACTATGCTAAAAAACTTATCTCTGACTTGCAAGACGCAGGTATTTATGTGATCGAAAAAGCTTCACAAGTTCAGTCCGATGACTACGTTATTTTGCTGGATTCACCTGATTATCAAAGGTTGTGGAACCAACCAACTACAAAATTTGAAGCAGATAAAAACCTCGTTAAAGCTCGATTCAATGGGGAAAAACTGATTTCCCTTAATTTAGAAGATAGCAAAGGAGCAGCAAGGAGCCACGACTTGAGAACATGCACGATAGGCGATTTCTGCGACGCTACCCATTATCCAGTTAATTTATTTAACCTGGTTTTGAATTTATATTCCATTCCCCTCAACCATGCAAGCTTTGAACCCAACCGAAAATCTTTGCATCAACAATGGGAACAAACACTAGCTGGGAAAGAAATAGAGGTTCCTGAACCCCGAAAAAGATTTGACATTGCTCTATCTTTCCCAGGTGAGTATCGGGATTTCGTCAAAACCGTCGCGGATACATTAGCTGGAGAACTGGGACGCGATCGCGTGTTCTATGATGCTTACCATAAAGCGGAACTCGCGCGAGGTGATTTAGATACCTACCTGCAAGATATCTACCATAACCAGGCAGAACTCATAGTTGTTTTTCTTTGCGCCGAATACGAACAAAAAGAATGGTGCGGCTTGGAATTGCGTGCGATTAGAGATCTTTTGAAACAAAAAAAGACCGCTGAAATCATGCCAATTCGCTTTGACAACACTGAAATTCCAGGCTTCTTTTCCATTGACGGTTATATCAACGCTGAAGATAGTGAGCCACTAGAAATAGCTGACCTGATTAAAGAACGGTTTAGGCTAAATCAAGAGACAAGTTAGCTAATCGTAACGATTACAGAATAACGGCTCTGAAGAGAATTGCGATCTCGTTCAAGCTAGTAGAAAGGGAGAAATAGTTTAATTTTGATGTAATCTAGTGTATCCAGAAAGAACTATTCTTACGTCAGGATATGTTTGATACTGCGATCGCTGTTAAGCCTTTCCATAGCGGCGCGATCGCTAAAATTTTCTAACATCTGCTTACGCATTAAGCCTTACCTAACTTAGCAAGCATTTGATTTAATCTAGTAGCAAGATTACCACTTACTCTTTTAAATTAAGAAACGACTAAAATATTTTAAAAACCTATGACAATTGCTAAATTAGGAGAAAAATATCAAATTCTTGTTCCTAAAGATGTTCGAGAAGCCTTGAATTTAAAACCAGGTGATCAATTAGAGGTAACAGTAGAAAACGGCAAAGTAATTATGACTCCTCAAGCTAATCACACCTCTCGTTTATTTGGGAAACATCGCCAACTATGGCAAAATATCGATGCTGTTGAATATATTCGTAACGAGAGAGAATCGTGGCGCGATTGAATGAGATTGAAGGAAAAAAGATTGCTTTAGATACAGTAATTTTTATCTACGCTTTAGAAGGAAATGTTGAATTCGGCGATTCCACTAAAAAGATTTTTGAGTCAATTGAAGAAAAAAAGTGTCAAGGTTTTGCCAGTGATTTAGTGTTAGCAGAATTGATGGTTAAGCCTTTACGAGAGGGAAAGCCCCATATTGCAGAGGAATACGCCTCAGAATTACCTAACTTTCCTAATCTGACTTTTATCTCTCCAAATCGGAACATCATCATTACCGCAGCAAAATTGAGAGGACAAACAAATCTAAAATTAATCGATGCTTTGCATATAGCTACAGCTATAGATGCAGGATGTCCAATTTTTCTTCCTAACGATGCGGGAATGAAATGCGATGTCTCGAATCTAGATATTTGGTTGTTATCTGAAATAGAATTATAAAGCGATCGCCTTTCTGTCAATGATAGTTTGATATTCTTGAATTGATTGCTAATTTAAGATTGAAATTAAAAGATTTCAGGTGAACTTAAAGCTGATCACCCGATTTATTGTTACAATTGTTTACAAAACTTGCTAACCTCAGCATCAATCCCATGGTTCAAAAAACATTAACGCCTGCTGCTACCTTGCCAAAATCAGATCTTAGCGACTTCTCCACCACAACAGTTGAGACAACTGTTGATGTTGATACAGCTATTGATATCGATCTCGAAGAACCCAATGCAGAATGGCGCTATGATGCAGAAAGGATTAATCGTAAGTACCGCAGACGTCCCTTTCAAGTTTTATTTAGAGTAATCAACATTTTCTTTTGCTTTGCTACCTATGCTATCGGTCTATGGTGGGACAAGGTTAGAGGAAATTCTGACAAAAATGAACGCGGTAGAGCAATTCAACTAAGATCGGTCTTAACTAAACTTGGCCCTGCATATATTAAGGTTGGTCAAGCTTTATCTACTAGACCAGATTTAGTTTCTCCTATTTACTTAGAAGAATTAGCCAAGTTACAAGATCAATTACCGTCTTTTCCTAACGAAATCGCTTTTCGCTTCATCGAAGAAGAGTTAGGGCAACCTCCTCAAAAAATCTACGCTGAATTATCAGAAAAACCCATTGCTGCTGCATCTTTAGGGCAGGTATATAAAGGTAAGCTCAAAACTGGGGAAGAGGTTGCAGTAAAAGTACAAAGACCGGATTTAATGCGCCGTATCGCTTTAGACATTTATATCATGCGATCGCTGGCAAGGTTGGTACAGAATAATTTTAAACAGGTACGATCTAACCTAATTGCGATTACTGACGAGTTAGCAGAAAGAATTTTTGAAGAAGTTAATTATACTCAAGAAGGGCGCAACGCAGAAAGATTTAAAAACCTCTACGGCTACATGGAAGAAATCTATGTTCCTAAAATTTATTGGGAATATACGGGCAGAAGGGTTTTGACCATGGAGTGGATTACAGGAACTAAACTCAATAATATCAAAGAGGTACAAGCCAAAGGGATTGATGCAACTCACCTAGTAGAAGTTGGAGTCGAATGTTCCCTGAGACAGTTACTAGAACATGGGTTTTTCCATGCCGATCCCCATCCTGGTAACTTGTTAGCCATGCCCGATGGCAGACTAGCTTATTTAGATTTTGGGATGATGAGTCGGATTAAACCCTATCAACGCTATGGTTTGATCGAGGCAATTGTCCATTTGGTGAATCGGGATTTTGAATCTTTAGCTACTGATTATGTCAAACTAGATTTTCTGACTCCTGATACGGATCTAGCACCAATTGTTCCTGCTTTAACTAATGTTTTTGGTAATGCTTTAGGTGCGAGTGTTGCTGAGTTAAATTTCAAAAGCATTACCGATCAGATGTCGGCGATGATGTACGAATTTCCTTTCCGCGTACCAGCCTACTATGCTTTGATTATCCGTTCTATGGTAACTCTAGAAGGCATCGCGATCGGCATTGAACCTGATTTTAAAGTTCTCAGTAAAGCTTATCCCTATGTCGCCAAACGCTTGTTAACCGATCCTGCGCCAGAATTACGCAATTCTCTCAAAGATTTACTCTTTAAGGAAGAAGGTTTCCGTTGGCATCGTTTAGAAAATTTGATGCGCAACGCCAATAACTCGGTAGATTATGACTTTGATAAGATTGTGAATCAAGCTTTAGATTACCTATTTTCTGAAAGAGGTACCTTTATACGCGATCGCTTGGCTGATGAAATTGTCAATGCTTTAGATAATTTGGGACGGAGAACCTGGCTCAATGTCTCAACTTCGGTACGCCAGCGAGTTGGTTTAGCAGTGCAAGAAATCCCCGCCGAATTACAAGAAGATTCCTATGCAGTTACCCATCTGAAAAACATTTTGCAACTCTTGCAGCAAACCCCGGGTTTTGATCCGACTCGGATAGTGTCTATTGTGGTCAAAATAATTAGCAAGCCAGAAACTCAGCAACTTGGGCAAACTGTAGCGGAAAAATTCACGCAAAAAATGGCAGCTAGATTAATTAGAAACTTATTATTGGATCGAAGTCAACAAGTTATTAGTCAAGGGTAAATTTAATGTTTAAAAATTCGAAGTGATTTTGATTGGAACGCAAGTTGTTATAACAATTTGAAATAAGCATACCACAGATAATGTAGGGGTTTGGCAATGCTAAACCCCTACCGACATTTTAGGTGTCGCCAACATTATTTATTGGACTTGCTGAATAACTCCGAAACATTGATATATCAATGCTTTAAGGTTATCCAAGAGCTATTAAGTGCCAGAAAATAGACTTTTAAACACTAACAATCTTGTACTTACGACCAGTTCTGATGAGGAAAATTACGAAAACTAGGGCTGAAACTGTTGCCTGTTCCCTGTTCCCCGTTCCCTATCCTCACGAGAAAACTTTTTCAGCAAAGCCTA
>JASJDR010000178.1 GCA_030065615.1 Xenococcus sp. MO_188.B8 | reverse complement strand
TTTAAAGAAAGCGACGGGAATTCCCATTCCCTTCAGGGAATAGGGATGAAAGTCGCGTGAGTCGAGAGGTTCGATGCCGACGGTCGCTCAAATCATTCTGAAGAAGCTTCAGAATGCGCGACCTCTCGAAGACGAACAATTCACTTTCCTTGGCACTCAGTAATATATCTTCTGATGACTTCAGCAGAAACATTTCCCGCAGTACCAACATAGTAGGCAGAAGTCCAGAGTGAATCTTTTCCACATATTTTTTTGAGCTTGGGGAACTTCTGGCGCAAAAATCTCGAAGTATAACCCTTGAGTAAGTTAGCAAGATTAGCAGGGCTAAACCTTGGAGGGGCGGAAACAAAAACATGAACGTGGTCAATGTCTGTCTCCATTGCCAAGAGCCTTAGTTGATGGCGTTCGCAACATTCAGCTATCAATCTTTTAGTTTCAGCTTCGAGATCTCCAACTAATATCTTACGCCTGTACTTAGGAATCCAGACCAGGTGATAGGCAATTGAGTAATGAGTGTATCTTGTACGACCCTCCTGAGATGGTTGATTCATGTCGTTGATGGATGGTATTTTAGTAGAATGCAAACCACTAAAATATATAGGCTACCATACCAGAAATCAAAAGTCTTTGAAAGACTGAAGGCTGCTCAAATTGAGGCCGCGAAGGTTTGGAATGAGTGCATGGTTACTCACAAAGAATGTCGGATTAACCAAAGACCTTGGTTGAATCAAACTGCATTGCAGAAACTCACTAAGGGCAAATACGAACTTCACTCTCAGTCTGTGCAAATGATTTGCCAGGCATTCTTAGCGAACATCGACAGCACAAGAGCTAATCGCAGAGCGGGGATAAAAAACATGAAATATCCTTGGCGAATTAAGAGGTTTTATCCTGTTTCTTGGACTGCTCAAGCTGTGAAATATAGCAATGGAAAGCTAACTTTACCGATGGGAAGAGGAAGAAAGCCTTTATCTTTTAAATTGGATTTGGATTTTATTCCTGGGGCAGTATCTCTAGTGTGGAATCGTGGTTTTGAACTTCATATTAAGCAGGAGGCTATCACAGAAGAAAAGAAAACTACAGGGGTCAAAGCAGCTATCGATCTCGGCGAAATACATCATTCTGCTGTCAGCACGAATAATGGTCAAGGATTGATTGTTACTGGCAGAGGTATTCGTTCTTTGAAACGACAGAGAAATGTTGCTCTAGCCAAATTATCTCGCAAACAATCAAAATGTACTAAGTATTCAAAGCGATGGAAAAAGTTACAAGCTGCAAAAAATAGATTTTGTCTTCGTAATGAAAGGCAAATTCGAGAATATAGACATCAAGCTACTCGTCAGGTGGTAGAGTTTTGCCAAACTCATGACGTGGATACGGTATTTATCGGCAACCCTGATGGAGTCAGAAATAAAAATTGTGGTAGGAGACACAATCAAAGAATGGCTCAATGGGAGTATGGAAGAGATATTGACTATCTGACCTACAAGTTCAAAATGTCTGGCATCTCAGTTTTGATTGGTTCGGAACGAGGAACATCTAGTACCTGCCCTGAATGCGGACGAAGACACAAGCCAAGAGGAAGAACTTGGAATTGCCCCAATCCAGAATGTAGCTACAAAAATAAACATAGAGATATTACAGGTAGCCTCATGATGCAGGTTTTGGCTTTTGATAAAAAACCAGAATATCCTGAAGCAATCAAGTATCTACGACCTGTCTCGACTGGAAGTAGTAGATGCGCCGACACGCGCCAAAGTAGTCTAACACGAACTAATATCCCAAGTACCTCATTCGAGGGAAATCGTCTGATTTCTACCCAAAGTATTAGTGTTGTTTAGAAGCCAGCACGCCTTTAGGCTGCTGGAGTGTCACAATAAATATTTGACTTTTTTCAAGACCTTAAAAAGAGACATTTAAAGCTCCATTTTGTTTGAGCCATAGCTTTTGTTCCTCATCTAGTCCTTTTGCCTCACTAAGAATAGCTCCTTCGACCTGACATCGTGATAAGTCCACTCCTGCTAGCTGACTATATTCCAAATTAGCCTGGCGCAGATCTGTATTTAACAACTTCGCATCTTTCAAAATTGCGCCTTCTAAGTTGGCACCAAATAAAGAGGATTGACTCAAATCCACAGAGCTGAGATTAGCTCTAGTTAAATTAGCTAATACTAACTCTGAGTTGCGGATGTTGGCACCTGATAAATCGGCTGCTGTGAAATTAGCACCCACTAAATCTGCTGCGATTAACTCAGCATTTCGCAGGATAGCTTGCTCAAATTCTGTATTTTGTAGGTTAGCATCGTTAAAGTTAGTATCGGTGCAGTCAGTTTTTTGGAGATTGGCATTATAAAAATCGGCTTGACTGAAGTTAGCGCCAGTTAATTGTGCTCCATCCAAAAATACACCTTGGAATTTGGCTCTTTGGCACAAAGCGCTAGATAAATTGGCTTGGCTCAATTTGGCACAGCTAAGATCGGCTTGCGTTAAAATTGCTTGACTCAAATCAGCCCACAACAAACTAGCGTAATGTAACTTAGCTTGACTAAAATTAGCTCTTGCTAATAAAGCTCCATTTAAGTCAGTCCAGATCAAGCTAGCCTGATTTAAAATGGCATCACTAAAATCTGTTCCACTCAGATTGGCATGATCAAAATTAACATTGCTCAAATTTAATCCGGCATAGTCAGAGCGATCGAGATCTAAGGGAAAAGGCTTTTGGATGCTATTAGACTTTTTCTTAAAGATTGATGAGAAAATTTTTAAATTATTCATGGAAATTTATCTAAATTAAGAAAGAAAGTGGGTTGAAAACTTTACCGGTAAAGTCTTGAGCGCGTTGGATGCCCATAGTAGCTAAAAGCTTGGCGCAACAAGAAACTTAACCATTTTTTTTAGTTATTTCCGATAAAGTCTATAAATTAATTCAAAACATTGCAAAAAATGATACAGATTTTATCTAATATTTAGTGTATGTCCGTCGTTTATGATTAGATGCATTTAATTTACAAAATTAAAAATAGCGCCTTAATTTTTTTTAAAAGTTAAATTATACGAAAGCTACTAATTCATTTTTAATGTTTAATATGAATAAGGCTTCAAACTAAACAGTATAGGCAATACAGCGATATTTTCGAACATATAATTTAATTTAAACGTTTTAACAGTATCTCTTAGTGACTCAGATTAACTATACTCTGACGAATTTTGCTGACCATAGTAACAAGTTTAGTCACGATAAAATCAATCGTTTTCTCAAAGTTCTCGAAGATTACACCAAGATTAATCTGGGATAATGTCGAATCACAATTAGTCCCAACAGAATCAGGATACTTAACCTTCGACGATACGGTATTAGACAAAAATTATTCTTTTAGCATCGAATTAGTCCGAAGACAATATAGCGGTAATGCCAAGAAAGTAATCAATTTCTCTGCAGAGGACAAAAAATCAAATTGAAATCTAAATAAAATAAATTCTTTTATCGTTAGCGATATAGTCAAAGCTGTTGCTTGTATAGTTTAAGCTATCTTTTAGGGTAGATGATCTAAAAAATTTGCCAAGTCAAATCCTCATCATTTTAGGTTGTTTTGATCTACTTACCTTCTGTTTGCTGTCCTTTACTCTTAATCTATAAAAGCTTATGAAGCGAAGTATTGCCGAAATCAATGACAAAATACGCTGCGCCAAAGCTGTCACTTGGACAGTAGAAGAACTCAAAGCCAGAATTCAGGATATTGGAATTAGTAAAGCTTTTAAAGAAATAGATGTAATTTGTACTGGCACCTTTGAGCCGATGGAATCTTCAGGGGCAATTCTCAATTTGGGGCATACTGATCCGCCGATTAAAATTCGTCAATGTTGGTTTGATGGCATACCTGCTTATGCGGGATTTGGCGCAGTCGATTTGTACCTCGGGGCCACAGCTATGGCGGATTATAGTAGTATTGAACCAGGTAGCGATCGCTTTAGCAATTTAGGGGAGGTTGGTTCTCGTTCTCGAAGCAGTGCTCGGCGTGGTGGTGGTCACGTAATTGCCGATCTGATTGCTGGAAAAGCAATTACGGTTAAGGCCATAGGACAGCAAACCGATTGTTATCCCAGAGCTAGTTTTGAAAATACTATTACTAAAGATAGTATCAATCAATTTTATTTATTTAATCCTCGCAATCTCTATCAAAATTTTATTGTTGGGGTTAATGGTAGCGATCGCCCTTTGTTTACCTATCTGGGGACGTTACAACCAGAATTGGCTAATGCAGTCTATTCTAATCCAGGAGCGATTTCTCCTTTACTCAATGATCCTGACCTCAAACTGGTGGGAATTGGCACCAAAATTTGGTTGGGAGGGGGAATTGGTTATGTGGCTTGGGAAGGCACGCAACATTTTCCCTTACAAAAACGCCTCCCTAATAATACACCCATTGGCCCTGCTTCTACCGTCGCTCTCATTGGAGATGCCAAACAAATGGACGCTAATTGGGTCAGGGGCTGCTATTTCACCAACTACGGCTCATCTTTGATGATTGGTGTCGGTGTTCCTCTGCCTGTGCTAGAAGAATCTGTAATTGAAGCTTGTGCCGTACAAGATAAAGATATTGTTGCCCCAGTAATCGATTTTTCCATTCCCCGTCGAGTTCGCCCCACTTTTGGGTTGGTTACCTACAAACAGCTCAAAACTGGACGCATTACCCTAGAAGGTAAATCCATCAGATCTGCTCCTTTAGCCAGTATTTCTTTTTCCCGACAAGTAGCCGAAGAATTGAAACAACAAATTGATGAGGGTAAATTCAGCCTAACCGAACCCGTTGCGCCACTTCCAAGAGATCGCACTTTCATCCCCCAAGATCCGAGGCAGTAAGAGGTAACTCCCCCATCCCCGTCATCTTCCCTCTTTCTCTGAGCCTTCAGTCTTCTAATTATTTACTAGGTTTCTTAATCTGGGGCTTGGGGCGAGAAGTTGCCGCAGAATTAATCGTAGGTTTGCGAGGAGCAGCTTTTTTGCCTACAGGTTTTTTACTGAATTTTTTCTTAAATTTGGGTTTCTTCTGGGCAAAACCTAAATCAGTTCCATCTTTAATAACTAAGGTTTCTCCTTCGAGATAAACGTTTAAATCCCAAAAACGTTTTAAGGGTTTCTTATCGAGAACTCCTTTAAGCTTAAGTTTGAAAAACTTGGGTTTATCTCCTTCTTTGCGCGGAAATTGCTTAATTTTAACGACGATCACTTCATCTTCTTCCGAAAAGAAAATAACTTCGCCTCTAATCGAAAAGTAACCAGCATCTATTTCTTCACTCGGAATCAGGGAGTCATCTTGATCTTTATCCAGGGTTTCTGGTTCCCAAACCCCCACAATTTGTACATGTAAGTGATCGCTATCAACTTTCGTGCGGGGATATACTACCCACAGATGTTCTTTGGTTAAATCGAGATGTTTTTTGACTAAACTGATCGTACGACCTAACAAAACCGCATCTATTTTTACATCATCAGATGTGGTTAAATTACCCTGAGTAATTTGATCTTCCTCAGTGGGTTGATATTTGCCCTTAATTAAACCGATCGCTCGATATTGTCTGGGGTGAGAAGGAGGAGGAATCGGTTGGGTTCTTTTTTCTGGAAGAGTCTCGTCGCCCGTAGTTGGGGGTGAGGAGGGAACAGGTCTTGAGGGTTTTTTTAGAGTCAGATCCTGATTCTCAGAAGAGGCAGAAGAGTTATTTTGAGGCAAATTCATAGATGTTTCCTAAAGGGCGAAGACTGTACAATTAAAATTGGTGTAAAAGAGAGATTGTTGATGTTATTTAATATAGGGATTAAAATGGCTGTCAACCAGAGCCGAATAGGTAAATAGTCATTACAATTTATAAAATCAGATAGAATTCTACGATTAGGATAAACTATCCTAGGTCAAAATAATTAGCTACAGAGTGCCAATTTAAGACAGTCCCTCTATTGTAGTCAATTCATTAAGTCAATTCAGCCATAAAATAATGCAGAATAAACGAAGCCGTGGGGTTTATATCGTACTAGTTATCATGTTATTCTCCCTCATTATATTTTCAGGATTGCCTTTGGTGGGCAGTATTGTTCAAGAAACTAAAATTTTATCGCAAAAAAATTCTGAACAAGTAGCGGGTATCTCTTCTCAGGAGCAGACGAGGCTAGAAGCAGAAGCTAGAGGTTATCAAAAGGTTTTAGACAGAGAACCTGATAACGAGACGGCATTAAAAGAATTACTCAATATTCGATTACAACAGCAAGATATTCTCGGTACAATCGCGCCTCTAGAAACTTTAGCCGAGATTCATCCTCAAATCGCCGAATATGCCATTCTCTTAGGACAAACTAAGCAATATGCTGAAGACTATGAAGGGGCTGCAGCGGCTTATCGTAATGTGCTCGCTGTCTCTCCGTTAAATATTATGGCCTTGGGCGGCTTAGTCAATTTATTTTTAAATCAAAATCTGCCTGAAAGAGCGATCGCATTACTGCAAAATACTCTATCTCAAGCTCAAGAAGATCATGATCAGGATGACCAAAATATTGATCTCAGTTCGATACAGTTACTACTGGGAGAAGTTTATACCGAAGAAGAAAAATATGGAGATGCGATCGCTCTTTATGACGAAATTGCTGCTACCCATGAAACAGATTTTCGACCGATTTTCGCCAAGGCTTTGTTGTTAGAAAAACAGGGCGATACTGAAGCAGCACGCCCTTTACTAGAAAATGCTTATGAACTAGCACCAGCAGAGTTTAAGGATCAAATTAAGAACAATCTTTCAACAATGGAAAACGATTGATTTCTAAGAACTAAGTCAGCGGTACTCCGCCGTGAAACGACGGAGCCTGCGCTGACCGCATTCCGCGGTCAGGAATTACTTAATAAGTAGTTCCTTATACGCCAATCCATTGCAGGCGTTGCCATAAGGAATTTTGCTTAGTTTGTGGTACTGGTTTTCCTATTGGTCTTTTAAAGCAATATGTAAATTTTTATAAACATATCCCATTGTAGAAAAAATCATGATTTGAGATGTGAAGCTATGATGCGATCATCGCTATAACAATTAATCATCAATCACTTGCCCCATAAGATCACAATTGATAAAGGAAGATGATTGGAGTTTTGAAATAAAAATTTTTAGTAGCAAATATTTGCGGCTATGATCCAAAAAAAGCGCCCCTCAATCAAGAGAGACGCTTTTTAGTTTAGACTTTATTGCTATGCAATCAAAGGATTAACCGTTGATAGCAGGAGCAGTTAAAGCAACAGGAGCGGACTCACCAGCAGCTAAGTCTAAGGGGAAGTTGTGAGCGTTACGCTCGTGCATTACTTCGAAACCTAAGTTAGCTCTGTTTAAGATATCAGCCCAAGTTCCTACCACACGACCTTGAGAGTCGATGATGGACTGGTTGAAGTTGAATCCGTTGAGGTTGAATGCCATTGTGGAAATACCCATAGCAGTGAACCAGATTCCAATTACGGGCCAAGCACCTAAGAAGAAGTGCAAGGAACGAGAGTTGTTGAAGGATGCATATTGGAAGATTAGACGTCCAAAATATCCGTGTGCTGCAACGATGTTGTAAGTTTCTTCTTCTTGACCGAATTTGTAACCGTAGTTTTGAGATTCAGTTTCAGTTGTTTCCCGAACTAAGGAAGAAGTTACCAAAGAACCGTGCATTGCGGAGAATAGAGAACCGCCGAATACACCAGCTACACCCAACATATGGAAGGGGTGCATGAGGATATTGTGCTCAGCTTGGAAAACCAACATGAAGTTGAATGTTCCAGAGATTCCTAAAGGCATTCCATCGGAGAAGGAACCTTGACCGAGAGGATAGATTAGGAATACTGCAGTTGCCGCAGATACAGGTGCAGAGTATGCAACACAGATCCAAGGACGCATTCCTAAACGGAAAGAAAGTTCCCACTGACGACCCATGTAAGCGAAAACGCCGATGAGGAAGTGGAAAATTACTAACTGGTAAGGACCACCATTGTATAACCACTCATCTAGAGAAGCAGCTTCCCAAATGGGGTAGAAGTGAAGACCGATAGCATTAGAGGAAGGAATTACAGCACCAGAGATGATGTTGTTTCCGTATACTAGAGAACCTGCAACAGGCTCACGGATACCATCGATGTCCACGGGGGGAGCAGCGATGAAAGCGATGATGAAACAAGTTGTAGCTGCGAGAAGGCAGGGGATCATGAGAACACCGAACCAACCAACATAGATTCGGTTGTCTGTGCTAGTAACCCACTGACAGAACTTCTCCCAAGAGCTGACGCTTTCGCGTTGCTGTAGAGTAGTAGTCATTTATGTATGATTCCTGTATTTATGAATGTATTAAATTGTCAAGGTTCATTTCTTTGACACTTTTTATATTAGAGAAAACTTTGAGTTTTGTAAACTAAATTATAGAAATATTTATTTATGCTAAATATCAGGCAAACTTATCAATGAGAGAAAACCCTTACATAACATACAGTCCAGCCTATACTCTTATCCCGACCTACGAGTGTTTTAACCGATGTAGCTACTGCAATTTCCGTAAAGATATGGGAAATGGTTCTAGATTAACTTTGGTTAAGGCGCGAAAAATCTTGACCAGACTCTTGCACAAAGAAGTATCAGAGATTCTGGTTCTTAGTGGAGAAGTCCCGCTCAATTCTCCTTTACGGCAAGAATGGTTTCTCAGAATTAAGGAAATTTGTGAATTAGCCTTATCTCTGGATTTTCTGCCCCATAGCAATGTAGGGATTTTGAGTTGGGATGAAATGAAGCAACTCAAGGAAGTTAATGTTTCTATGGGTTTAATGTTAGAACAGTTAACGCCCAAGCTTTTGTCAACAGTACATAAACATGCACCCAGTAAACAGCCTGAACTAAGATTGCAACAACTTGAATGGGCAGGAGAGTTAAAGATTCCTTTTACTACAGGATTACTGTTAGGAATTGGCGAAACAGCAGCTGATCGGCAAGTAACCTTGGAAGCGATCGCGTTACTACAAGAGCGTTGGGGTCATATCCAAGAGGTGATCTTACAACCCCATAGTCAGGGAAGTCAGCAGAGCTATCAGGCATCGAGCTTCAATCTGTTTCAGTTACCAGAAGTGATAGCGATCGCCAAAAAGATTTTGCCTGCTAGTATTACAATTCAAATTCCTCCCAATTTAGTTACCCAACCCAAGTTACTACTAGAATGTCTCGAAGCTGGGGCTCGGGATTTAGGAGGAATTAGCCCTAAAGATGAAGTAAATCCAGACTATCCTCATCCCACAGAAGAATCCCTGAGGAAAATATTAGAGCCTGAGGGATGGAATTTGCTCCCCCGTTTACCTGTGTATCCTCAATATTTTTCTTGGTTGCCGGATTCGATACAAAAAAAGTTCACAGGGATTCTCGATAAATATAGCGATCCTCCTAGTCTAATTATCAAGAAAAAAAGCAACCTGTTGTAGTTGAAGAACCAGAGTAATTGATAAGAATTTGATGAAAACTAATAGATAAATAAGTATATAAACAAAAATAAATTAATGAGGATAAGAGCAAATAGAATGCAAATAAGCCTGAGAACAAGCTCGGTTACTTTGGGAACTAATAAATTGAGGATTTTGGATTAGGAATAGAGAAATACCTGTCTTAATCACACGATTTTGATCCCAGGTAGAATTATGTTCCAAAAATTCCTTGATGCCTGAATGAATTTCTGAATCGATTTCAATGTTCAAAGAAACAGTACTTCGTGGTTTCATCTCAGATAATAGAAAGATACTACTGTAATAACAATAGCAGAGATTTTTAAATTGTCTGATTTTGTGTACTTATCTGTAATTCTTGTGGATAAAGATTTTCAGCTCAGCTTTGATGACAGCTGCAACCTATGGAATTACAGTGATTTGTGTTTTTCTTGTTAATAAGTTAGCTCTTCCTGTGGAAAAACATGGAGATTTTGGGGAAAACTTTCGGAAAAAAGTATTTTTAACCACATAAGCTAAGATTATATCTGTATTAAAAATATTACTTAGTGACTGATTACTCAATAATCAATAGTAAATTGATAATAAACTTAAAACTATGTTAAACAAAATTTAATCTAATATTATTTTGGTGAAGAAGCTAATAATTGGTTTACGTTTTCCAATAATTTGGCTAATATCTAGACATTAAATCTTTATCTCTAACTTCTATTCATAAATTTAAGTATTTATCCTTTCTAGGATGTAACAGTTTCTAGGTCAGCTTTCTTTTGCTTGGGAAATCCAAGGGGAATCTGACCCTTTTTTGAGTTTTTATTTAAAGATTAATTATTTAGTTAAAGAATCCGCATTTTAGATCTCAAAGAAAGAAAACAATAATCCTAGTACCGCTGCGCGGAAGTCAAGAGTCAAAAGTCAAAAGTCAAAAGTCTTTTAGCACAAAGGTTTCAAGCTTTTTAAATGGGTGTTGTATTTACGCCCAAGTCCACTAGATAGAATAGGGATAGAAGGAAATGAGCAATTAGGATGCAGAAAGAGGTGGTCTGAATGACCAGTCAGATAATAGGTTACTACAACTCGCGACAGAGTAAGCTAATGAAAGATTTTGACCGAACCTCGGGATTGATGAAAGACTTTTTGGTCAAACGCTACGGCGAAGAGTTCGCCAATGTAATCCAGAGAGAGGTTCGTCAAGAATATGAGAAGCTCATTCCAGAAATTCCTTACATTAAAGGTCTACGAGCAAAGATTTTCAATAGTTTTCTCCTCATTACTGCCCAGGAGTTGGCGACTTATAAGGCAATGAAGAAACAGGGAAAGCCAGCACCAGAAGCTTGGGAACTTTGTCATCAGGCATTACGTTTGAGAGTTGCACGGATTCCGTGCTGGAAGCGCTGGTTGTTGAGGAATCTTATGTTTTCTAGCCTGATCAAGAAGATTATGGCATTTCGAGCCAAGCAACGGCAAAAGGGCAGCTTTGGTGATTTCGAAGTTGAGTATCTGATTGGCAAGGGTGATGATTTTGATCTAGGGGTCAATTACCTTCAATGTGGTAATCTCAGCTTTGCAATCAAACATGGAGGAGAAGAATTTGCTCCTTTTATCTGTATGTCAGATATCGTCTTGAGTGATGCTTGGGGATGGGGTCTAATACGCACGCAAACACTTGCTGATGGTTGTCATTATTGCGATTTTCGGTTCAAAAAAGGAGCGGCAAGCCAGATTTCCTCGAAAACCCCTGAAGTACAAGCAGTAATTAAGAAAATTCGCGACCAAGAGGTCAAGTCGCTTCGCTCCAATTCAAAATTATCAATTATCAATTCAAAATGATTACCTTTTGCTGAAGCAAGAGGCTTGAAATAGCGGTGCGACCCTGAGCAGAGACCCCGCTGAGGTTTCCTCAGCAAGGGAACGCTCTGCTAGAGGTAACCTCGCCCAAGGAACGCGCACCAAGAGAAGGAAAATATTTTTGATTTTTTTCGTTCTGAAGAACGAGGCTTGTATTCTTAATTAAACAATTATTAAATTATGTTAAAGCCAAAAATTTTGAACTTTGAATTTTGAATTTTGAATTCAAAAAATGGTCAAACAAAGAATTGCTGCCGATGCTTAAATGCCTATATTAAGTCCAATCTTGTTTTGGATTAGATTTAAAGCGATCGCTATATGGGTTTTTAACCGTATATATCTCACGGGTTTTTTGATATAGTTGATCCTCCGTCAATTGCCATTTATTTAGTACTGTCTGTAAATCTGTTTGAATTGCTCGCGCTCCAGGAAAACCCTGATAGCGAATTTTCAACCGAGCTAATTCGAGTAGATTATATTCGTTGGGTTCTCCTTGTAATAATCTATCGATAGCCTCACGATCTTTTTTTTCCCGAGGATGTATTTGATCTTTAGTATCCATACTTTAAGTTGAGGAATTAGGGATTGGGTAACAAGTAAGAGGTAATATTATTTAAAAAAAAAATTGAGGATCAAGCAATGGTATTGAGTGAATGGCTAGATTGGATGGCAGTAATCGGATACATTAGCATAACGTTGTTTGTTATGTACCGCGTTTTCAAGTAGATAGACCTAAATCAAGTTAATTATCAGGTATGGGAGCAAGGAGAATTGGCATCTTTAGCCTTTCCAGATTTACCTGTGTTACTAGAAAAACTTTTTTAGTTTAAGGATTTCAAGTTTCAAGATCTGAATAAACGCGATTATTACTCAATAGATCTTTTGAGTTGTTCAATGTGTTTCTGATTGGCTTCCTTGTCAATAATCCATTTCTGTTGTTTGTTATCCCATTTTCCTTTATATATTGCTTGTTCCCAATAATGAGTAAATTTTATTTGAGAGGAAGTGATTTTAACTCCAATTAGTATGGCCTCACTGAGGCTGGCACTACAGAGGTTGGCACCACTGAGGTTGGCACCACTGAGGTTGGCAACACTAAGTTTGGCCTCACTGAGGCTGGCACTACAGAGGTTGGCACCACTGAGGTTGGCACGAATGAGGTTAGCACCACTGAGGTTGGCACCACTGAGGTTGGCATCACTGAGGTTGGCATCACTGAGGTTGGCACCACTGAGGTTGGCATTATTGAGGTTAGCACCACTGAGGATGACACCACTGAGGCTGGAACCACTGAGGATGACACCACTGAGGATGACACCACTGAGGATGACACCACTGAGGCTGGCATTAATTAGATTGGCATTATTGAGGATGGCATCACTAAGTTTGGCCGCACTGAGATCGGCATGAATGAGGTTGGCACCACTGAGGTTAGCACCACTGAGGTTGGCATTATTGAGGTTAGCACCACTGAGGTTGGCATTATTGAGGTTAGCACCACTAAGGTTGGCACCACTGAGGTTGGTAAGAATTAGGTTAGCACCACTGAGGTTGGCACCACTGAGGTTAGCACCACTGAGGTCGGCATTATTGAGGTTAGCACCACTGAGATTAGTCTGATAGAGTGAAACAGAGCTTAAATTAATTTGAGAAAGATCGAGGTTACTCAGATCTAAAGCATCCAATTTAAACCTATCTTTATGTAACGCAATTATATAATTAAAGAAAAATTTTGTTTCATGATTCAAAGATGAATAATAAATAATTTTCTTAGAATTTTTTCTCACATCCCAATAGAATGATTCTGCAACAAAATATTCCATAAAAGATTTATGAATAAACTTATAATTTCCAGCAGCATCACGATTCAAAAAACTACAAGTAGTAGATTCATAACTATAATAATCTTCATCTTCTTCATAACTATTTTTTAAATATTCATCTTTGGGATTATCAAGATTGGAATAATGTAAAGAAAAATCTCCACCTAACTCAAACATCTTAACTGCCAGTTCCCACATGAAATTTCTTTTTCCTTGGGGAGTCATGAGAGAACGCCAATCATCTCTCTCTATCCAAATATTCGTATAAGCTTTATATAAGGCCGCAGGATTAATATTATTTTTCTCTCTCAATATTGGCATTGTTTTGACAATCATGTCTAACAATAATGGTCGGGTTGATAGCTCTTGCAAATTGTAGGTATTTTGAATAATTTGTAAATACTGAGTTGTTATCTCTTCTTTATTGGTATGTTTTTGAATATATTCTCTTATTTGATCATCATTAAATTCCTTAAGCTTAATCCGAGTTATTTCATAATTGCTTTTCGTCGCATAATTACGATAAAGAATAGTATAATCGGCTTTCAAAATATCCTTTTCTTGAGACTCAGTTAAAAAATAATGAGTGCGAGAGGTTAAAAATACTTTATTAGCTTGATGATTTTTATCTTGAGATTCCGTTAAAAATAAGATATTCTCAAAAGATAGCTTGGTTAACTCCTTCAAGTTTTGAATGGTAATTTCTTGATCTGTTAGAGAAGCCATTTCATCAAAACCATCAATAAAGAAGATAAATCTTCCTTTTATTGCTAGTTGCTGAAAAATTGAGAAATTTATTCTGATGTTAAATTTATCGTAAAATTCTCTGACCATAAAATCTTCAATGTTCAACGTTCCTTTATAATCCTTGAGGGAAATAAATACGGGAATACGATTAGTCTTATCGTCAATATATTTTTTCGCTAATGCAATAAAATAATGAATCGCAAAAGAAGTTTTTCCAGTACCAAAATCACCTAAAAGTGTTAAAAAATTTTGTTTGTCATTTTCGATGAATTTTTCCAGCAAGTTATCTAATAAATCTTCTTTCTCTTCTTTATAATTTATCTTATAAATTTTACCTCCTTGTAGTTTTTCATATTCTTTATCTTCCATATAAGTACAATAGGATTGAATGTAGTAATTGTACAAATCTGCTCTTTCCATCAGTTCTATTAAGAAAGATTCTTGATTATTTTTTACCTCTTCCCAATTTTGGTATTGCCAAATAACTTTTTCTAAGTATTTCTCTATCTTATGAACATCGAATAATTTTTTGTTTGCCGAAGAAGTTATACTCTTTAATTCTTCATCATCAATATGTGTAAAATCATATGTCCCAAATACCCAGTGATGGAAATCTGGTGCTAGAAAAAATAACTCTTTCTCAAAATGAGGTGTTATCCAAAAAACTAGAGAATAGCGTTTTGCTTTCAATCTTTCTCTAGCATATTGTAAATATCCTATAAATTCTTTGACTGCTTCTAAAGAGAGATTTTCCTCTATACCTAAAACATGAAAAATATTACTTTGGTTACCCATTTGTTCAAAAGTTTGCTCAAATAAAATGGGAAACGGTACTTTTTTTTCATTCATGTCTAGTTGAAATTCAAAAAAGTCTCTTAGCTCATCATCATTTTGAAGTTTTTCAATTATCAATTTGGGCACTTTTTTGTTGCAGTATAGTGCAAGGAAAAGTCCACCAATTTCACAGATTCTTAATTCTGTCTTGAATTTTTTATATCGCTTTTCTTTTGACAAAGTTTTCATTTTTTATGACTACTAATTACTTTTTTTAAACAAGGATGTGCGTCGTACCATAACTCACCTTCAAATCTATATTCGAGGACGAAAAGATATTTCAAAAGATAAATTAGATTTCTATTGGTCAGGCTAGTTCGATCAGATTGGCCAATAATTTTTGCAACTTCATCCCCATAATTCGGATAATCGAATAAGCGATTATAATGATTTACAGTTTCATTAATAACGTCTTCAGCTATATCTTTATCTATAATAGTAGCTTCATTAACGATCGCTTCTTTACAAGCATCTTGCATAAATTTAATCAAATCACGTAATAACCCTCCACTAGCCAGAATCATCTTTTCTAAGGCTTGTTCCTCAATATATTTTTGATCAATTCTTTGTAAAACCATTTTTCTTAATTTCTTAATACCAATATCACCATTTTTTGCTTGATCGACTACTACTAAAGAGATAAATTGATCTGCATAACGATCTTTAAAAGCCATAAAAGCTTCACAATAATAAGTATCTAAGGGAAATGTATAAATGATTTTTGCTCTCGGCATCGTCAGAAGATTATATCCTTTAAAGAAAGTCTTTTCTGCAAATTCAGGAGCTAACTTATCGAGATCGTCGATTATAATTAATACGTCTTTACTTTTTATGCCTTTATCTTGGTAATACTGATGAATACTATTAATACAATCTGAAATATTTGCATTTAATATTTCAATTTGATTTATGAATTCTTCTCTTAATGCAGTTCTTGATTCAGTTTCTACTTTTATTTTAAATGTTAGTATTCTTAAAAGATTTACTCCTGCTTCAGTAATTTTTAGTTTACTTTTGACAGATTTCATTATGTCATTAAATCCTTGAAAGGGGGCATTAATTTTGCTGTTATTCATAGACTTAAGAATTTGCAGATAAATAGATATTAAGATATCTATTGTTTCGACATCATTCATATTTAAAGTCTCTGCTGCTGAAAAAGAAACAATATGAAAATCATTGCTTAATTCTTCTGCAACTTTATTGAGAATTGTCGATTTTCCACATCCGCGATGCCCAATCACCAGCATTTTGCGGAATTTTTCCGATATTTTTATTGTAGTTTTAATGCTATTAACAGGAACTTTAGTGAAATCATCAATGTAGAATTTTCTGAGAGTTTCACCAGCTAATGGTCGGCTATCAAAGTTATTGTAAGCAATAGTTAAGGCTTCAGTTATATTGTTGTCACTCGCTTCGGTTATATTGTTGTTACTCATGGTTTCCCTCTAGTTACCATAATATGATTATCAGAATATCAAGTAATCATTATCAATAAAAAGTAGGGTGTGCAAAACTTGATCTCGACTCGATAAGATACTTGAAAATTTATTTTGCCTACCTTACAAGGAATGAGCTTTCTAGACATCAATATGATACTATCTATCAATAATTTGTCAAAACCCGCTACCGCTACCAAAACCGCAATAATAATAAATTCTATTTGTGTCCAGAATTTGAGTTCTCCATGCTTCCCATATAAATCTGGGATTCTCTGAATGGCGGACTCGACAATACTCAATCTTTGCTAAATAGAAACAACTTCTGTCTCTATTCTAACTAATCTCCTATCAATTGATTCAACTTCCTTAATATATTTTTGAGATCTTTATTGATTTCATCAACTTTTTGATTTAATTAATTAAAGCGATCGCTGATAAATTCTTTTAGCTGTTGAATTTCTGTACTGGATGTAGTTGACATCGATTTACTTAGAAGAAGTTTGAAATTAATTAGTAGGTTGGGTTAGCGGCAGCGTAACCCAACGCAACTTTTGCCCATGTTGGGTTTCACTTCGTTCTACCCAACCTACAATCTATTACTTGATTAAATTTAGATCACGGTTTCCTTTTTTATTGTATTACTTTAAAGCTGCCTGAGTTAATGAATATAGTTAATCATAGAACTCATCAACAATAGCCTGAATTTCATTGACTGTAATGTCCTCTTGGTCTGATTTACTATAAATAGTTAGTAGCAAAATAGTTGTTTCTGATTCAAGTAAATAAATTAATCTATAACCAGCACTTTTCCCTTTTTTGATATTGGTATTTTTGACTCTAACTTTATAAATAAATTTCTCGCCAGATCCAGATAGTCTATCCCCTAAAAAATTGCCATTTTGTAGTTCCTCAATAATCGGCTGAATATCAAGACGAATATTACGGTATCTTTTAGCTAACTTTTTTAAATTCTTTTTAAACTCAGGAGTTAAGTAAATATCAATACTATCAAGATTATTCGACATCAATATCATCCCACATCTTATTTAAGGGAATTGTTTTGCCTGCTTTTGCTTCTTGTAACGCTGTTCTAAGACTTGCTTTGATTTCTTCAACGGGAGTATCATCACAATCAAATTCCTCTTCCTCTGAGACAAGAATAATTACTTTAACTCGACTAGGAGTATTAATTTCTAATTGTTCATCTAGTAATAGTTGACTATTGTTATTTAATGTTCCCATCACTTCAAAAGCTTTCATTTTTTTCTTCAATATTATTATTTTTATTGGCTCACTTGTTTTCTATTCTATTACTTTAAAGCTGCTCACAATAAAGGTCATAAAAAATAGAGGTATTTCTCAAAACACCCCTACGATCAATTTATTGTTGTCTACTCACTTAAAAACTGACTGTGTACACATAACCTTGATGTATTTGATTTAAAAGTTAATTAAGCCCCCTAAATCCCCACCTCTCTAAATCTCTCCTGAAAGGAGAGACTAATGTTGTCTCCCACCTCTCTCTACCTCTCTCCTCAAGGAGAGAGAACATATGGTCTTCCCCTATAGGGGAAGGTTGGAAGGGGTGGGGAGATAAAGAGGGGTTGGGGGACTTT
>JASJDR010000177.1 GCA_030065615.1 Xenococcus sp. MO_188.B8 | reverse complement strand
GATTCTATTGGTAGCCTCTCCAGTTTAACTGAGCTATTTTCAAGAGAAAATCAGATAATAACCTTACCAAAATCTATTGTTAATATTTCCAATTTAACTACACTAGATTTGAGTTTTAATCAACTAAGAATTTTACCTAAAGACATAGATAATTTATCCGAATTGACCATATTAGATTTGGGATTTAATAAGTTAGAAAATTTGCCTAAATCTATTTGTAATCTTTCCCAATTAAAAAAGCTTTATTTATCAAGAAATCAACTAAAAAATTTACCAGATTCTATTGGCAATCTTTCCAATTTAACCAGGCTAGACTTGGGATTCAACCAGTTAATTGAGCTGCCAGATTCTATTGGTAGCCTCTCCAGTTTAACTGAGCTATTTTCAAGAGAAAATCAGATAATAACCTTACCAAAATCTATTGTTAATATTTCCAATTTAACTACACTAGATTTAGAAGTAAATCCCCTGGTTGATCCACCACTAGAAATTGTAAATGATGGGATAAAAGCAATCAAAGAATACTTCCGACAATTGGCAAAAGGAGAAGATTATATTTATGAAGCTAAGCTATTAATTCTTGGTGAAGCTGGAGCAGGAAAGACTAGTCTAGCTAAGAAAATTCAAAACCCTCAATATCAACTCCAAGAACATGAAAAATCTACAGAAGGTATTAATATTATTAAATGGAGTTTTACTCTAGACAATCAAAAAGAATTTAAAGTCAATATTTGGGATTTTGGCGGACAGGAAATTTATTATACTACCCATTTGTTCTTCTTGACCAAAAGTTCTCTTTATACTTTAGTTACTGATACTCGTCAAGAAGATACAGATTTTAATTATTGGCTCAACATTGTCGAACTATTAAGTGATAATAGTCCTCTCATAATCATTAAAAATGAAAAACAAGACCGTAAACTAGAAATTAACGAAACAGCTTTAAGAGGACAGTTTACTAATCTCAAAGAAACTTTAGCAACTAACCTCAAAACCAACCGAGGTTTAGAAGAAATTCTTACTAATATTCAACATTACATCACAAATTTACCCCATATTGGACAAACATTACCAAAAACTTGGGTTAAAGTTCGTCAAACTTTAGAAAACGATTCTCGCAACTATATCTCTCTTCAAAACTATTTTGATATCTGTGAGGCTAATGGATTCAAAAAACTTGAAGATCAATTACAGTTAATTGGATATCTCCATGATTTAGGTGTATGCCTTCACTTCCAAAATGAAGAAGATTCTTTATTGTATAAAACGGTGATTCTTAAACCAGAATGGGGGACTTCTGCTGTTTATAAAGTACTAGATAATAAACAAGTTATTAATAACCAAGGATTATTTACTCGTGATGATTTAAAAAGTATCTGGTTTGAGGAAAAATATGTTTCTATGCGAGGAGAATTACTAGAACTAATGAAAAAGTTTCAACTTTGCTATGAAATTACTGATCGCAAAGATACCTTTATTGCTCCTCAACTGCTGAGTGATAATCAACCAGAATATGATTGGAATGAATCAAATAATCTGATTTTACGTTACTCTTATCCTGATTTTATGCCTAAGGGTATCCTCACTCGCTTTATTGTGATGATGCATCAGTATATTGATCGACAAAAATATGTTTGGAAAACTGGAGTAATTCTCAACAAAGATAATACTAAAGTAGAAGTAATTGAATATTACGGGAAAAGAGAAATTAGAATTCGAGTAGTTGGCGAAAATAAAAAAAATTTCCTGACTATCGTTACTCATGAACTAGATAAAATCAATAAATCTTACAAGCGTTTGAATCATAAGAAATTAATTCCTTGTAATTGCTCGGAGTGTAATAATCAACAAGAGCCTTATTTCCATCGCTTTGATGTTTTACAGAAAGCGAAACAAAAGAGACAACGAGAAGTTCAATGTCAAGCAAGCTTTCAAATGGTTGCTGTATTAAAATTAATTGATGATGTAATTTTTCCTTACGAGCAACTAGAAATTATACCTAAGCCAAATAAAAAAATGAAAACTATTAAAATCTTTTTAGCATCTTCCTCAGAATTGCAAAATGACCGCAAAGAGTTTGAGATTTTCATTAATCGCAAAAATAAAGAATATATCAAAGATGATGTATTTCTAGAATTAGTGCTTTGGGAAGACTTTCTCGATGCGATGTCTCCAACTCGCTTACAAGACGAATATAACAAAGCCGTTGCAAGTTGCGATGTTTTTGTTAGTCTCTTTTATACTAAAGTAGGCAAATATACCGCAGAAGAATTTGAAAAAGCTTTTAAAACTTTTAAAGATAACAACAGACCTCTGATATATACATATTTTAAGGATGCAGCAATCAATATGAGTAAAATTACTCCTGAAATCATGAGTTTACTCAATTTAAAACAAAAACTTGATGATTTGGGACATTTCTACACCAACTATGCAGATATTAACGATCTCAAATACAAATTTAGTAATCAACTAACAAGATTTTTGCCTAAGCTGACAGGTATTTCTTCCAGTAAAATTCAGCAACATAACGCCCAAGAATCTCAAACTGCTCCTCAAGTAGTTCAGAATTTCTATGGTTCTGTAGAAACTGCGACAGGAAATGTTGAACGAGATCAGAATATAAATAATATAAAAAATAAGGGGATTCGCAGTACCAAAGTCGGACAAGGTAATTACAACGAAAAAATTCAAGGTGACTATATAGATCAAAGCCGAACCCAAAATATTTCTGGTGGAACAATCAATGCTAGTGGTGCTGGTGCTTTTAGCATGGGAAATAATTACGGAACTGTAGCCAATACTATAAATCAAGTTCCAGATTCCGATAATTCCAGTAAAAATCAACTTAAACAATTACTGATTCAACTACAAAATACTATCAACCAAGAAAATTTAGACAACGATACAAAATCAGATTTTTTAGATGAAATTAAAGTTATCTTAGATGCTTTACCAAACTCTCAAAATGATTCTACAAAGAAACAAGCTAATAAGTCGATGCGAGCCTTAAAAAGAATTGCGGATGATTTACCTTCTAATTCAGCAACAGTTAACCTCTGTAATCAACTACCAGACTTGATCGCTAAGGTATTTTGATTTTTACAGAATAGGCGATTACTCAAAAAATGATAACTGATATTCTGTGCTTATTGAATCATTACTACGATTTTTAAAACACTTTCTCTGAGAAACGCTATATTGAAAGTAATTGTCTAGAAATAAATTATAGTTAGTTTTCTATGATTAAGTAATTGATTCAATTTTTCTAAGTACCTAATTCATGACTCCTTTTGATTGCGAACGCCTCTTATTTACTCCTCAATCCCCAGACAGCAATGCAATTCCTCTAATTTTTGCCTTTCCCAATGAATATACTATTGGCATCACTAGTTTAGGTTATCAAATTGTTTGGTCAAAATTTGCTCTGCGTTCCGATGTTCAGGTGAGTCGTTTGTTTACTGATATCCAAGAAACTCTGCCGAGAAAACCTGAACTACTTGGATTTTCTGTATCTTGGGAACTAGACTATATCAATATTTTTAATCTTCTCGAATCTCTAGACATTCCGCTTCATAGTCAAGACAGAGACGACAATCATCCCATAGTCTTTGGTGGTGGTACAGTTTTAACAGCTAACCCCGAACCTTTTGCCGATTTCTTCGATATTATCCTCCTGGGAGATGGGGAAAATTTATTAGATAATTTTATTGATGCCTATCAAGAAGTTAGGAATCAAAATCGCGATACTAAACTACGTTACTTAGCGACTATACCAGGGATTTATGTTCCTAGTATGTATCAAGTTACCTATGAAAATCCCCAGGGAAAAATTGCTACTATCACCCCTATAGATTCAGGAATCCCTTCTATTGTCGAAAAACAAACTTATCGCGGAAATACCTTATCAACTTCGACAGTAGTTACCGAACTAGCTGCTTGGGAAAATATCTACATGGTAGAGGTGGTGCGTAGTTGTCCCGAAATGTGCCGTTTTTGCCTGGCTAGCTATCTCACTTTACCCTTCCGTACCGCATCTTTAGAAGGTTTTTTAATTCCTGCAATCAAAAGAGGCTTAGAAGTAACTAACCGTCTCGGTTTACTAGGCGCATCTGTTACCCAACATCCTGAATTTGAAACCCTGTTAGATTATTTATCTCAACCCCAATATCAAGATGTCCGCCTCAGTATCGCTTCAGTCAGAACTAATACTGTCACCGAAAAATTAGCTCATACCTTAGCACAGAGAGATACCCGTTCGATTACCATTGCTGTCGAAAGTGGTTCACCAAAAATCAGGAAAATTGTCAATAAAAAACTAGAAAATGAAGAAATAATTCAAGCAGCTATCAATGCTAAAGCAGGAGGCTTAAAAGCCATTAAATTCTACGGTATGGTCGGGATTCCAGGTGAAACTATTGATGATATCGAACAAACTATCACCATGATCGAAGCCGTCAAAAAAGCGGCACCTGGTTTACGAGTAACCCTTGGTTGCAGTACTTTTGTTCCCAAGTCTCATACTCCTTTTCAATGGTTTGGTGTCAACCCTGAAGCGAAAAAACGCCTCAAGCATCTAGAAAAGCAACTGAGAAAACGAGGTTGTGATTTTCGTCCTGAAAGCTATAACTGGTCAGTGATTCAGGCTCTTATTTCCAGGGGCGATCGCAGATTGTCACGCCTTCTCGAACAAACCCGCGAATATGGTGATTCTGTGGGAAGTTACAAACGCGCCTTTAAACAATTGCGAGGGGAAATTCCTAGCCTAGATTATTATGTCCATCAAGATTGGCAAACAGATCAGATCTTACCCTGGAGTCATTTACAAGGTACTTTACCAGAAAAAACGCTGGTTAAACATCGTAATGAAGCAATTGCTCAAGGAATTAATCTTGATCTTGTTAGTAATTAATCCCAATGCCATTTTCCCTAAATTGCTCCACTGTTTGAGAAGACAATTCATGGGTAGTCATTTGCTGCAAAATATTAAGCGGTATCGTAAGATGATGTGCCCCAGCTTGTAAAGTCGCAGCAGCTTCTTGGGGAGATTTAATACTCGCAGCTAAAATTTCCATCTCACTTCCTTGAAGAATATTCGCCATTTCTCTTACTAACGCCAAACCATCTCCTAATAGTCTGGTGGCCCTATTCACATAAGCTATAGCATATTTTGCTCCTGTTTCTTTCGCTATTGCAGCTTGAGCAGGACTATAAATTGCTGTAACAGAACAGGTAATTTCTGATGATAAATGGGCAGTTACACGAAACCCTAAATCGGTTGCGGGTATTTTTAAGACAATTTTATCGCCAATAAGAGCTGCTGCTTTTTTAGCTTCTGTTACCATATTTTCAAAATCAGTAGCACAGAGTTGATAATATAATTCTCCTGGGCTAATTGCTGTTAGTTAGCTTAAGGTTTTTTTCAGGTGATAGAGGACTTTTCTTGAGTAAAGTTGGATTGGTAGTGATACCTTTTATCCATCCAAGTTTGACTGCTGTTTGTGCTTCTTCAATAATTGCAGAATCGAGATAAATCATTTTTTAGGTATTTTTTTTATACTTAATTAATTGATACTTGGCAAAGAATGAGTAAATTGACTGGAGAAATTTGATAGTGAATAAGATCTGGTAATATCTATTATCCTAGAAAGAGGCAAATTTTATTTGGATTAATTTCAATTCCTAATAGGAAAAAAGACAAATATTAACTAAATTTTCGTAAGAGAAAATATTAAGTTATTCCAACTATTTGTAAATACCTATCACTCTCCAATGTTATATACTCTTTTAAAGATAAAAAAATATCAACAATACAATATAGTCAATGTTCCCTGAATATATCCCATCAGAAGCCAATCAACTTACAGAAGATACCTCGATCGCCTTAGCAAAACAAATTCAAATCACATCTATTGCCACAGATTTTAGCTCAGCAGCAATTCCAACTACCTATGTTAAACAGGGAAATGGTGGAACTCCCATTTTATTACTCCACGGTTTTGATAGTTCACTCCTCGAATTTCGTCGTCTTTTTCCTTTACTTGTCCAACAACAAGAAACTTGGGCTGTAGACTTATTAGGATTTGGTTTTAGCGATCGCGTTCCTAAGTTACCCTATAGTCCTTCAGGAATCAAGACTCATCTCTACTATTTCTGGAAAACCCTGATTAAAAAACCTGTAATCCTTGTAGGTGCTTCTATGGGAGGGGCTGCCGCGATCGATTTTACCCTGGAATATCCCGAAACTGTTACTAAATTAGTCTTATTAGATAGTGCCGGATTAGCCAAGCAACCGATGATTGGCAAGTTTATGTTTCCGCCTTTAGACTATTGGGCAACAGAATTTCTGCGCAACCCTAAAGTCAGGCATAATATTAGTAAAGCAGCCTATTACGATAAAAGTTTTGCCAATGAAGATGCCCAAGTTTGTGCTTCATTACATCTGGAATGTCGTAATTGGAATCAAGCTTTAATTGATTTTACCAAAAGTGGTGGTTATGGTTCTTTTACTAAAAAAGCTCCAGATATTATTCAAGAAACTTTAATTTTATGGGGCAAACAAGATAAAATTTTGGGCACTAAAGATGCTAATAAATTTGCCAAGTTAATTCCTAATAATAAATTAGTTTGGATCGATAATTGTGGTCATGTTCCCCATTTAGAAAAATCTCAAATTACAGCTCAAGAAATTATGGCAATAACTTAAAGAAATATTCAGGCAATTTTTGCTGCTCAACTAAACTAAAAGAAGGTATTCTTTTATCTACTAAAAGCGATCGCTTTAATAAAAAATATCGGGTTCAAACTAAACTAGGTTTATTATCCGCCACTAATTTTCGCTTTGTAACCTAGTTTAGTCAGTATTTCTAATAGCTTTTCTTTATGTTCACCTTGAATCTCTAAGGTATTATCTTTAGCTGTCCCACCGCTACCGCATTGAGTTTTGAGTTTTTTGAGTAATTTAGTCAAAGTTTCTGGACTATGTTGGAATCCTGTGATCACAGTGACAGTTTTGCCTTTACGGCCAGAGCGGGTAGCTTGGATTCTAATATTTTGTTGTGGCGGCGGTAAATCGGGAATCCCTCTAGCCAAAGCTTCATCGCTTGTACTGTTGCCAAATTCTCGATAAGCAACTCGATCCTTTTTTGATTTAGGAGCCATATTTTTATCTATAATAAATATAAAACCAAATAATAATGGTATCTTAACTTGATACTCCCCATGCCAAAAGGCTAAAGGGTAAGAAAAATACTATTTACTAGGAAACATAGCAGCGATCGCTTCTTCTAAACTTTCTTCCATCACAATTCGATTTTCATAGACCAAAATCACTCTAGCTAAAGTAGGAACACTATTTTCTACTGCTTCGAGATAAAGAGGTTCAACATATAAAAGAGACTGCTGAATGGGAATAATTAATAAGTTTCCTTGGATTGCCCTTGAACCTTCTCGATTCCACAAAGAAATTTGTTGAGAAATAGTAGGGTTTTGATTGATTAAAGCTTCGATTTGATTAGGACCATAAACCAACTTTTGCTTAGGAAAAGTATAGAGTAAAAGTCTGCCATATTCTTGACCGTCTGATCGTGCTGCTAACCAAGCAATTAGATTTCGGCGAGCAGTCGGAGTAAAAGGATGCAATAAGATAAACTCTTCCTGTTTCTCTTTAGGCAATCTCATGATCAAATAATAGGGTTCTACAGGACGAGCTTCGTCAGCGTAAATTTCCTGGGGAATTTCCCATTGATCTTCTCGGTTATAAAATACCTGAGGATCGATCATATGATAGATTAATAACCTTTCTGAAAGAATGCTAAATAAATCTTCTGGATAGCGAATATGACTGCGTAAATCCTCAGGCATTTGTCCTAAAATTTTAAATAATTTAGGAAATACTTTGCTCCAAGTCAGGACAATGGGGTCGGCAAGATCGGCAACATAAAAATTAACATCCCCGTTATAAGCATCGATTACAACCTTGACAGAGTTACGAATATAATTAAATCTATTTTCTCCTGGATCGGAATAGGGATAGCGATTACTAGTTGTATAGGCATCCAAAATCCAATAGAGATGACTGGGTTTCCCATCTTCTATGTTGGTATCAGCAGCTACTAAATAGGGATCTTCATCGTAAGTTAACCAGGGTGCAATGTATTTAACTCGTTGCACAATATCTCTACGTAATAGTAATTTTGTCTCAGGAGTAAAATTTTGCGTAAATAGCATTTGCCAATCTTTGAGATACTCAGCAAATACCAACCGTAAACCATAATTACCCAGAGAAATCCCCCCTCTCCCCTCATAAGTCGTATAAACATTTTCTTCGCCACTAGGAAAATCTAATTCCCGAGCTTTAGTGTTGGTCATAATATAGGTATCGGTAAGCTCACCATAATAGATCCTGGGATTTTCAGTGGGTATACTATTGCGAATATTCTCATTAGAAACATTAAGTCTACCTGGTTTTTTACTATCTGTACCAATATCCTTAACAAAATAATCAGGTAATCCTCCTGAGTCTACTTGATTCACTGGTGAGAGGGTAAAGCCGTAACCATGAGTAAACACTAAATGTTCATTTACCCAAGTTTGTGCCCGATCTGGTAAGGCATTATAGTCTAGCTCTCTGGCCGCAATAATTACCTGTTGTTTACTACTTGCTCTTTCATCCTCTAGGATATAGCGATCAATATCCGCATCAGGAAATTCATAATAAAGACGAATCTGTTGTAATTGACGATTAGTTTGCAAAATGGGGCGAGTATCCCAAAGACGAATATTTTCAATAGTTAAATGATTTTTGGCAATATCAGCAGCGGTTAATCCTCCTTGGGGATCAAAAGTTTCGGCTTCAATGCTGTCTAAACCAAAAGCATTTCTCGTCATCGCAATACTGCGATTTATATAGGTCGTTTCTTTCTCTAATTCATTGGGTAAAACGACCAACCGTTGTACCAAATCGCCAGCAATATTACCAGTAACTAAAATAAAAAGATAAATAAATAAAGGTACTAAAGCTAAAATTATTTTTCTTTGTTTACGAATTGTCCCCTTAAACTTTTTAAAACCAGTAATGCTTTTAATAAATAACCAAAAAGCAATTATGATCGCCACTAAAGTTAAAGCAGTTTCTAAAGGAAGTTGTACATGAACATTAGTGTATCCTGCACCGTAAACTATTCCCCGAGGATAATATAGTAAGTCAAAGCGTTTTAACCAGTGATGCCAGGAAAAACTAAGCATTAATAATCCGCCTAATACTGCGAGATGCCGAATTTGAAAGCGGGAAAAACCAGGAAATTGACCTTCTGCTAAACTATTTCCTGACAATAAATAATAAATAAAAATGCTAATTAAACCATAACCAAATAATCCATTAAGCCAAATATCACCTAAGTCATAGACAGCTAGATTAAAAATATAAAAACTAATATCTTTACCAAATTGAGGATCTTGCTCATAAAATAATGTTGGCTGTAAATATTGCAAAAACAACGTCCAATTGCCAGCAATAATCAAACTAAAAACAAAACTCAATAAAGCTGCCAGGAAAATTAAAGACCAGGTCGTTCTTGCGAGGATAAAGACGACCATAATAGCAACAGCAGCTACAAACCATAAATAGGGAGATAACTCACTAATATTGCTATTAGACAAAGCCTCTAGCAATTTGTCCCAAGTCCAATCTAAACCGAACCCTCTTTGCCAAACAGAAAGGGCAAAATTAGTATAATAAGCCACCAAAAACGCGATCGCAATACTAAATATACTCGCCAAAGTTAGCAATGAGGGTAAGTTAAAAGCTGACTTAATTTCGGTTACCGTACTAACTTGAAAACGAGGAACTTTATCCTGATAAAATAGCCCTGAATCGCTCTTATAGTTATTGACAGGAGGTTGTTCTCCCCTGAGATAGGGAACACTTCTTTTGACCCATCCACTATCATGTAACCATCGCCAGCGAAAGCGACTCGCAATAAGCAAATTACCCCATAAAAATGTACAAGAAACCCCTGCGGTAAATGTTCCCAGAACAAATTGAGTTTGCCATTTTTTAATTAATACTGGTAGATAATCTAATTCCTGAAACCACAGAAAATCTGCCACAAGCCTCGCTGCTAGGTCAAAAATCAACCACAAGCCTAAAAAAACAGCGATTAAAATGGTAATATTGCGCCGAAAGCGTTTCATATTATAAGGATGAGGGATGGAATATGAGGGATGAAGGATCTGATCAAATATGAATAGAGAACAATTTATTTTGTTCCCTGTTCTTGGACTCTTGGTCAGCATTCCCAAGCCATCCCTTTGGTGGGGTTAGCTGCCTTATGGGTGAAGGAAATTTTGCGTGGGATTTATAGCTAAGTATCCCAAAAATCACCCCCCACACTTCCCACACCTCCCACACCCCCCACACCTTTTTTTCGCTCACCCCTGCCTTATGATCGTGAGGGACTAAGAGGTTTCTCTTGGTAAGGGGCTGTCTTTTGCGGTGGACGTGCTTTCTCTTGGTGCGCGAGTCCTTTAGGGCATCGGGGTCGCCCCGCAGGGGTGGAAGGGGGACTTCAAAATAAAATAGATAACTCTAGGCAGAAAAGCACTAAATCTAGAAAAATCCCCCTCCCCGCGCACCGCTCTCTTGGTGCGCGACGCGAAGCTAGCGCTAAAGCATACCGCTCCGCATATCCTTTAGGGCGTTTCTTGGTGGGCTTGCTCCAAGAGGGAACCTTATCCGAAGGGGTATCCTTTGGGGCGGTACCCCTCTCGGTCAAAGCGAGGTCACCTTATCCGAAGGTGTATCCTTTAGGGCGCTGGGGTCTGACCGCTAAGTCGGGAGATCCGACTAGTAGACCTGACATTAGTCATTTCGAGGAACACACAGCTTCCTCGTTCCTTCTTTTTAGCGATCAACAGATCCCATAATTACGTCAATACTACCAAGAATTGCCATAATATCTGCAACTTTAACCCCCTTAAGTAAATGAGGCAAGATTTGCAGATTATTAAAATCAGCAGCGCGAATCTTCCACCGCCAAGGAAAGACATTGTCATTTCCTATGATAAAGATTCCTAACTCTCCCTTGCCACTTTCTAAGCGCACATAATGTTCTCCAGTGGGAATTTTGAAAGTAGGAGCAACTTTCTTGGCTACATATTGATATTCAAAATCATTCCACTTCGATTTACGCCCTTCCTCAAGCCTTTTCG
This sequence comes from Xenococcus sp. MO_188.B8, assembly GCA_030065615.1. Lineage (GTDB taxonomy): Bacteria > Cyanobacteriota > Cyanobacteriia > Cyanobacteriales > Xenococcaceae > Xenococcus. The sequence goes on along the minus strand of JASJDR010000177.1, from coordinate 6,592 downwards.
CTTCAAGATTCTCATAAGGACCTCCAGGAATAGCCTTGAGTGCTTGACGAAGAATCTTCACTGATTCCCGCATCTCTTTAACTCTTACTAGATAACGAGCGTAACAATCCCCCGCTGTTTCCCATTGGATGTCCCAATCAAAATCGTCGTAGCATTCGTAATGATCTACTTTTCGTAAATCCCACTTAACCCCTGAACCTCTTAACATTGGTCCTGAAAGACCCCAGTTAATCGCTTCATCACGGGTAATCGTGCCAATTCCTTCCACGCGACGGCGGAAAATCGGGTTATTAGTGATTAACTTTTCGTATTCATCAATTTTGGGATCGAAGTAATCACAGAAATCTTCACATTTATCGATCCAGCCATAGGGTAAATCTACCGCAACTCCACCAATACGAAAATAATTGTTATTAATTAATCTTTGTCCTGTGGCAGCTTCCCAAAGGTCGTAGATTAATTCCCGTTCGCGGAAAATGTAGAAAAAGGGTGTAGTTGCTCCTACATCTGCCAAAAAGGGACCTAACCATAACAAATGATTAGCAATGCGGTTTAACTCTAGCATAATCACCCGAATATATTGGGCACGTTTCGGGACTTCAATCCCTGCTAGTTTTTCTGGTGCATTAACGGTAATTGCTTCATTAAACATCCCTGCTGCATAGTCCCAACGACTTACATAGGGTACGTACATTACATTAGTACGACTTTCTGCAATTTTCTCCATGCCTCGGTGAAGATAGCCAATCACTGGTTCGCAGTCGATCACATCTTCCCCATCAAGAGTGACAATGAGGCGTAAAACGCCGTGCATTGAGGGATGGTGAGGTCCCATGTTGATAACCATGGGTTCGGTTCTAGTTTCTATTTTTGCCATATGATAAGCAGTATTCCCTCAAACAAAAATTCAATCAAACCTTATTGTTGTCGCTCTCTATCTTACCTATTTTCTCGTCAGGAAACGAGATTGGTGACTGGAACATCGGTTTAAATAAATTTAATTTTCTAATGTAAAACTCAAGAATATTTATTTATAAATATTTTATATATTAGCAGATTAAGGTTTTTCTATACGCTGCAGTAGTTTGACTATTAAAGGGTAGCTTAACCAAGAAATCTCCCAAACAAAACCTCCTAAAAAAGCGAAAGGCAAGGTAACTAGAGCGGTAATTGGTTCTCCGAGTAAATTACGTTTCATCTCTTTAACCTCCTCATCTGTGAGTTCTTCTGAGAGTAAACGACGATTACTTTGAGCGTAAAACCAGCTGACAACTCCAGCAATACCAATAAATGATGCGGTAAGACTCTGTAAGGCAAGTACAGTCGGCTTCCCTTCAAATTCAGGCTCTGTCCCCAAAATGACTACATAAAGATATAAAAAAACAAATAGAATTTGTAAAAGTGATATTGAGCTATGAATTGGATCGGTACGAATTAAGTTACCGAACAAATTGTTGTTCTGAATCCAGTAAGTTGTCAACAGAACTAAGGCAATAACCACAGGGAAAAAATGCTCTTTGTGACTATTCAAGAAATCGGTTAAATTTCCACCAGACCATTCTTGATCTGAAGGGAATGGAAGATAAGTAACCAGTATTACTAATACTAGAGCGTAGATAGAGTCAACTAAAGTAGCAAGCCTGTCATACTGCTTTTTTTGACGCATTAGTTTGCTTTTGCTCTTCATTTGAATCCCTAATTTATAAATTTAGTTACCTTAAAGTGGACATTCCCCATGCCAAAAGGCTCGGGGCTCAAGAAGCCCCAAACGAAAATTGTCCTAGCAGGCTCTTCCCAGCCAGAAAAGTGGGTTGATCTCCCCAAGATTGAGTTCCTATTACGCTACCATGAAAGGGGAACAATCAAAGGCAGATCAAAAGCAGATCGACATACAGTTTCCCATCAACTTTATTAATAACTGTTCAAGCGGACTTCAGATAAGGATGTTGGCAAATGATGGGGCAAAACCTATTTGTCAGACCAGCGAAAAGTATTTTCACCCAAGGTCTCTGAGGCGTTGCTGATTTAAAACATAAATTAAACATCAATTGTTGATTGAGGAGAGTTAGAAATCACCAAAATCATCTCCACCGAAGTCACCGAAATCATCTCCGCCAAAATCATCTCCACCGAAATCACCGAAGTCATCTCCGCCGAAATCATCACCACCAAAGTCATCCCCACTGAAATCATCACCACCGAAATCATCCCCGCTGAAATCATCTCCACTGAAGTCATCTCCACTGAAATCATCTCCACTAGCATCAATGTCAGTTAAATCAAGATCTTGAATACTAGCATCGAGGTCGCCAATATCTCCGACGTCTACATTGATGCTGTTATCAATAAAGGTGTCTCCCCAGCCACCCCAGCTACCCCAGCCGCCCCAGCTACCCCAGCCCCAACCCCAAGGCCAGATAGCACTTCCGACGAATGCTCCAAAAACAAAACTGCCTAAACCAATAGCAACTTTTTCCCCTGTATTATTTCTGTTTCGATAATAATTGTTATAGACTCTCTTCTTGGTATTGCGAGTGGCTGATGTCCTGCTACGTCTTGAATTTCCAGTTCCAGAACGATAGTTTGGATTGAGAGTACATAGGGTTGTTCTATTGGAAACATCTGTAGGAGAGCCAAAGCTGAATTGGTTATCGCTCTTGCGATAGCAGTCATATCGTTGTCGATTACTGGGAATAGCATTTGCTAGAGGAGCAAAGGAAGCTACAGTTAAAATTGCGATCGCCAGGTGGCATTTGTAGGCTTTGGCTGCGGAAACAAACAAGTTAGAAGAAGTATTCATGTCATCTTAAAAGGGTAAAATATTACAAAGAGCTGGAGTTAATAGCAACAAGTTGCTACTCTATCGAAGCATCCGATTGGCAGAGTCAATTTGCTCAGCTGAAGGGACAATTTGCATGGCTTGAACCGCTTCATTATTGTTTTTCTGTAAAGTTTGAATGAATTGTCCCAGAGAAATAGCTTTAATTTTAATCGTTTCAGATGCGGCTGAAGGAGTTCCTTTCTTGTAGGCCGCAATATCTTCCTCTACTTCTTTTTTCGTCCAATAGAAAGGAATGTATGAATTGTTATTGACATCTTGTCGAATCATGTAATCCTCTTGCTCGCCAACCGTCGCATAAAATAGGGGAATGCCGACTTGTTCAGGATTTTTCACTTTAGTTGCTCCTCTAGCTTCGATCAAATCTCTGGCTAAAGGAACTTCTGAGACAATCGGGACTATTTCTAGAGGTGCTTGCCTGGAATTTTTTTGTTTGGCTTCTTGCAGAATTTTATAAACTTCGCTCAAACTGACTGGAGTGACACTAAGACTATTTTTTAATTCTGGTTTCTTCTGAGTCAGGCTTTGCAGAGTATCCAGGGCGTCTTGAGGGTTGATAAAAACTAAAGCTAGAGAAGAGTTATTACTTGATGATGTATTTTGAGAGTTGAGTGCGATAGGGACAGGGTTCCCATTTTGATCGACAATTGTAAAAGTTGGGACATTCTCTAGTTTTTCGACAACTTCTGTTTCTGGCAATGCCAAGCTTGCAAGAGGCTGAAAAAATATACCTCCTAATACTATTGCACTAATGATGTTAAATTTCATGATTAACTAGATATTACGTTTCGAGTAATTTTATAAAAAGCGGCTATCTTACTGAATCCAGATTAATATTCTATTTAATTGAGACTATGGACAATTATGGTATGCTTCTTGAAACAGCTAATGTTATTCTACTAGCATAGGTTTATTGAGATGTAACTTTTGAGATATAACTTTATGTCCAGTTGTTATACTTTCCTTGACTAGGGAAGATGGATGAAAATAAGGTACTAGTTAAAAATGTGTTAGCAGCTTATAAAGTATCAGAATCATTACTTCCACGTAGCGGCAATCTTTGCCTTATCTGAGCAGCTCGATCTCTGCAAGAAACGAACGGTACAAATAAAATGACCATGATCTCAAGAGAAGCTCAAAAAGAAGTAAAAAAAACTGTATTTATTTTATGGTATGAAAGAGTGATTGCTTTGTTGGCACTGTTCAACCTAATGTTAGTCTTGTTTGACTTGAACTACATTTCTCTGAGAAATTTTTGGTTGCACGGCAAAGTACAGCTTCTGATTAAAATAGGCCGCTTAGAACTTGAGCTTCCTCAGGAACCTCTAAAAATTTTACCTTTTCGCGTCTCCGACTGGTATGACTGGGTTAAAGGGATTGAACCTTATCGAGATACTAAGCAGTATTTACAACGGGTAGAAGACCTGGAAAATCAAATTATTCAAGTAGGAATGCCAAATCTAGACGATACAATCCTCGAAGATTTGCGTGATCGCAGTGTCAAAATGATCGAGACGAACCCATTTCTGATTGCCAGGAAAACAGGCACTTTGGAACGAATTAAAAATAAAATGCGCCGACACATTTTTAACACCAGAGAAGCTTCAGCAACAGAAGCATTTAACATCTTTTGGAGTCGAGAATACTTAACTCACAAGGGTGTCAGGCAAGAACTGAATTTTTTTGATCGTGACATTAAACCTTTAATAGAGACAAACTTTTATCGTCCTGTGGGAGAAAATGGCGAATTTGTCGATAATTTTGGACTCCTTGACTTACCATTTTCACTTATTTTTGCTTTAGATTTTTTGGTGGGTACTTGGTATATCAGTCGCCGTCGCACTGGAGTCAGTTGGACAGATGCCATGCTCTGGCGCTGGTATGATATTTTTCTGTTTATTCCTATTTTTCGCTGGCTGCGGGTCATTCCCGTGGCTATTCGCTTAGATAAAGCTAATTTGATTAGTCTCAGAAAAATTAAAAGACAAGCCAGACAAGGCTTTGTGGCTGGTATTGCCAAAGATATAACCGAAGTAGTAATTATCCAAATCATCAACGAATCTCAAGAATCGATTCGTCAAGGAGAACTAGACAATTTTCTATCTCATCACAACTCTAGAGAGTACATCGACCTTAATGATATTAATGAAACCCTAGAAATTACCAAGTTAATCGCACAATTAACAGTAAATCAGGCTATTCCTAAAATTAGACCCGATCTTGAAGCTTTATTTCAGGACAGCATTGAGAAAATTATGCATCAGTCTCCAGCTTATCAAGTAATGCAGCAATTTCCTGGTGCTGATATGCTACAAACAAGCCTTAGCAAGCAACTTGCTCAGCAGATTTATCAGAGCTTGTATGGTACGATGAAAGGTCTCTTAGAAGAAGATCTTATTTCTCATGAACTCTTAGAGCATATTGTTGCTAACTTTAACCAGGTTATGGGGTCAGAAATTCAAGCTCAGGAGAGCCTCAAAAAAATTGAGTTTTTACTTGTCGCTTTGCTAGAAGAAATAAAAGTTAATTATGTCAAGCGTTTATCTGCCAAAGATGTGGAAGAAATTCTCGAACAAACTAGAGTGCTTCATAAACGGAATTTCTCTTAATTGCCTTACATTTTACTTTATTGATCGATTAGCTCAGTGGTTAAGATGAATACTAATATTGCTCAATCAGTTAGCAAGTTTGAAAAACGCTCCTTTATCGTAGCGCGATGGGCAAATCTTGTTATGGGTATTGCAGGAGTTACAGCTGCATGGCTTTCCCATGCTGATGCCTTACTGGTGGATGGACTCTATTCAGGTGTCAACTTTATCTCATCTTTAGTAGCGGCAAAGGTTGGTGAATCGGTGATGCGTCCTTTAAGTAAATCCCGTCCTTTTGGGCAGTATGTCAACGAGGCTATTTATGTAAGCTTTCGTTCGATGATTTTGTTGGGTATCATGATATTTGCCACAGTCTCGGCAATTTCGAAAATTATTGCTTACCTCTCAGGCAATAAAGTCCCTGAGCTTTCCTTCGGCATTATTGTCTTGTATTCCATAGCTATGGTGGCAATTTGTCTTGTTTCAGCCTATACTCATCACCGCAACTGGCTCAAAACTGGCAAAAGAAGTGAAATCCTGAAAACAGAATGTCAGGCGTCTATTATAGATGCATCTATCAGCGCTGGTATAGGAGTAGCCTATGCCTTGGCTCCATTGCTGCGGAGTACATCCCTGAAATTTTTACTACCAGTAACAGATTCGATCGTAGTTCTGGTGCTAGTCATGATTATGATCAAGCAGCCAGTTCGGTTGTTTCAAGATTCCCTATCCGAAATTGCCGGGAAGGGGGCACATCCTTCTATCGTCTCTGCTATTCGGGATGCGGTCGAAGAGTCTGCTAGTCCAGCTGAGTATCAGATTGTGGATATTGCAGCTTCTAAGCTGGGAAGGTTTTACCTAGCCATTGTGTACCTAAACCCATCCTATCCTGTATCAGCTCAAATAATGGACCAAATTAGTCTAGCTATTAAAGATGCTTGTATGAAAAGGATTGGTCTGATTGAAATCGAGGTGGTGATCACAGAAAATCAACGGTTAGTGGAATAGAGAGACTTGCTAAGATTTCGCACCTAATCTAGTAAAGCTGGACAGTGCGAAGTTCTTTTTCGGAAAAGAAAGATCGAGAAAAAAGACATCCCGATACTCAAGGAGTAGGAAATGTCAGATACTGACTGAGATAATCACAACCAGTCAGTGTAATGAG
>JASJDR010000176.1 GCA_030065615.1 Xenococcus sp. MO_188.B8 | reverse complement strand
ATTTTTAAGAACGTTGTTTCCCTCATTCTCAATTTTCCATCGACTTCGTCCAGCTTTGACAATCTTATCAACATTATTTTCATTTTTCATTGATTTGATGATTAGTAATCCAATTATTTTGATAAATAATTTTTTGTTTTTTATCATCAATGACAGTAACTTCACACCAATTAACTTCAAGAGAATCATCTCCATCTCTTAGGGGGACTCTAGAAGCATAACGATAACGATAAATTAGATTTTTTCGCCCATTCCATTGTTTCTTTTCGACGGTTTTTACTTCTCCAGTTTTTTCTAAAAATTCTAGCCATTCATATAAGGTTTGATGAGAAGTATTTAAGACAAACAAAAATAAAATTATAACCTTGTTCTAGGGCTAACTTACAGATAGGTTGATGAGAGTATAAGTCATCTCCTAAAAGGGTTACAGGATGACTATAGTTTTTGCTCGGGTTTTTCTTTAACCATCTTTTAACCGCAGCATTTTCACAATCTTGTTTTTGATATCCATCTTGCTTTTTAATAAATTCTTGTGATAAATTAATCACTTGTTTTCTGTTAGGAGAAACCACAATCGGAGTGACACAGCTATGAAAATAAGTTGTCGTTCCATTCCGATGGTTCCGATGGTTACAATGAGGGCAATTAATCTTCTTTGAAGAAAAATATTCTGTCCCATCCAAAGCTATTAAAATTTCTCCATCCTTTGTAGCGAAACCTTTTCAGTACTCCCTGTTTCTTTAACCATTGATAAACTCGTTGAAAAGCGCCAAAAATTTTCGAGGTAGTCACAGGATCTAACAAAGTTCTTATTTGATTATCACAAGGTATTTCATTTAAAGAAAATAAACTTGAACCATTATCTTTTCCTTTGCTACTTTTCATCAAACGTTGATGTTCTAGAAAAGAGGGAGACTGGGTAAAAAACACTGAAAATGCTCCCATCGCTGCATCTTCTACCTGGTATTTGGTATTGTTCCCTGGTTTTCTTGGATCTGGTAAGTCATATAATTCTTGACGTAAAAATTTTATTAATTCAGGAATTTCTATCGTCGCCGCCTTTTTTGTCATCTTGTATGAGGAATCGAATTAATATTTTCCATTCACAAATCTTACAAGCGAGACAGTCCTCTGTGCACGGTTCGAGAGTAAGTTAGCGGAAAACTTCTGCTAACTTAGCCGCTGATTTCTGGTTTTTTATCGAGAATTTATGACCTATTTATTTCAAAATGAGAATTGCTGATCGTTCAATACCAAACTTCCTTACTGACACGCGAACTGTATCCACCTCTCTCATCAACGGATAATTTACACCTGGTGTTTTCTCTGATTTCAATTAGCAATTTTCAGTGATAAAAATTAAGTAGTTGTGAAGATAAACTCCACAATTTTTCAATTAATACTTTATTGAGAGAATTTTTATGTCTAACTTAATTAATATTATCGGTAGTGGCACTGTAGAAGGTTTAGCTCCTAACCAAGCAACTTTTACTATCTCACTGACAGAAGTACTTCCCGAAGATTTAACTCTTAAATATTCTACGGTTGACGGTACAGCCATTAATGGCACAACTAAGGATTATACTCGGGTCAGCAATGGCTCAATTACCTTTGCAGCTGGAGAAACAGTTAAAAATATCACTATTGATGTTAGCGATAATGATATTATTGAACCGGATGAATTTTTCTTTGTTCAAGTCTTTATTCCTAGACTAACTCCACCATATAATCCTAGTAGTACTGACTTACTTGCGGCTACAGGAATCGGGACAATCACTGATACTTTAACTGCTACAACCAATACTATTCTAGAAGATCCCCTTGAAAACATTGAAAATTTGCGTTTAGAAGGTAGCAGTAATATCAACGGTACAGGTAATGAACTAGATAATGTTTTAACTGGTAATAATGGTAATAATGTCTTAGAAGGGTTATTAGGTCGAGATACATTAGAAGGAAAAGGGGGAACAGATACTCTCAAAGGTGGATTAGGTGATGATTTTTATATAATAAGAGATAATCTGGATGTAATTGAGGAAGAAGTAGGTAGTGGATTTGATACGGTTTACGCTAATGTCTTCTATAAGTTAGGAGAAAATCTGGAGAGCTTAGTTGTTGATGGCAATATTTTTAATGTACAAGGAAATGATTTTAACAACCTATTAGTCGGTAATAACGTCAACAATAGACTATACGGCTATCTTGGGAATGACACGTTACAAGGAAATAATGGAACTGATAGTTTGTATGGTGGTTCGGGAGATGATACCTACATCATCGATCCACTAGATGTTATTTATGAATATCAAGATACCACTGGTGGATTTGACACAATTCAAGCAGGATTTACTTATGATTTAGGGTCTGCAGCTCATGTAGAAAACTTAAACTTAATTGGAACTGGCAATTTTAAGGCTGTAGGTAATGATCAAAATAATGAAATTGTAGGTAATTCTGGAGACAATATTCTGAAAGGTTTGAATGGAGAAGATAGTCTTAGTGGTTCTACTGGTAATGACCTGCTGATGGGCAATGAACAAAACGACGTTTTAGAAGGTGGTTCTGGTCAAGATACTTTAGTAGGTGGTCCTGGTGACGATGTTTATCTCTTAAGTAACCCAGAAGATATTAACGATCGGATTTGGGAACATAGTGGTAATGATCGAGTTGAAGCTATTTTTAGTTACACTCTTGGTTCACATTTAGAAAATTTAAAGTTAACTGGGGATGGAGATATTAACGCCACAGGAAATAGTAAAGCTAATGTTTTAACTGGTAATTCAGGAGATAATATTCTCGATGGCTTGGCTGGTACCGATATTATGATTGGAGGTTCAGGAGACGATACTTATATTGTTGAAAATATTACCGATCAAGTTATTGAAGAAGGAGGAACTTCAGATCGCGATGATACGATTATATCTTATGTCGATTACACACTTGAAGATGTTAATAATGTAGAAAACTTATCCTTAGTTGGTAATGCCCTTAGTGGTATTGGAAACAGTTCTAACAACAAGATCATTGGTAATCAATTAGATAATAGCTTAAGTGGCAATGACGGTAATGATAGCCTAGATGGTGGTTTAGGAAATGATACCCTTAATGGCAATGACGGTAGAGATACTATTGATGGTGGTTTAGGAAATGATACCCTTAATGGTGGTGCTGGTGCTGATATTTATTTAGTTGATAGCTCTAGTGATATCGTTATCGAAACGTTGAAGTCTATTTCTAGTTCAGAAAGAGATTTGATTCAATCTTCTGCCTCCTATACTCTTCCAGAGAATGTCGAAAATCTAGATTTATTAGGCACTGATAATCTCGAAGGAATTGGCAATGAACTCAACAATTCAATTAATGGTAACAGTGGTAAAAACAACCTTGTAGGAAACGATGGCGACGATACAATTAAGGGTAACGATGGCGACGATACTTTAGTAGGCAATGAAGGTGATGATAGCCTAGATGGTGGTTTAGGCGTTGATAGTTTAGATGGTGGCTTAGGAGATGATATTTATGTTGTAGATAATATAGGAGATGTTGTGATCACTGGAGGTGTATTAGATGGCATTGATACAGTTCGCTCTACGATTAACTACACTCTTGGTAGTCATTTAGAAAACCTTACTTTAACTGGCTCTAATGATGTTTCTGGTACAGGAAATGAACTAGATAATATAATTTTGGGCAATAGTGGTGACAACGGTATTAGTGGTGGCTTAGGCGACGATACCCTTGATGGTGGTACAGGAAATGATTTTGTTAGCGGTGGCTTAGGCGACGATGACCTTGATGGTGGCACAGGAAATGATTTTGTTAGCGGTGGCTCAGGCGACGATACCCTTGATGGTGATAGAGGTATTGATACTCTTGTGGGAGGTGTTGGCAACGAGCAATATTATGTCGATGAACCAGAAGATATCATTATAGAAAGTAGAGAGGAAGGTAGCGACCATGTATTTTCTTCTGCATCTACTTATACCCTCAGTGATAATTTAGAAAATCTGACTTTAACTGGGAGTAAAGATAGTGCGGGGATTGGTAATGATTTAAATAATAATATTACAGGGAATTCGCGCTCTAATTTAATTGATGGTGGCGAAGGCTTAGATACCCTTGAAGGCGGTAGAGGTAGTGATAGCTATATTGTAGATCGTTCACAAGATGTCATTATCGAAGAAGAAAATTTGGTAACAGAAGTAGATACTGCATTTGCTTCTGTTTATTATGTTTTGGATGCTAATGTTGAAAACTTAGTACTTACAGGTACAACTATTACGGGTAAAGGTAATGCTGGAGATAATTTCTTAGTAGGTAACGTTGGCAATAATTGGCTTGTCGGCTTTGAAGGAAACGATACTTTAGATGGAGGTGCTGGTAAGGATACTCTTCTAGGAGGCACTGATGATGATACCTATGTGATCGATAATGTCGATGACGACATTAGAGAAAACAGTGGCGAAGGATTACTTGATACTGCTCAGTCTTTAGTTAACTACACTCTTGCTGCTAATGTCGAAAACTTAGTTTTACTGGGAACAAATAATCTTACTGGTACGGGAAATGTTGAAAATAATCTAATTAATGGTAACAGTGGCGATAATGTTCTTAGTGGCAAATCTGGTGATGATACTTTACTTGGTGGTGCTGGCAATGACATCTTAAGTGGAGATAATGCCAATGATCTGTTAGAAGGAGGTACAGGAGCAGACAGATTTACTTATGATAGTGGTAGAGTCTTCTCTGGTACTGATTTTGGAACAGACAACATTAAAGATTTCACAAGAAGTGACGGAGACAAAATTGCTCTCGGAAAAACTACTTTTGAGTTGGATAGTGATGTAGGTGGTGGATTTAGTAAAAACACTGAATTTGCTTCTGTTGCAACTGATAGTGCTGCTGTAAATAGTAGTGCTATAATTGTTTACAGTAGTGAAACTGGTAACATTTTCTATAATAAAAATGGTACTACAATAGGCGGTGAATCTTTATTAACCACTTTAGGGAATATACCTGATGAGTTAGATGCTTCGGATTTTGTAATTATCTAGTGGAGGTAGGCTGAGATAGGGTGATTTCTAAGAAATAAATTACCAGCTAGCAAGGTCTCCTGAGAATATCCCACGTTCCCTTTCTGGTCTTTGATCCGAAGATTCTCAAAGGGGCGCGGCTCTTTTAAAGTAAGAGAATTAAATGTCTAACAGTCTTTCTGGGTTCTGAAACTTATTGACATGATTACGCTGAAATTCCTGCATCTTATGGAATTGCCAATATTCATAGTCAGCAGTTCTATCCGCATTCTCTCGTGCTTTGGGAGACAGTTGTTGAAGCGTGGCACTCCGCCTGATGCCGGCAGCCACATCACTAGCTTGACCTTGCAGGATTCGTAGAGCTCGCGACCGTACCCAAACCTCGGCAGTTTCACTACCCGATGGGCAGAAGCAATAAGCGGCCTTCCAGAGATATTCCAAAACATGAATAAAATCGAGCACAATAGTAACCTCTACGCCCTGTTTCTGAGCCATTGTTTTGATGGTCTTCAACTGATGAGGCTCTCCATCTACTAGCACCACCCAGTTTTGCTCTTGCTGGGGGTCTCTACCAAAAGCTTCGGCAAAGGCACTGGCAATTATTGTCTTGGCATCTTGACGCACACTGGCCCAGACTCGCTTGTCACAAATCGCTGGTCGCTTTGGAGGGTCACGCTGGTCACCGATAATATCTTCGGGTCGTCGCTGATATCTGGGCACACGATAGACCGAAGGGGAGCAAGTCAATTATGTAAGAACAAAAATACTAGTGAGTGAAAAGAGTATCATTAAGATAAGCACATCGATGCTTCAAGACTTGTGGTACATTTTCTTGATTCCATTGAGCTCCAGAAATTTTTAACCGACGATCTATTTGTTTGACGGTGGATTCGACAGCTCCTGAAGCAATAGCATATGCGAAGCGGTATCCTTTAGGGCAAATCTTTTCTGCTTGGTAATAACCATAGTTAATAATGCGATGGCGATGATTTTCTAAATAGGTACAAAAATTTTGTGCTTGTTTCTTCTTAAGAGACGAAAATTCTTCGCACTGTCGTTTCCCCACTGCGCCTCCAGTCGTGGTCGCAATCGTGTTACTGGTCTCGGAAAAGGAGACCTTGGAAGCTTCTTCTGCCACCCGACGACGTAAACCATCGGAATATTTATCTGGTGGTAAATTCAACTTTCCGTCTGTGGGATAGAGAGCACTCACTTCTGGCTTTTGTGTGCTATACCCCTATATTATGTTTTGCTGACTAAATTTGAACCATCGACAATAGTACTTTAGTGGATTTACGTAAGTATAATTATCAGGCATTGGTTAATAGCAAGAGTATTTGACGATTTTTTAGGAAAGAATTTTTAGGGCGAAAAATATTAGCATTAATAAAGATTTGTGTATTTACCGCAACCAAATATGATTCAGAATTGACAAATTTACTCCTATTTTAAATCAATAGCAATTACAGGAACAAAATTTTCAGATTGCTGTAGATAGAAATATAATAGTCTTGTTCAGATCAATTATTGGTTAATTGATTTAGGATTAATCAATTGAATTTTACTAAACATATTTTAACCATCAATAATAATATATTAGTAAATTTACGTAAGTAAAAATGTTGACATATTAGCTAAGAGCAAGGATATTTTTAGTTTAGTCGCGAAAAATATTTACGTATATTCATTGCTGTTAAAAACGCGGATTTCAAATATAAAGAATAAGTTAGAAAATTCCAATGATAGCTAGATAATTACTTACAGTATTGGGTGATGATGCCAAAGAAAAAAATATCTCGACTAGATCAAATTATATTAAATCATTAAGTCTTAGTTTCATAAATAGCCTCAATACCCAGAAGTATTGAGCTTAAATAATACATACTCACACACACAAGTATCAACAATGCTGGAATCCCATTTTTATAGTCAAGAAAGCTCTGACCATAAGAAGCCAGAAGCATTCCCAGGAGTCGCAACCCAGAATCAGATTCAGCAAGCGAAATTCGTCCATTTACCATCAGTAAATATACGGCCTACTCAAGCGTCATTGAAAATTAGTAATCGAGTTGCTAATGGAGAGCATAACTCGGCAACAATCTACCTTCAACAAGCATTAGCCTATCGAGGAAAGTCTCAATGGTCGGAGGCAATTCAAGCCTGTCAAGCTGCCTTGCAGTTCGATACGCGACTAGTAGAAGCTTATAAAATATTAGGGGATGCCTATCAACAACAGGGGCAATTTGCCACTGCCATTGGTTACTATGGACAAGCGATTGTGCTTCAGCCCGATTATCCCGAAGTCTATGCTAATCTGGGCACTCTCTACGCCCAACAGGCAAAATGGCCTCAAGCTCTAGAATATTACCAAAAAGCCCTCGAACTAAACCCAGATTTACCTCGCGTATATAGCCAGATCGCCCGAGTCAAAAAATATTTACAGCCCCAAGCAAATAGTATTAACGCTGCCGCGATTTATCTCGAACAAGCATTAGCCTATCGGGAAAAAGCTCAATGGTCGGAAGCTATTCCAGCTTGTCAAGCCGCTTTGCAGCTCAACCCGCAACTAGTAGAAGCCTATAAAGTATTAGGGGATGCTCACCAGCGACTAGGCCAATTCGCCAGTGCCATCGGTTATTATGGACAAGCGATCGCACTTAAGCCCGATTATCCTGAAGCCTATGCCAATTTAGGGACTCTTTACGCCCAACAAAAACAATGGCAACAAGCCTTAGATTATTATCACAAAGCCCTCGAACTCAAACCAGATTTTGCTGGCGTCTATAAACATCTAGCTCGGGTCTGGCACAACTTAGGCCAGCCTCAAAAAGCGCAGCAGATGTTAGCGCAAGCGCAGCAAGTAGAATCCCAACCCCCAACTCCCAGCTCCGCCCCAGAACTCTTCAACTTAGGAGAACAAGCCCGGCAACGAGGAAACCTCGAACAAGCACTGAAATATTATCAACAGGCAGTACAACTAGCACCCAACTGGAAGTCAGCTTATCAAAGACTTGCCGCTATCACCGAAAAAATGGGACTGTGGCAAGAATCAACCATCTACTATCGGCAACTGTTACAGCTCAAAGACTTGCCAGATAGACCGGTTCTTCCTTCTGCACGAAAGCAATTATTATTACCGGCAACGGCAACCTTGCCAGCGAAAGATAGCGCAGAATATCAAGCCAGTCTCGGGAATTCCTCCGCCAAACAACAGCAATGGCAGGCCGCAATTCTTCATTATCAAAAAGCAATTGAGCTCAACCCCAAATTAGCTGTCGCTTATCGTAATCTCGGTCGAGTTTACCACCAAATAGGCAAAATAGAACAGGCCACCAGCTATTGGCTACAAGCAATGGAACTCGAAACCCAAGGATTGCAAGCTGATGAATATTTCCAGCTAGCCAATAATCTGGTTCGCCAAGGGAAAAGTCCCCCCGCAATCACCTGCTATCGTCGAGCCATTCAATTACAGCCGACCTTAATTGAATCCTATCTGCAGTTAGGTAAATTATTAATTCAGGCAGGGGAACCAGAAAAAGCTCAACATTGTTACCAAGAAGGTCTGCAGCACAATCCGCAAAGCCCTCAACTATATTTCAATCTGGGATTATATTTCACGTACCAACATAATTGGCCTTCAGCGATTAATTGCTATCGACAAGCACTGCAAATTAAGCCTGACTATTGGGAAGCAATCCATAATCTAGGAGAGGCCTTGAGCCATCAGCAACTCTGGTCAGAAGCGATCGCAGCCTATCGTCGGGCGATCGAGTTAAAACCCCAACTTCCTTGGTCCTACAACAACCTAGGCCATGTCTTAATCCAATGCCAACGACCTCAAGAAGCGATCACAGTTTTAAAACAAGCGATCACCTTGCAAGGGGATTTTGCTTGGGCTCATTATAATTTAGGCGATGCCCAGGAAAAGGTTGGTCAATGGTCAGAAGCGATTGCTGCTTATCAAACTGCGGCTAAAATTCAAGCTGATTTACCCTATTTGCCAACTAAATTAGGGCATGTCTTCTTCCGCCAAAGCGAACAAGATCGGCAAACAGCTCTAGAATATTTTCTGCAGGCGATTGAGCAAGATCCGACTCAGATCGAGAATTATCATCAAGCTTTAGGGATTGAGCCCCATAATCTGGAGCTTTACTTAAAATTAGGTAAGGCTCTGAGTGCCCAAAATAATCTCGATGAAGCAATTATTGCCTATCAGATGGCCGTGCAATTACAACCGAAAAATGTAGAAGCGACGATCCGTCTGACCAATGCCTTAAGGTTTAAACATCCAGAAACTGATGTCACCCAATTGATTAAACAATTGAGCAGTGCTCGCGCGCTCCCTCCAGGATCGAAAGTAGAGACCTTACCCTCAGGTTTTACTCTGCCCCACAGCGACCAGCCTGTCGTATCAATTATTATCCCAGTCTATAACCAGCTAAACTATACTCTTAAATGTCTGATCGCTCTAGAAAAGCAGATTCACCAAGATACTGCCGTCGAAGTCATTGTGGTTAATGATTGCTCTAGTGACCGTACGCCCGAGATCTTGGATCAAGTAGCAGGTCTGACCTTAGTTAATAATCAGCAAAACTTAGGATTTGTCCATTCCTGTAATCAAGGTGCCGCAATTGCTCAAGGAGAATATCTCTACTTCTTAAATAATGATACGGAAATTCGTCCCCAGGCGATCAAAGCTTTAGTTGAAGTCCTCGCCGCCGATTCGACAGTAGGAGCGGTCGGCTCAAAACTAATTTATCCTCAGGGTATGCTACAGGAAGCAGGGGGCGTTATTTGGCAAGATGCTTCAGGCTGGAATTATGGTCGCAATGACAATCCCTTAGATCCTCGATACAACTATCTTCGAGAAGTGGATTACTGTTCGGGAGCAAGTCTGATGGTGCGAAAAGC
This sequence comes from Xenococcus sp. MO_188.B8, assembly GCA_030065615.1. Lineage (GTDB taxonomy): Bacteria > Cyanobacteriota > Cyanobacteriia > Cyanobacteriales > Xenococcaceae > Xenococcus. The sequence goes on along the minus strand of JASJDR010000176.1, from coordinate 7,816 downwards.
CGTCTTTGAGGAGCTAGGGGGTTTTGCCACCGATTTGGCTCCAGCATATTATGAAGATACAGATCTTTGTTTTGCAATTCGTCATCAATTAGGCTTAAAAGTTATTTATCAACCCAAGTCCGAAGTAATTCATTATGAAGGCATTAGTTCGGGAACTTCGACCACTAGTGGAGTCAAGCAGTATCAGCTGGTTAATGCAGGGAAATTCCACCAGAAATGGCGACAAGTTTTAGAAACTAATCAATATTTAGTTAATAAGGGCATCGAGAATTTGCCTCTGGCGGCGCGAAAATATCAAGGTCAGAAAACGATTTTAGTTATCGATAGCTATATGCCTTGCTATGATAAGGAATCCGGTGCTCAACGACTGTTCCATTTACTAAAAATCTGGCGCGAGCTCAATTATCATGTCATTTTTGCTGCTGATAATGGCGTTAAAGATGAACCCTATAATTCAGAATTACAAAATCTTCAAATAGAAACTTTATATACCCAAGATGGTTACGGTGAAACTCCCGCAACCCAAATTACCGCCAGACTATCTCTAGTAGACTTGGCTTGGATTTGTCGTCCTGAACTCAATGAAAAATATTTACCTCTAATTCGCTCTTGGGGCAAGATCAAAATTATCTATGACACCATTGATCTTCACTATCTGAGAATGAAACGAGCTTGGGAACTGTCCCCTACTAAAGATGTTCAAGGAGTAGCTGAATGGATCAATATGCAGGCAAAAGAGTTAAAAATAGCCCATCAGGCAGATTTAACTATTGCAGTAACTGCTGTCGAACAAGAACTTTTACAGCAACAAGGAGTTGAACCGGTAGAGGTAGTGCCAAATATTCACGTATCACGTACCAGCAAGCTCCTCGACTTTGAGCCGAGTTTTTCTGGGAGAAAGAATATCTTATTCATTGGTAGTTATCATCATCCTCCTAACGTGGATGCAGTGCTCTGGTTATGCCGTGAGATTATGCCTTTAGTCTGGGAACAATTACCCAATGTGAAAGTAACTTTGCTTGGTAGCAATCCCACAGACCAAGTTCGCAAGTTAGCTAATGACAGCATTACAGTAACAGGTTATATTCCTGATGTTAGTGAGTATTTCTTGAGCCATCGAATTTTTGTTTCACCCCTCAGATATGGTGCGGGAATGAAAGGCAAAATTGGACAAAGCCTCGAATATAGTCTTCCGGTAATAGCTACTGCTGTTGGCATTGAGGGCATGAATTTAACCCCTGGAAAAAATGTTTTAGAAGCTAGTAACACAGAAGAATTTGCTCAAACAATCTTGCGTCTTTATCAACAAGAAGAGCTTTGGAATTATTTAGCTAGTAATTGCCAAGATGCACTCTCTATTTTTACTCCAGAAACTATTAAGAAAACAATGGTTCAACTTTTGGAGCGACTAACTTAAACAATCACAATTTTAATTTATTAAAATAATTGGTCAGGATAACAAAATAATGATTACTGAAGTTAAACAACAAATTGAATATTTATTGAATCAAGCTGTGACTCAACATAAAGAAGGCCACACCGCAGCAGCTATTGATTTATATTTAAAATCTCTAGAACTTGATGAACATCAATTAGATTGGGTTTATGGAAATGTTATTACACTGTTAGCTCAGGCCGGTCGGGTTACTCAAGGATTGAGCTTAAGAGAAAAAGCTCTAAAAATTCATCCTAATTCCAATGTGATTTATCGAGCAATTGGATTAGCCCATTATCAGCAAGGTGATTTTCAAAATAGTATTAATTGTTACTTAAAATCTTTAGAAATTCATCAAAGTCAACCAAATTGGGTATACTCTTCTCTGATTGAAATGTTGGTTGCTAGTAATCAATTACAACAGGCGATCAAAATTGGTCATTTAGGCATGAAGTTCCATAGTAACTGTGCTTGGGTAAATTATCATCTTGCAGAAGCATTCGCTGCCTCAGAAAAATGGGAAGAAGCGCTTTCTCATTACAGCAAAGCTGCCCAAATTAAATCTGATCTTCCTAATATTCAAGATAAGATAAATTTATTTGTTGAGCATTTTCAAAAACAAAACAAGAAATTATCAGAAAACAAATATAATAATTCGCAGACCCAAGCCATTGCTAACCAGAACAAAGGACAAAAAGAAGCTAATTCTAGGGATTCAGAATTAGATGAACTTAATGAGAGCTATTTGTTAAACTTAGATTCAGCTTCCAAAGCTGATGTTCGTCTGATTGCTTTTTACCTGCCGCAATTTCACCCAATTCCAGAAAATGATCAATGGTGGGGTAAAGGATTTACTGAATGGACAAATGTAACTAAAGCAAAACCTTTATTTAAAGATCATTATCAACCTCGATTACCAGCTGATTTAGGGTTTTATGATTTACGGATTCAAGAAGTAAGAGAAGAGCAAGCTAAATTAGCTAAACAATACGGTGTTCACGGATTTTGTTATTATTACTATTGGTTTGCTGGTAAACGCTTATTGCATCGACCAATTGATGACATGCTAAATAGTGGCAAACCAGATTTTCCTTTTTGCCTATGCTGGGCCAATGAAAATTGGACTCGTCGTTGGGATGGAGCAGAGCATGATGTATTAATAGCTCAAGAACACTCTCAAGAAAATGATGCTGCTTTTGCCGAAAGCTTAGTCCCCTTTCTGAAAGATAAAAGATATATCAGGATTAATGGAAAACCTCTAGTATTAATTTATAGAGTAAATATATTACCAGATCCGCAAAAATCGATAGGTATCTGGCGAGAAGTCTTCAGAAATGCAGGTATTGGGGAAGTAAATATTTGTGGAGCTTTAACTTTCGGTCTATCGGTAAATAACATGGATCAAATGAGTCTCGATTCTGCAGTTGAGTTTCCTCCTCATGGCGTATCTGCAAGATTAATAGAACCAGAAACCCTAGGCGTTCACGATTATAAAGGCAATATATATGATTTTCGAGATGTGGTTGATCATGCCTTATCTTCATCTATGCCTAAAGGGAAAAAGTTATTTCTTTCTACAATGACAGGCTGGGATAATACGGCTCGTAAAGGAAAAGCTGGTAATGTTTTTCTTCACGCTAATCCAGATCTCTATGAATTGTGGTTACGGGGAACGGTTGAGAAAACTCAACAAAGTTATGAGAAAGAGGAGCGCTTAGTTTTTGTTAATGCTTGGAATGAATGGGCAGAGGGGACTCATCTCGAACCAGATAGAAAGAATGGTCATGATTATCTGAGTGCTACTTGTAGAGCTATTTATGGAACCCATAGTCTGGATTCTTCCCTACAACTTTTACGTAAACTTTCAATTACCACAGAAAATCATTTACATCAATTAATAGATGATTTGGAAATAAGAATTAAGATTTTAAGTCGTTCCCTCAAAGCAATGTTTCAATTAGGTCAACGCCTTAAAAAGAGATATCTCGTTGTGTCGAGCACTACTAATCAAACATCTAACAATGACACCATTTCTTACATCGAATCTCCCGTATCTCAACAGCAATTTCAAAAAGCAGATTCTTTTGTTATTGCTGGCTGGGTAGTTAGTAAAATATCCCAACCAAACACAGTTGAATTATGTCAACAAGGCAAACTAATTGGTAGTGCTTTCGTTAATTTCCCCCGTCCAGATGTTTTTGAAGCTTATCGAGACTTTAACTCTGAAAATAGCGGATTTCATTTAGTTTATAAAGTTCACAAAATATCTGAATATCCCTTGGAAATATATTTAGTCTTAGAAAACGGGACGCGCTATTTGTTAGGCTCTATCCACTTCAATATTAAGGAGGATTCACTGGCAATTCCAGTAAAAATTCGTAAGAGTTTGAAGTGGGACAGATCCCATGAAGACGAGCTATCAAATATTTTGGCTTCTCTGAGAACTTTTCCTCCCGCGGACAATTATGGAGAATTACTTGACGAACTAGATTTTATTTTGAATCACAGAAAACAAACTATGGCGGCCCTTGAAGAACTAATTGTCTCTGCCAAAGAAAGCGATTTATTTTAAGGAAAAAGTCCATGATAGAAAACAACAGTCTTGTTAGTTCAGAACCTTTATTGTCTGTAATAGTTCCTTATTACAAACATCAGATATTTATCGAAAGATGTCTAGATTCAATCGCCAATCAAACTTATCAGAAGATAGAAGTTATCGTAATTGACGATTGTTCCCCAGATGGCTCGGGAAGTTTTGTAGAGCAACTTGTCAAACAAGATAAATACCGCCAGAGATTTGGGAACTTAATCACATTTGAAAGCTTCAAGAAAAATTGTGGTGCTCACGTAGCAATCAATTATGGGATAAACAAGGCTCGTGGTGATCTGATTTCTATTATCAATTCTGATGATAAATACCACTCATATCGGTTTAAAATAATGATAGCAGAAATGCAAAAGCATCGATCTGAGATTGCTTTTAGCAAAGTTAGATCTATTGATGAAAATGATAATGATGTGACAGAATCGCATCCTACAGCTCTTAATTTTCGAGAAATTCAAAACAAGGTCAGCAATTATCCCACAGTAGGATTTGCTTGTGTTGCTTCTAATATTGCAATTTCAACTGGCAACTTTGTTTTTACCAAGACTCTTTACAATAAGGTGGGTGAATTTTTAAGTTATCGATATTGCCACGACTGGGACTTTTTACTTCGAGCATTACTAATAGTAGAGCCATTGTTTGTTGAAGAAGACTTATATTTTTATAGATTTCATGGTAAGAATACTTTTGAATCAGTTCAAAATTTAGCAGTTGAAGAAAGTAGAATGATCTTGCAAAACTATTTTTCAAAAGTTAAGTCTAAACCTACTTTAAACGATATTGCTCCTTCACCTTTTAACTGGTCTAGATACTTTGAACTTTTTTTGCAGCTTATAAACTATCAATCAATGTATAACTTATCCACTTAGTACAAGTTATTCACTTAACTTTTGGTAGTTGACTATTGCTCTCTTTACAGAAATATTTCTCAAATCTGCAATTTATTCCAAAGACTAATTAATAGCAAGAATTAATTAATAGGTGTAATAATAGGCAGGAAAATACCTCAACAACTATTATTCAGAGGAGAAAAATGACATTAGTATTTGTTCACATTCCTAAAACAGGTGGCTTGTCTTTATATAATGAACTCTCACAATGGATTAAACCAGCTATAAGATTTGGTAATCAAAAGACGTATAAGCAATTTTTCAAAATGACGTCTTCCGAACTAAAGAAATATAAACTGGTTAGTGGTCATATATACTTAAAGTCATTTAGGCAAAAAGAAATAGAGGGTCCTGCTTTTACAATTTTGAGAAATCCCATAGATCAGATTATTTCTGCTTATCGATATCTAAATAGTAGTGATCATCCAGATCATGCCGACCTGAAGTTTTCCGACCTAAACCATTTTATTGATTATTTAGAAGGTAATTACAACAATATGCAATGTCGTTTTTTTTCAGGCTCACCGAGTTTTGAAAATGCAGTGAAAGTTATTGATCAAGAGAATATATTTCCCTTTCCATTAGAATATTATTCTCAATTTATAACTTATCTTTCTATGAAACTACAAATTCCCTTAAAGGTAAGACATGCAAATCAAAGTCCTAAAGGAAATATTGTAGAATTTAATGACCATCAAAAAAACCGAATTCAAGAACTCATTGCTGAAGACAATAAACTTTATGAATATGTTGCCAACAAGTATGAATTTCATCAACAAAGATTTACTTCAGTAAATGCTAAATATTTCGAACAATTAGCTATGAGTAATAGTCAAAAGACTCTCGTAAATTAACTTTGTGTCATCGGAATTGTAAGATGACAGAAAATTAATATTGCACCTTTAAAAGGTATATTAGCCTTTTTCGCTGATTGCTAGAAATTAATATACCGATAAAACTGATCAAAGGTGCCTCACGAGTCGCTCTAACAGCGCCCAGTGATGATTTAGGTAAAGTTTTTCCAGAAATTACCTTGACGATTAACCAAGAATTTTAACAATTTACTTTGACAAAGCAATGCCTATTATTTGTACAATACCAAGATCAGGAACCAACTTAATTTACTACTTTTTTAGGTACCTAGAATTATTTTCCTTGGATCTTGGATTAAACAGTAAGAGCGATGAGGAAATTTTTTCTAATTTCAAGAGCAAATCAGATTATAAACTAGTAGGTAAATCACTTATTGTTGGTCATGGATATTGCCCTGGCTATGAATCGAATATTTCCAATCAATGGCATGCAAAATGGTCCCAGCTGCCTAATTCAGATAATTGGTTTAATGCTTTATCTACCTATAATTTCAGCAATAATCCTCAATATAATTTTGCTACCAATAAAAATTTGAAAGTTGTATTTGTTTATAGGAATCCTTATGATTGTCTTCTCTCGTTATATGATCATCTTCAAGAACATAAAAATTATAATTTAGCTAATAAATCTTTTGATTCTTTTGTTGTTGAAGTACTGCCGCATTACATAAAATCATATGTTAGTTTTAGAGAAATGAAAGCAAAATATGAAGAAAATATTTTGCTAATTAAATACGAGAATTTGATTAAGGAACGGGAAAATTATTTAAGAAAAATTTGCAAATTTATATCTCTAGATTTAGAAGATAATTTCAATTCAGCATTTGATAACGCTTATGAATATACAGACATAAGTAAAATGAAATTGCTAGAAAGATTTATGCAGCAAACTTTAGCTGGAGATCAGAAAAAGTATGATCCTTCCAAATCTCATATTAGAGCCGTTGATAGATCTAAGGCAAGAGATTTGATTAGTGAAGAAGCTAAGTCTTACATTGTGAAAATGCTTACGAAATTCAATATGGTTGAATTTATTAACTTATCGACAGTTAGTGACTATTGATATTCATTTAGATTTAGTTTAGGAAATTAGAATTGATAAACAGAATATTTGTGATAATGATTACAGCACATTAAATCTCGGTAGTATCTCAGATGAGTGTTATAATTTATATCAAATTAAATTGTACTTGCGACAGTTCATTCTGGTAGGGGCGATTGGCTAATCGCCCTTGTAAAAAATAAATCAGACAAGATTTAAAGTCTTTTTTGAGCAAACAAGTTCAAGTTTATATCTACTAAAGCCTAGCACTATTGTGAGAAATCGGTAGGTAAATTGAGGAGCTAAGAAATATAGCAAAAAGATCTATCAATAAATTTAGAAAATCATTTTGGTTCAGGCGATCGCTGAATTTATCAGGTGACAAAGACAAGTTATAATTATGTTACAAAAACAAAGTTTTCAATAATTTATTCTAAAGGGATATAAATAGTTTGTACTACTAATAATCTTAAAGTCGGTTTTTTGGTGGTAGTTCTAATCCGACACAAATTTTTGAGCCTATAACTAGTTTCAATACCAAAACGTTGACGATAACATTGATGAATATGATTTAAACTTGTCCTAATTTTATAAGTTACATAAACATAATATTCAACTTCATTTTGTCCTCTTTTTCCTTTCTTATATTTACAAATTATCCAGATATCAAAGGTCACAAAATCATCTTGAATTCTGGACAAGGTATTAAATTTAGATCAATTGCCCAAACTAAATTTTTCTTTTTTAATCATGCACGGGATTTTATGCTTTAGAGCTGAATTAAGTTGAATTTCTAATTGTTGAAAGTCAGATATTTTTCCGAGATGATATCTAATATTATTTCCCGAAGTGACTTTTTTTAATTCTTTAGATGTATTTTCTATTGTATCTTGCTTACTTGCCGCTCTTACTAAAACTTTAAATAAATTTTGAGGGTCTCCTGCTCCCGTTGAATTTATGGGAATATGTTTG
>JASJDR010000175.1 GCA_030065615.1 Xenococcus sp. MO_188.B8 | reverse complement strand
CTAATACTAAATCCGATTCTAAAACCCGACTTTTAAATTGGAAGTCTTGAATGGCTTTAAAAGCTCCTGCTTTCTGCCCCCTGCCTTCTGCCTTCACACAACTTTTAAATGGTGTATCTCAACAGGATTTAGGATAAAACATTGTTTAATCTGACCCTAATATATTGCTATCGCTGCGAATGTGTAAATCTCTCTGGGGATAAGGAATTTCAATACCATTTTCAGCAAAAGTCTGCCACACTAGACAGGCGAGCTCACTAGTTACAGGAAAGCTTAGTAATGGATCATCAAGCCAAAATCTTAACTCAAAATCTAAGCTGGACTCTCCAAAACCGACAAAAAAAGCTTCAGGAACTGGCTCATTCAGAACTTGAGGATGTTGCTGAGCCACCTGCACAAGTAGTTGTTGAACTTTTTGGGGATTACAGTCATAGCTAGTTCCAACCTGCAGCAAACTTCGAATCAAGGGATCAGTTCCAGTTAAAGTTGAGACTTTTTGGGTGAAGAAAGTCTGGTTGGGAATAATGAGTTCGAAATTATTCTTGATCACCTTGACTTTAGTAGCTCGAATCCCCAAGCTAGTTACTTCACTCCATTCTCCCTCAAAAAGTATAATATCTCCTATCTTCAAAGATCTTTCAAATAACAGCCAGAGTCCACTAATAAAATTACTAATTACTTCTTTTAACCCAAACCCGATGCCTACAGATAAACCACCGGTAATGGCCGCAAAAGCAGTGGGGTTCACTCCTACATAACCAAAAATTATCACGATCCCAATTCCAATCACAAAGTAACGAAAGATTAGCGAAATAGCTTGTTTAGCTTTGGGTTCTGGAAATATTTTCTCAGGTAAAGTAACAATTAATAACCTTTCTAGCAGAAATGTGGTGACAATCAAGAAGTACAAGCCAGTTATTACTACAAAGATTGCTCCTAATTCCAGTGGTTTGCCAAAAAGACTAATCAACGAAGCCGCAGAGAGTTCTCGCAAATCAAGAAACCAGTTAAGTATTCTTGTAACTATGAACAAGAAAAATAAAGGAGCAAATAAAATGTTGCGATAATGCTTGACATATCTTACAGGAAATAGGGTGTAAAGCAATAATAAAAAAAGATTATAGAACCAAAAATCAACCAAAATTTTTGCTCCATCAACTAGATAACCATAGGACCAGTCCAATTGCTTCAAAATAAAAACAGGCAAGCTAACAGTTAACAAGCAGAGAGTAGGAGTCAACAGATAACGAACTAAAGCAAAACCATAATGTTTCCAGGAAAGCTTCTTACTACTAACATCTATCCGTCTTAGCTGTGGGAACTTACGCTTTAATTGAATCCAGCTCCATTTAGAAATTCCTAATGCTATTAGAATAGAGAGAAACACGCCCAAGATTTGAATTTGGACAGCTGGGCGCTGGAGGATAACCCATACTTTGACCAACTCTGCCTCAAGATAACCCAAACTTAGGACTGTTTCCTGGTTCATAGTTGCTTATTTTTTCTGTTCTTCAAGTTGACGGTTAAAAGTCTGGGAAAGCCTGGCAACCGCTTCCTCGGGTGATATCTCGCCTTCTAAGACCTTCTTATAAACACTGTTGCCTTCCTGGACAATAACTGCTAAATTTTCACGCTCGTCAAGAGAGATAGAAACTGCATTTTTCGACTGCTCGTGCAGAGTAGAACGCAAAGGAAACAATTTTTGATTGAAACGGACATTTTTATTGCTAGGAATAATGGGAATTGCTGCTTGAGTTTGCTCTTGTTGTTCTCTATTGCTCAGGAAATTGGCTAGTTTTAGTGCTATTTGAGTTTGGTTGGGTGAAGAGTCACGATTAAAAAATGAAACTCCCACATTAACTAACGGGGTTGCTGGTTGATTTCCCTGTGTTGGTAGCATTGTAACGCCTAATCTATCTTTGCCCATCGCTTCAACGAAATCAGGAATTACATCTGTTGAGCAGACTAAGTATGCTAATTTTCCTTGTATGAAAGATCTTCGAAGTACTTCTTTTTTATTACTAAGGATAAAGTTGGGTTCATTTTGTGCTTCTTTCAACCATCTCATCCATCTAGCCCATCCACCATTTACATTCATAGCGAGTCTTCCGCTATCATCGAACAAAGAGCCACCAAATATTCCAGCTCCCCAAAAGGTTTCTCCTAAACCTGAAACCAAACCAACGGAATGCCCTTGTCTTGCTTGTTCAATTAACTCTGCTAATGTTTTGGGAGTTGTCTTTATATGCTCTTTGTTGTAGCAGAGGACTTGGGTTGATAAGTAAATAGGCAATCCGTAAATTTTGTCTCTATAGCGAACTTGTTTAATTATCTCATCACTAAATTGAGAAAGGTTAATTTCAAATTCATCAATGGCTCTTAAATTTTTATTTTTAATTAGCTGAACAATCGGATAATTAGAATATACCAATAGGATATCAGGGCCCGCACCCCGCTTTGCTTGTGACTCAAATAGCTCTATACTTTCACCCCGGGCAAAATACTTAACAAAGACTTTTATCCGAGGATATAACTCTTTGAATTCTTCAAGACTATCTTCAAAAACAATTTTATGGGGATCTTCCAGGTTCGGATTTGACTCAGTAGACATTTCGAGCCAGACAAGAATTTCTCCCTGAAGCTCTTCAAGTTGATTTTTAGTTCGATCTTGTCCTTGCATACTACAAGAAATAGCTAGGGAAAAAGTTACAAGCATTAGCCCTATTTTCTTGAGCCAATATTTAGACATCAGTAGTTAATCATCTATGTATTATTGACTATAGTAAAGATACATGTGCCAAGTTAGCTTTACGATATGTTTACAAGTTTTGTTCTGCGATCGCCAATCAAAATACTGAAGTTAAATCAAAACGCTACTAGTCGGACGACTCTATATTCCAGTCTTTCTCAGCCAAGATTTGTCTTCTTCGATAGCGCTGTAACAGACCTTCGGAAACAACGAACTGCGCGATCGCTTTTAAGGGAGCAGTGATCACGAGAATAGTAGTTAGTAAACCGTAGGTGAGTTTGTAATTTAAATTTCTTTTCATTTATTGACCTTTAGAGAATCATGTTATGGTTGAATCGTTGTGAAACTGTACAATGCGAAGTTTTTTTAAAATTTATAGATCAACGGAAGCCTTAACCAGTTTCTTTATTGCCAGCACAAAAATTAAAATACCAAGCGAATAAAGAAAACCCAACCATATTACTAATATTTTCTTAGAAGCTCGTTTTTAAGCGAATGCTAAACACTGATGCAGAATCGATATCGGGGGCAAACGAAGGATTGAACACTTGCTGGAAGTGCAAGGTCATGTCCACTAGCTGAATAACTGGAAACCGATAAAAGGTCTCGATGTCATATTCATTCCGGTCTGAAAACGTCGACTGAACCCAATTAAATGCCAAGCCAACAGCGTCATTTTTGAGCCGATTAAATACTCGTGGCTCGTTCAAAACTAAATGGAGGCCAGCTTGTTGATTGTATATTGCTGAATCATTAGTGTTCGTGGCATACCGCAAAATACCAATGAGTCGACCATCAGATGTTAGTTCTTGCTCGAGCTTCAAAGCGATGCCAAAGCCTGGCTCACCAGTACTTGCATTTATCGCTAACCCACCGGGATTGTACATAAAGGTAAGCTTTGAATAGCCAGCTTTCTCAGTTTTGGGGGCAATTTTGCCAGCGAATTCAATCGCCGTGAAAAATTTACCCTTGCCAATGTCCCCAAAGTTAAAGCGATCGCCTTTAGCATCGGAGATTACGCCAATAATAGCGAAGCGATCATTGATCTTGCCCGCACCAGTAACACCTAATCCCGAATCAGGGAGTGGCGTGGCGAAGGCACCAGTACCGCCATTGGGAAGAAACGTGGTGGTAGGGTTAAGGTATTTGGAGGTAGCAAGAATAGCGTCCGGCGTAATTTTGCCGATTCGATAGTACCAGCCCGTCTCACGGCTCCCTTGTTGCCAATATAAGTTTCTCACGAGGAATGTTGGGTCATAGGCAGAGAATGTATTAGCTGTTCCGATCGCGCTGCCCAGGCTTACAAATCCCAGGTTTTGGGGACCTGTTGTTTCATACTCCCAGCGGCCTTCTAAGTGAAAGAGAAATGACCCCCGCGAAGGTTTGTCGGCATTAAGGATGTCCCATCTCGCGATCAAGTCCATGTCGGTCGCTGTGCCCCACTTATCCTGGTTGGGAAGGGAGTCGGTCAGCCATTGAAACGCGTGATTGAAGGACAGACCCAGATCGAGCTTAACGGCATCATAGATGGCGTCGGTGGCCTCATCCGTAGCCTTACGAAGGGGCCCAAGCGGTGAGATGGGTATCAGTGCATCCCTTTCCTGACTTCTCTGCCGAATCTGATCTATCTGATTCGAAGGGTCTGTTGGCTCGCTCAAAACACTGGGAGGATTAATACTAGGACTGTCAGCCTCATTAGGACTGTCTGGAATGACTTCATCAGATTCAGGAGTTGCCTGAACTACTTCGTTGTCATCGGTAACTTGCGCAATCTTGGTCTCAGGAAACGATGTCTCCGTAGTGGCATCTAACTTCAACAACTCAATGTAATCTGGCTCATCTTGCCAAACTTCAAGGGACTTCTGCACTTCAAGATTGTTGGCATCAAAGTTTTCACGACTATTCAGTTGAGTTGCTGATTGCTCAGGCACAAACATGAGGTCGCTGGCATTGGTACTGGCTTCGAGTACTTCCGTTACAGTTGTGTTTATAGCTTTGTCTTGACATGCTGTCGGGACATAACTAACAGTAACCATTGCTTCGGGCTCTTCCTCTGCAACCAGATTTTCGAGCGGTATAGCCTGACATGGTGCTTGCTCAAATAAGGTTGATATGTCACTGAAAGGTTCCTGAATATGCTCAAATGCTTGCTCCGATTGATTGGCAAATTCAGCTGGAGCAGCAATATACTCAAATGCTCGACCCGATTGATCAGCCAGTTTAACTGGAGCAATATCTGATGTTAAGGGGTCAGCAGCGGCTACCTTGGTTGACAAAGTAATCTCTGTTAAAAAGGCGATCGCGATAATAATTGAGTAATTGCAAGTTAAGTATTTAAACATTTTTCCTCACATCTGTAGCATTTCGGACAAATTGGCAAAAGAGGGAATCCTGAAGGTTCCCTCTCGATACGTAACTTAGCCAATCTCAACAGTTCCGTCCTCGCGAATAGCAATGGGATCGCCAGTTTTAACAGATTCAAGAAACTCGTCACCGAGCAGGTCAATGGTGATGACCCGGCGGTTGTTCCAGATATCATCGATAATGACTCCGGCGGCCGCAATGCTGTCGATATGCGAGGAGAACAGGAAGGCCTTCGCCCCCACGCCGAGATCGTTCATGCCCATTATGCAGCCTGCGCCCATGGTGGACCCGACGGTCTGCGTGGTGCAGATGATGGCACCCTTCAAGTCCTTCTTGAAGAGTTCGGGGTTGTTCGCATCGGTGCAGGGGGCAGTTTCAGTGTTCCCTGCGAACATGTTCTCGAAATAGGACGCAGTAGTGTTAAAAGCCTGCTTCGAGACCAGTGCTTTGCCCTCCAGATTGCCAGGAAGAATAGGACGCCCTTTGAATGTTTTCTTAGCCATTATTTATTTATATCTAGTTGAATTGTTTTGTTCGGATTTTTCTCAGTCTCTGACCTGGGTGAACGAAATTTTGCGTGGGATTTCTAGCTAAGTATTCTAAAAATCACCCCCCACACTTCCCACACCTCCCGCCCTTCCCACACCTTTTTCACTCACCCGTCGGACCTTAAGCTCCCTGTGGCATTTTTCCCGTCACGATGATCTTGACGAGGATCTCATCAGGGAAGTAGCGGATCGACGAGTAGTTCCGGGTCTTAGCGGAATTTGTCACGCCGCGCACCCGTTCCGAGAAGCCCTTCGAGCCGGCCCAGGTGACGCCGCACATGTTGGTGGCAACCATACCCGCACGCTTCATCTTGCCAGCAAGCTCGGTCTCCTCCTCGGCGAGGCGATCGCGTATCTTATTGACACAGAACATGTAGACCGGGATCGCGGCCTCCTCCTTGCCTGCCTCATCAAGGGCTTCAGTGACCAGGCGACCCCATTTCACCATTTCATAGTAGGTATTGTGCGGGCAGCCGATGAATGCAGCCGTGGGATCGCCCTCCTTATCTGGCCAGAGGTTCTCGAAGGTGGCAACGATCCGCTGCTGCTCGGCGTCATCGTAGACATAGGTCTGGTATCCTTCAACCAGAAGCTCGCGACCCTTCTCCTTGGCATCTGGTGTCACGCCCTCGACGTGGTAGAGACCAACGGCACCAGAAGAAGCGGTTGCACTACCCATGGCTTTCAGGAGGTGCAGGTTATCGGCTGTGAGCTTGCCACCCTCGAAGTACTTATCGAGACCAGCGACGTAGGGAACATCTTCAACAACTTTGCGTCCAATCGCAGTGCCGAGTACACCCCAATCTGGTTCTTTTGTGGTCTTGACATCTACCAACCACTTCGCTCTGCGGCCTTCGTCGGTCATCAGTCCAAAAATGGGCGCCTTGCCCATAATGGCGCAAATTAAATCCATGCCGGCGCCGTTGCGGTTGGTCCGGATGCCGAGGGCAGAGTTGCCATAGTTCACTGCGGAGGACTCTGCCCAGGCTACGTAGGTTCCTGGTTCTGGGGCGTTACCAACCTCATCCAGGTAGCAAGCACAGGAGCGATAGTTCAGATCCGGTGCCCCGAGGCGAACATGAACCCAGTCCAAATCTTTCTGCAGCGGGTAGCCCTCATAGACCAACTCCATGTCCTTAGGGTTGTTCTGAACATTGTAAACGTCATATGGTCTTGGGTTGACGGTGTAGGGGGCGTAGGATTTGAGCCCAGCCTTGGCACACTGATCCAGCATATCGATTAGTGACTTCATGTAGGGGGCACCGATGAACATGTTGCTGTGCGGTGCGCCGCCGAGATCACCCAGCTTCTTGGCCCCGAAGGTGTTGCCGAAGACGACCAGGATCTTCATGAGCTTGGCCTTCTCTTCCCCTTGCTTGCCGTCCAGAATGTCTTGTTCTTCCTGGGTCAGAACCATCTGATTTTGCGCGGACTCCTCGGGCTTGGCATCTGCCTTGGAGGCGCCTGTAAAGGTAGCTCTCTGGCCTGTCGGCTTGCCGTCCGGCCCAATGCCGTCCATGTCGGAGTGCAGCATCTCCGATGCGAAGTCGGGAACCTGTCCTGGCTGGGATTCAGGGGCTTGTACTTGCTTGGATTCAGTGCCTTGTCCTGGTTGGGATTCAGGAGCTTGTACTTGCTTGGTTTCAAGGGCTTGTCCTGACTCCTGGGGTATTGCGCCTTCTCCTGGAACCTTTTCGGTCTGCTCTTTGGCACAACTGGGTAAGATTGCGGTTACGCCACAAGCTACCACAGCTGTTTCAACAAATGCTCTACGTTTCATCGTTCTCCTTCTTAATGTTGAATGCAAGCAACACTATTAGTTGCATTCATAATACTCTTATAACAACAATGAATGTGGTTGAATTTAAATTTTCGAAAAACTTAATATATTCTGATAACTAATAATAGTGTAAACTGCTCGAAGTCTAGAATACAGGGTCTTTCAGTCTCGCAAATCAATCACAAGAATAAACGCCCCTTGTTCCGTAGCTATGAAATTATGGCTGTCTTCAGCACCATTAAGCACATCAAAAAAACAATTCTACTTCTACATCAATCAAGGATTTTCCTCCTGCTTATTTTTGATAAATACGAAAATTTTAATAAAATCTTAACTACTTATTACATACATTCGAAATTACAGGTACATTTTCATGTTTCAATAATTCTTATTCTATGTCTAGGCAATTTCGGCAAAAACTTTAGAGTTCAAAAAATCAACGGACACTCTGTGTGTTCGTAAAATATTACATTCTGTGTTGTCTAGGAAGTTTTGGCAATAACCCTTAGCGATAGCAATAAGATTTATGAAGTATAAAGAGTTTCAGGATTTCGATCACTTTGCTGAATCTATCCGTGACGTAGACTGCGTTATGCTACTTAACAACCTAAAGCAAAATATTTGGAGCATCTTCCAAACCAACATTTCAGGAATCGATATTCAATTGGGAAGACTGGGTAGCGGCAACATTGTTGAAGGTCAGTCATGGTCAAATGGATTTGTCATTTATATGCCCCTCACGCCCCAATGTGCGTACTCATCAAACGGAACAGTTTTGGATAAACATTCATTTATAATTATGGAACCGGGATGTGATTTTTGTATCAGCACGAAAGACGAACATGATTGGTGTTCGATTTTTGTTCCAACTCACCAGATCGCTTATGATAACAATCTTATAGAGCCATCCTCTGGTTCCAAAAAGATGATTTGTCGAGTGAGTCCCCCCAATCGTCTCCTTGCAAATCAGTTTTGGGCACTCGTGCAGTCGATCGCGATCGCTGCCAATTATGAACAGTTTGAATCTTCGCCTGCAGGAACATTTGCAGCAGCAGAACTGAAGAAAGTTGCCTCTTTGATTGTCGGGCGGGAACAAACGGTCATGTATAAGCAGGGAGGACGACCAAAGCTTCCGCGACACGAAGTTATCAGTCGTTCCAAAGCACTTCTAGAGGAGCGCGAGGGCGAACCCGTTCAAGTAAGTGAATTGGTTACTGCGGTGGGAGTATCTGAACGAACACTTCGGACAGCTTTCAACGAGTATTTTGGTGTAGGGCCGATTAAATATCTGCAATTAAGGCAGCTTCATCAGATTCATCGTGAGCTAAAGAAGGCAGCTCCTGAAGAATGCACAGTCGGTAAAGTAATGGTTAAATATGGGGTGTGGGAGTTCAGTCGTTGCGCTTCGCGGTATCGTCAACTCTTTGGCGAACTACCTTCGGAAACATTAAGAAAAGTTCCTTAAAAACCTGGATAAAGTTGAGACTTGTTGTGAAATAGCTTTGTCTCAAAATTTAGCTTAATTACCTATTAAACTTAATAAATTTTTAATATAAAACATCTATGCCCAGGTAATAAGATTTACGTAATTACACGTAAAGCACCTCACAAAAAGACTTTATCAATTCTTTTTCGAGAGAGTTATATGGTTCTTTGACGTAGGGAATGTGAGTGTATCTTAGCTAAGGCAGAGCAATGGTTTTTATGGGTGAAGTAGTAAACGCAAACTTTAATCTATTCCTATTCATACAACTGACATCGAAATTTTTATCTAGAAGAAAAAAGTATGCTGTGAGTCAACCTCAGACTACAGGATGTTACTGCTGAGCCCGAGTAACCCATTTTCAGACAGTAGACTGTCTTGCCACAATTTTTGAAGTCTCTTGCGGAGAAAAATTATGACAACATTAACCGTTTGGAAATTTAATTCGGCTTCTGGTGCCTCCGAAACCCTTGCTCAGTTAACTGAACGTCAAAAACAACATTTAATCGAAATTCAAGATGCGGCAATTGTTACCTGGAAAAAAGGAAAAAAGAAACCTCGAACTAAGCAAGCTGTTAATTTGACAGCTTCTGGTTCTTTGGATGGAGCCTTTTGGGGTTTTCTGTTTGGGTTAATCTTTTTCGTTCCCCTTTTCGGGATGGTTGTAGGCGCAGCAGCCGGCGCTTTATCTGGTTCTTTGGCTGATTATGGAATTGATGACGATTTTATCAAGAGTATTCAGGAAAAGGTTACGGAAGGAACTTCAGCACTTTTTCTTTTAACGGGTCAAGTTACAGTAAACAAAATAGAAGATATTTTTCAGCAAAGTAATGCTGAATTGATTCAGTCCAATTTGACGAAAGAACAAGAAGCACAATTGCAGGCGCAGTTTAGCGCGCTATAAAAATATTCCATACTGTGACAGCAATGAATTGTTGAAAGTCAATTTAGGAGATTAGACCCCATGCCACTAAATGAAAAAGATGCGATTCGCCAATACATCGATGATGATGTTTATGCTGCTACGGATTTGTCGGTCTCCATACCGAAATATAAGTTCCCCGAGCCAGAGCATTCTCCTCGCGATGTTTACCAGATAGTCCATGATGAACTATTGCTAGATGGCAATGCGCGCCAGAACTTAGCAACCTTCTGCCAAACTTGGGTTGAGCCGGAAATCCACAAGCTGATGGATGAATGCATCGATAAAAACATGATCGATAAGGATGAATATCCCCAATCGGCAGAACTTGAGGGACGTTGTGTTCATATGCTGGCCGATCTCTGGAATGCTCCTGACGCTGTCAATACCATCGGTTGCTCAACTACAGGATCTAGTGAAGCTGCCATGCTAGGTGGGATGGCCATGAAGTGGCGCTGGCGCGAGAAGATGCGTGCTGCGGGCAAGCCTACCGATAAACCTAATATGATTTGTGGGCCAGTCCAAATTTGTTGGCATAAATTTGCCCGCTACTGGGATATCGAGCTGCGGGAAATTCCCATGGATCAGGATCGTCTACTAATGACACCGGAAGAGGTTATCAAGCGGTGTGATGAGAATACTATTGGCGTGGTGCCGACTCTGGGGGTGACCTTCACCTGTGGCTATGAACCAGTGAAGGCCGTCAACGACGCCCTCGATAAATTGCAGCAGGAAAAAGGATTGGATATTCCGATCCATGTTGATGGAGCTAGTGGTGGTTTCCTAGCACCATTTTGTGTCCCCGAGTTGGAATGGGATTTCCGTTTGCCACGGGTTAAATCGATCAATACTTCCGGTCATAAGTTTGGTCTGGCACCCCTGGGTGTGGGTTGGGTGGTTTGGCGCGAGAAGTCAGATCTCCCAGAAGATTTGATTTTCAACGTCAATTATCTAGGTGGTGAAATGGCGGTTTTTGCCCTCAATTTCTCCCGACCCGGGGGGCAAATTGCCTGCCAATATTACAATTTCCTGCGCTTGGGCAAGGAAGGTTATCGCAAGATCCAGACTGCCTGCTACAAAACAGCTCAATATCTAGCTGAGGAGATCGGCAAGATGGGGCCGTTTGAGATTCTCTATGGTGGTGAGATGAAGAGCGGTATTCCTGCATTGAGCTGGAAAATCAAGGACGGTTATGACACGCATGGTTACACCCTCTACGATCTGGCAGATCGCCTGCGCAGTCGTGGTTGGCAAGTGCCAGCATATTCCCTACCAGCCAACTGCCAGGACATCGTGATCCAGCGCATTTTGGTGCGCCATGGGGTCAGCCGAGATCTAGCATCACTACTCATTGATGATATTAACCGGTGTCTCGACTACTTCAAGCAGCATCCGATCACGAATCCGATCACGCCCGCAGAGGGGACAGGTTATCATCACTAATTGCGATCGCCTGGCCTAAGTATCATCTTCCTTGATAGTGCTAAACATATGACTCGGGTACTGCGCGTTATGGGTTCTGCGGATAGGATTATTAATGATTCAAAGTGAGGATTCAAATGAGTCAAGATTTCCATCAATCGGAGTTAATCAAATCCCGAGGACCGGGGCCATTCACCACGCAGAGGATCTACCGAAGGCGCGATCATTCCCATGTGGTATGGCGATCGCGAGATCATCGCAAGGGTCTGCGCAGAGCTAAGTCTGACAAGTTATTGACCTTCAGTGCTGTACTGCTGCGCTGTATATGGATGCCGCGTCAATTGAATTGGTGGATTGGTGTCATTTTTGCCGCTGGTTCACTACTCTTTATGCTGGGGAGTATCTTGAGCCTGGCACCGGGGCTGGCCACAAACTGGTCTCTTGAGGCAACTCAGATTAACGGAATCTTTTTCCTCGGTTCGATTCCCTTCACAACTGCCGCTTACCTGCAACTGTTTCAGGCGGCTAACGCGGGGGAATTCTCCCCACAGGGCAACAGAGCGCCGCGACGTATCGTCTGGTTCGGCTGGTTCCCTCGCAACATTGGTTGGTTGAGCTGTGCGTTGCAATTTCCGGGAACTGTCTTGTTCAACGTTAACACCTTCGACGCAATGCTTCCAGGTTTGACTTGGCTTCAGCAAGACCTGGTCATCTGGGCTCCTAATTTTGTCGGTTCAGTTCTGTTTCTGGCTTCCGGCTACTTGGCGTTTATCGAAACATGTCATGCCTATTGGGCGTGGAAACCAGCTAGCATTTCCTGGTGGATCACCTTCGTCAATTTTCTCGGCTGCGTAGGTTTTATGATCTCAGCCCTATTCGCTTTTGTCCTCCCAAGGTTGCCCAGTTTTGATGCCGTCACGATCTCTGTTGCGTTCACACTCATTGGCGCGATCGGTTTCTTGATTGGTTCACTGCTAATGTTGCCAGAAACAGCTCAAGAGATCAGGCTAGGAATTTCGTAGCAGCATCCAGTCCTTTTTAGACCAACAAGAATTGTAGATCGAAAGAGACAAACAAAGCTCCCATAGACAATCCTAATTGAAATTAAATTGGAATTGCCAAAATTGGCAACATTTTCCACAGGAGAATCAGTATGTTCACATTTCAAACAATGGAGACGCAAATGAATAAAATGAATCAAAAAATTATTTTCCTTTTAGGGATACCTTTCCTAATGTTAGCCAGTTGTGCCCAAACTTCAGTATCCGATGCCCAAGCAGCTTATTGTCAAGAGTTGGCTAATCTCGAACTTGCCATAGTCAATTTCCAAGGTCTGAGCGCCGACTCTACTGTAAAAGACTTGAAACAAGCCCAGGAACAAGTTCGCTCGGCATTCACAGCTGTTAAACAGGCAGCGAGTAATTTAGAGGATGCCAAAGTCGAGCAACTGGAACAATCCCAGCAGAATCTCGAAAAAGCAGTCAACGATGTTCCCGATGATTCCACTTTAGCCGCAGCTCTTAAATCGGTAAGCAATCAAGTCGGCTCTGTCAGTAAAGCCCGCCAAGAATTGTTTAGTAGTGCTAACTGCCCTGCTCAGTAATTTCAGCGGTGATCGGCCAGTGCTATCCTAATAACTGAGTGCACTGCATCTAAGGGGTGAGGAACCACCCTATTTTGAACCACCTCTCTTAGTTTTTGATCAAACCTCTTTTTCATTGAATCACAGGAGCAAGGAAGCGCCCTTGAGGTGCTTTCAAAGAAAAGATGAAAACCCATTCTTATTGGCTTGATACTTTAGAAAATCCTATTTCTGCACCCAAAACTGAACTACCCGAACAAACTGATTTAGCGATTATCGGAGCAGGAATTACCGGTCTAACTACGGCGATTTTTACTGCTAAAGCAGGGATTAAGGTGACCATCATCGAAAAAAATCAAGTAGGATATGGCGCTAGTACTAGAAATGGTGGCCAAACCCTAGCTGGATTAAAGTTATCTCCTGGGGCTCTACTCAAACAATACGGACCAGAGAAAGCAGTCGCCTTTTACCGAGAAACCCTGAAAGCGATCGATGGATTAGAACAATTTCTCAAAGAACATAACATCGACTGTGATTTTAATCGGGCAGGGGGACTCTGGGCAGCTTGTACTCCTGGACATTATCAAGGTTTTGCTGCAGCACAAAACCTCTTAAAGGATTTTTATCAGCACGAAACCGGCTTAATTTCTCCGCAAAATCTGAGAAAAGAACTAGGCACTGACTATTATCATGGGGGATTATTAGATCCTCTCAGTGGAGGACTTAACCCAGCTAGATACGTAGCAGGATTGATGCGGGTTGCCTTAGAATCTGGAGTTAAAATCGTTGAAAAAACCGAAGTTGTAGGGGTTTCTCGCCAAGGAAGTGGATTCGTTGTAGATACGTCTCAAGGAAGGATTATTACTAATAAGATTGCTCTGGCTACTAATGGTTATACCCCAGACTTCCTCAGAGCAATTCGCCGCCGTATTATCCCCATTGGCAGTTATATTATTGCCACAGAACAACTCGATGAAAATACAGCTACAGAATTAATTATCAATAACCGTCTGGTATTTGATTCCAAAAAATATCTCCATTATTTTCGAGTATACGATCGCCGTTTAATTTTTGGTGGCAGAGCGAGTTATGTAGAAATCGACCCGATTCTCTCAGCGAAACGTATGATCCCCCAAATGCAGGCTATTTTTCCTCAATTACAGAAAGTAGAAATTGAATATTCTTGGGTCGGATATGTAGGATTTACCTTCGATCAAATGCCCCATCTCGGTCAAATGGGTGATATTTACTATAGTATGGGCTATTGCGGTCATGGAGTAGCTAATGCTTTCCATTTCGGGCGAAATTTGGCAGATCTAATCTTAGAAAAACCGACTGACTTTCCTTTCCTTAATTTGAAAACCCCAACTATTCCCTTGTACTATAATCGCCCTTGGTTCCTACCCATCGCAGGAGCTTGGTACAAGTTCAAGGATTTTTTGGCTCGTTAGGTTGATTTCCAGAAATATTTTTACCAGGTTTTGATCAAATTTATCATTTACTTGAAGAAATTTGTGCGGTTGTCCTATCTGATAAATGGTTTAAAAAATATTTAGAAGTTCAAAAATAATTAGTCATGTCTCCTGCTAAACCGAAACCTGTCTGCGATCAATGGTTCAAGACAACCAAAATTCATGAGGGACTCTATTGCATTCAGGAACCTCACTACTGGCAATGGAACCGCGCTAATCTTTGGTTAATCAAAGGACAAACACAAGATTTACTAATTGACACGGGATTGGGAGTCGCTAGTCTGCGCCAATATCTGGTCTCTTTACTGGATAAACCCTTATTGGCGATCGCATCCCACGTCCACTTCGACCATGCTGGGGGCATTCATGAGTTTGATCGCATTGCCATTCATGGGGCGGAAGCGGAAGCATTACGGCGCGGAGATAATTATCTGGCGGTATCGGCTCCAGAATTTGGTTATATTGAAGACCAGCATTTCGCCCAGTTGCCCTATGCCGGGTTTCAAGCAGCGCAATATACTATGCACGCAGCGGAACCGACAGATATTTTGCAGGAAGGGGATGTGATCGATTTAGGGAATCGAGTGTTTGAAGTGCTCCATTTACCAGGCCATTCCTCCGGTAGCATCGCCTTGTATGACCGCAAACAGCAAGAACTATTTTCCGGGGATGTGGTCTATGATGGCGAGTTATTAGATCAACTGCCCACCAGTAACGTAGAGCAGTATATCGCTACCTATCAAAGGCTGGAAAAACTGACGGTAGATCTCGTCAATCCCGGACATTATAAATGTTTTGGCAAAACTCGTCTGCGGCAGCTCATGAAGGAGTATCTCGAAGCAAAACGTCAGCCTGGTTGTCCTACTGAGACATCGAGCTAGAAACAATTTAAGAATCAGGGCGTTGCTGATTTAAAACATGAATTAAATAGTAATACTAATATGGCTCTTGGTTTTTGGCTCTTGGCTATTAGCTTTTTGAGAACATATTACAGAAGATGATAAATTTGCTTTTCATAGCTTGATTCAGCAACGCCCCATAAACTTAATAAACTCAGGCGAGATTAGGTAAACGATTAAAGACAGTGCAATAAGCACCACCCCCCTGTACAGTCTCTGATACTGCTGACGAACTTAACAATACCCAGATTTTTCTCCATTTAGCGATCGCCCATAGTTAGTATAGCGATCGCCAAATAGAGAGTCTCAATTTGATTTACATTGAACTTACAGATAAAAACTTAAGTTCTGGGAGGAGTCCTGATGGTTCTGCATCCTCAATCAATTACACCAATCCCAATTCTGACAAGAGAAGTAGCTCGACAAGCTTTTCCCAAAGGGAATCCTTACATGATCTTGAGAGACGAATTAGGGACATTTTATTTAGACGAAGACTTTGCCGAACTTTATGCCACAGAAGGCCAACCAGCATTACATCCTGGGCGTTTAGCTTTGATATGTGTGATGCAGTACATGGGTAATCTATCTGACAGAGAAGCAACTGAAGCTGTCGCTGCTCGTATTGATTGGAAATATGCTTTAGGATTGGAATTGACCGACCCAAGTTTTGATTCTTCTGTATTAAGTTTATTTCGCTCTCGATTACTGAAGGGAGGAAAAGAAAAGCTGTTACTGGATAGATTGTTAGAACGTTGCCAAGAACTAAAATTAATCAAAGCCAAGGGAAAGGCTCGAACTGACTCGACTCATATAATAGGCTGCGATTCGGAATCTCAATCGACTTGAATGTGTCGGAGAAACTTTGAGAGCTGCTTTAAATGCTTTAGCTGTAGTTGCCCCAGATTGGTTATCGAATCTGGTCGGAAATGATTGGTTTGACCGCTATAGCAAACCAGTTGAAGAATCGCGTCTTCCCAAGGGCACAGAAGCGCGTAACGTAATGGCCGAAACCATTGGGCAGGATGGAATGAGAATTTTAGAGGCTATTTACGACAATCCAAATACACAGTTATGGTTACGAGAAATTCCTGCTATAAAAAACCTACGAATTACTTGGACACACCAATATTGGATTAATAACGGTCAACTTAATTTGCGCAGCCACAAGGATTTACCGCCTGCTGGGTTAAGAAGTAATTCTCCTTATGATACTGAAGCTCGTTATGGGAACAAGCGGCATACTACTTGGATGGGTTATAAGGTGCATCTGACGGAAACTTGTGACAAAAATCAAGTTCATCTCATTACCAATGTTCAAACTACAGAGGCTCATCTAGCTGATGTAGACCAAACTAATTCGATTCATCAATCTTTAGCTGACAAAGAATTATTACCATCTGAACACCTGGTTGATGCTGGTTATGTCGATGGTAATTTATTGGTGGAGAGCCAACAAAAACACGATCTGGAACTGATTGGACCAGTTCGTGACAACGTGAGTTGGCAGTCTAAAAATCCTGATGCTTACGATTTGAGTCGGTTCAAAATTAACTGGAAAAACCAACAAGCTATTTGTCCCCAAGGAGTCAAAAGCACCAAAAAATGGACTTTACATAAAGATAAATGGGATAATACAGTTATTACAATTAAATTTCCTCGGAAAGCTTGTCGGGAGTGTCAGTTTCGTCATTTATGTACCCGCTCTAAAACCGAACCCAGAGAAATTACTTTACGTCCCAAAGACGAACATTTGGCTATTGTCAAAAGGAGAAAGCAGCAAGAAACTAAAGAATGGTTAAAACAGTATAATAAACGGGCGGGAGTTGAAGGTACGATTTCTCAAGGTGTTCGGGCTTTTGGCTTGCGCTCTGCTCGTTACGTGGGTTTGGATAAAGTTCACTTACAACATATCCTAACGGCAACTGCGATGAATCTCGTTCGTCTCTTCGCTTGGTTTGAAGGCGTTCCTTTGGCCAAAACTCGTGTTTCTTCTTTTGCCAAGTTGGCTCCTGATTAGCTGTGACTATTTTTGCCTGTCCGCGATCGCTGTTAGAGAAAAATCGAGCTATTGTTAAGTTCGTCAGCAGTATCAGTCTCTACATATATATCTACTGATGATTGTTCCTTAGGGAAGAGACTTCGGGTTTAGCTGCCACTTTGATGTAGAGCTTCTCTAGCGGAAGCGCAAGTAATAATCCGCAGAGCAAGAATTGGGGAATTTATAACTCACGGTTCGCTTAAATCCAAGATAGTCAAAGAAATAAAACAGCTCAAGTGTATGCTGAGAAAGAAGTTGAGAGAATAGAGAGAGCAATATTCTTGAAAGGAACGAACTCAGAAAGAGCAGATGATATACCCT
>JASJDR010000174.1 GCA_030065615.1 Xenococcus sp. MO_188.B8 | reverse complement strand
GAAGTTGAGTATGACATGACCTATATTGACTTTTCTAAAAAAGAACAAAAGTCAGATTGGTACATGAAGCTCAACCCGAACGGACGTATTCCCACTATCGTAGATCGGGGCAATGACGATTTTGTTGTTTTTGAGTCGGGCGCTATTCTTTGGTATCTGGCAGAGAAATATGGCAAGTTTCTTCCCAAAGCTGTAAAAGCTCGTTCTCAGGCACTTCAATGGCTGATGTTTCAGATGAGTGGCATTGGCCCAATGATGGGACAGGCGATGTACTTTCAAAGGATTGCTGAACCGCAAGGACATCGTGATGAATTTGCTATCAAGCGATATGTATCAGAGTCAAGAAGATTACTGGAAGTGCTGGATAAACAACTTGAGGGGAAAAGCTACTTACTTGGAGATGAATTTACGATCGCAGATATTGCTACTTTTCCTTGGGCAAGATCCTACTACTGGGCAAAAGTATCGGTAGATGGTCTGAAAAACCTTCAAGCTTGGTTTGACCGTATTGATAAGCGACCAGCTACTCAACGCGCACTTGAGCTTCCCAAACCTTTTCCTGCATTTTTTGGCAAAGGAGATGTGGCGACTGCTGAAGCTGCCAATTCAGAGCGCTTTAAAGGCAATTAAGGTTTAATATTATCGAGCTAATTTTTCACGGGTTAATTGTTAGCAAGTTGAACAACAGCGATTCGCAGCATGACCGAGAAACATTACTCATTAATACAAATATACTATAGAGCCAAGAGTTACCAATTACGCAATTAACTAGCTCCAAAAAAAAAGCGCACACGAGGAACGAGTGAACCTCTCGCGTAGCTAGAAAAGCGATCGCCAAAACCTCTAATAGTGATTGAATTTATGCACGAGAGTATTATTTCAGAGTCGAACGGAAAAATCTGTGATGTATAAGACTTAGCATCAATAGAGATCGCGCTTTGGGTTAAAGTTTTACTTATCCCGTTTATTTAAGAGAGAAGCCGTCTTACTCTTTGTTTAAATGTAGCTCGCTCGTTGAGGTGAGGAAAGGTTTGGTTAGGAACAGGGACATCGAGAAAGCGACACAATGGCTCCCAACCCTCCGTTATCTGGTAAACTAGCAGCCGCTTTGATGGCACATTTTGCTTGACTTCTTCTACATGCTGGTTAAAAACTTCGATGGCATACTGTTTGTCCGCAAATTTCCCTCGAAAATCTGACTGCCAAAGCTCTTTTTCTACTAAGCTCCAAACGCGCTCCAGATATCGCGTCCTAGGAGAGTCGGGGAGCTTGAGCGTCTTGAGGAACTTTTGTCCCGTTTGAGGTTCTACCACTTGATAAATAGTGTTTAAAGCACTCTCATACCAGGCTTGGGGGTCTCGAACGGTCAGAATTACCTTAGCATCGGGATAATACTGTAGCAGTTGGTAATAGTAACGATAGCTGGGGAAATCTACGGTCGCTTGATAATCTTGAAACAATTCGTCCCAATCAATAGCTTTGACCCAACTCGCCTGAGACCAGAAAGTTACCTGTTCGGGATGAGACAACAATTCACGCATCTGATAGCAGGGGCCGAAGCCTAGTTCTGACAAAGCTGCTTTAAGGGAGGATGTTCCTGTTCGTGCCATACCTGCACCAATTACTTTGAGCGTCATATTACCTGATCTCCAACCTCTGCTTTAACCTCGTATATCTCATTTGCTGTTTAACCTGCTTTACTGCGATCGCGATCACCTTTTCCGAACCCACAATCAAAGCCAGCTGTTTCGCTCTAGTCAGTCCCGTATAAAACAGATTTCGACTTAACATGACATAGTGCTGAGTATAGAGAGGAAGAATTACGACAGGATATTCCGAACCTTGGGATTTATGGATCGAAGTTGCCCAAGCTAGAGTAATTTCGTTTAAATCGGCATAATCATAGATTACATCGCGCTCATCAAAGTTAATAACTACTTCCTTTTCCGTCTGGTCAATATTCATGACCATACCTAAATCACCATTAAAAACTTCCTTGTTATAGTCATTTTTCAACTGCATTACGCGATCGCCCGTTCGTAAAATACTATCTCCTCTTACTAACTCAGTGACTTCTTCACTGGGGGGATTAATCAGTTGTTGCAATACCTTGTTTAAATTACGAGTACCCACCAGACCGCGAGTCATAGGGCATAACACCTGAACATCAGTAGCAGCATCAAAACCAGCCTGGGGAATGTAATATTCAATTAGATCGCAGATCGTTTGTACTCCATGTTCCGGTTCAGTCCCGCCGTTATGCCAGAGGCAATCAGAAGTGGTCTTCATCGCAACTGGTTCGAGTTGGGGAATCTGACCGCGATTGATTTGATGGGCAGTAGTGATAATGGCACTGGCCGCAGCTTGACGAAATACTTGGGTTAAACGGAAGACGGGGATTTTTTCAGAAGCGATTAGATCCTTGAGAACATTTCCTGGCCCCACTGAAGGCAGCTGATCGATATCTCCCACCATGAGGATCTGAGCCTGATCTGGGATAGCTTTGAGGAGAGAATGAGCCAGAAACAGATCCACCATACTAGATTCATCCACTACTATCGCGGAATAATCAAGAGGATTATCCCCATCTCGTTTAAAACCCATCTTGCTCGGGTCAAACTCTAACAAGCGATGAATCGTTTTCGCTTCAATTCCCGTCATTTCAGTTAATCGTTTCGCGGCTCTGCCCGTAGGAGCAGCACAGGCGATTTTCTTGCCCATTGCCTTCCAGAGCGTAACGATAGTGCGAACTGAAAAAGTTTTACCCGTGCCAGGGCCACCAGTAAGAATCATTACTGGTTTTTGAGCTGCCATTTCTACAGCTAGATATTGTTGGGGTGATAATTTAATTCGTCGTGATGCCGTGTAGCGATTAATCCAACTTTTAACCCGTTCCGAATCAACCTCTAAACTAGTTTCTAGTTTTTTCAGTAATAGTTGAGCTAAATGCTGTTCGGAGTAAAAAAAGCTGGGCTTGTAATAAAGCGGTTCCTCATGTTGCTCTCTAACTAATTGCTCCTCCCTCACCATCTCGGAAAGAATGCCGACAATAGATCTTGCTTCCGCCTCATGTTCTTCGGTAGTCAATAACTCCTGAGCAAAAGGAACAATCTTACTTTCCGGTAGATAACAATGACCATCTTCCGATGCTTTATCTAAAACATGAAGTACTCCAGCTCGATAACGAAACTGAGAATCGGGAGCCACTCCCACATTACGGGCAATCTTATCGGCAGTTAAAAACCCAATGCCAAAAATATCGATCGCCAGTTGATAGGGATTGGTGGTCACAGTGGCGATCGCCCCTTCGCCATACTGTTTATAAATCTTCACGGCATAGGTAGTTGAAACTCCATGACTTTGCAGGAAGATCATCACATCTTTAATTGATTTCTGCTCCGCCCAGGTACGCTGAATCATGGCAATCCGTTTCTGGGCAATGCCGGTTACTTCCGAGAGGCGATCAATCTGATGCTCAATAATATCTAAAGTATCTAAGCCAAAATGTTTCACAATACGTTTAGCTGTAACAGGGCCAACTCCTTTGATCAATCCACTACCCAAATATTTCTCTATTCCTGTCAGCGTAGCGGGTTTAGTTTCTTTATACTGCACAACTTGAAACTGCGACCCATATTGAGAATGTTCTCGCCATTGTCCCTGTAACTGTAATGTTTGCCCAGCTTGAAGATTGGCAAAACTACCGACAATAGTAATGAGCTGATTAACATTCCCTGTATTTAACCGCGCCACAGTATAGCCCGATTCTTCCGAGTGAAAAGTAATTCTCTCAATAACCCCCGTCAAAGATGATAAGGGCGTAGTAACGGTTGATGATGCCATATAACAGTCTTTCTAGCTTGGTAGCTAGTTTATCAGTCTTGATTAATTCCATTTATTGATAGCATAAATATTGTTTTGTCAAGCATTATTTGAGTTTCTGCTACTGTACACTGAGGTTGTTCTGTTTTGTTAAGATTAAGCGCGATCGCCTAATTGGGATTAATTAAGAAGATTTTTTGCATGTTATGGGTCTTATTTACACCTGATAAATGTTACATTAACTAGTACTTTACGCGAGGTTGTATTTAGATAATGGAACCAAAAGATCTTGAAATAGTCGAAATCTCAAATATTAAGATCATCAAAATCTTTCTCGCTTCCTCCTCTGAACTGAAAAGTGATCGGGAGCAATTTGAAATTTTTATTAACCGTAAAAATAAAGAATATATAAGAAAGGGTATCTTCTTGGAGTTGGTGATGTGGGAAGATTTTCTGGATGCTATGTCACGAACCCGTTTGCAAGATGAATATAACAAGGCGATCGCAAACTGTAATGTATTTGTCAGTCTTTTTTTGACAAAGGTTGGTCAATACACTGAAGAAGAATTTGAGAAAGCTTTGGCGACCTTCAAAGCTAATAAGAGACTGCTAATTTATACATATTTTAAAGATTCGTCAATTTCTTTAAGTCAAGTTACTTCCGAGATTAATAGGTTACTTGATTTCAAGAAAAAACTTAGTGATTTAGGGCATTTTTATACTAACTATGCTGATATTAATGATCTCAAATATAAATTCAGTGAGCAACTAAACAAAATTATCCCAGATAATATCCAACAAGAAATACTATCTACTCCTAATGTAATTAATGATGATCTAATTTCTATTATCAATTCAGTGCCTTCTCCTCCTGGAGTTGGATTAAAAGACTTTGGTTTTCAGGTGGTAACTGTCAATAGTAGGGGTGAAGAAGTTAAGCGGACTCAAAGTCAAGCTCAATATTTTACTGAAGAGCTGGGTAATGGTATCACCCTAGATATGGTTGCTATTGCAGGTGGTAAATTTCTCATGGGAACAGAAGATGAGGAAATAGAAAGGCTGGTTAAAAAATTTGGATGGTCAGGATTGAGAAGAGAAAAACCACAACATGAAGTAACAGTGCAACCCTTCT
Organism: Xenococcus sp. MO_188.B8; assembly: GCA_030065615.1. GTDB lineage: Bacteria > Cyanobacteriota > Cyanobacteriia > Cyanobacteriales > Xenococcaceae > Xenococcus. The sequence continues at coordinate 12,670 of JASJDR010000174.1, read as the reverse complement.
TTATGGGTAAATATCCAGTCACTCAGGGACAGTGGAAGGCGGTTGCTTCTCTGCCTAAAGTTAAACGAGATCTTGAAGCTGATCCATCTAAGTTTAAAGGTGGTAACCGTCCCGTAGAGCAAGTCTCTTGGGAAGATGCGGAAGAATTTTGCCAAAGATTATCGAAACAAACTAGAAGAGAATATAGATTGCCGACCGAAGCAGAATGGGAATATGCTTGTCGTGCTGGAACTACAACCCCATTTCACTTTGGCGAGACCATTACAGATAAGCTAGCTAATTATAATGCGAGTCAAACCTATGCTAGCGAATCTCAAGGAGAATTGCGCCAAAAAACGACAGCAGTAGGAATTTTTTCCCCTAATGTCTTTGGTTTATACGATATGCACGGAAACGTTTGGGAATGGTGTGAAGATGACTTTCATGAAAACTATGGGGGTGCGCCAATTGATGGTATAGCATGGCTCTCAGGATTTAGTAGTGCAAAAGTAATGCGCGGTGGTTCTTGGAGCAGCTATCCTCTTTTTTGCCGCTCAGCGATTCGCTATATCCCTACGCGTGATGACCGTAGCAGCAGGATCGGTTTTCGTGTTGTCTGCGTCGCCCCCAGGACTACATAGCCCTTTTTCTCTTTCTTGGTGCGCGTTCCTTAGCCGAGGTTCCCTCGGCAGGGTCGCACCGCTCTTTACCCTCTGGTACTTTGCGCGCGCAAAAAATCACTTATATTATATTATTAATACAAAAATGCTATAAAACCCAGAAACAACTAATCAACAGGAAAAGCCGACTCTAAAAAATATTTTACTGTCTAATTCTATAGCACTACGTAATTTGGTTAGGACATTGGTAAACTCCCAAGCCTATGATTAGTCAACTTTTGACTCTTCAGAAACTAAAAAAACAACAGATTAGACTAAAAGTCTTGCTATGATTAGTTTCTGCCCTTTTTTTTCGGGGAAATTGATTTACTTTTGACTTTTGACTTTTGACTTCCCCTCCTCGGAGGGGTTAGGGGTGGGTGACTTTTGACTTGCGCGTAGCGCTATACCTCGAAGATCTTCATTAACTGTCCCGTCGATCTGATCACAGAAACCTACCTTCGTCCTGAATTGCAACCCTACATCGATATTAAAGTTCGCAACGCTTGAGAGTTAAAGTTTTTGAATCCCAGGGTAATACCACCAGTCAGACTTGTGCTAATTAAAAGAATAATTAAAATCTCCGCAGTAATAAGTTGAGCAATTTTCGAGCGACTACATCCCAAGTAAAAACTGGTAGCAATTTCTCTTTGTCGCAACCTCAAGGAAAGATTAAAAATTAAGATAATTGCGATTAGAGTGGTGAGAATAACTAAAGCAAAAATAGCATTAAGAATCTTGCGTATTTTGAAAACCTCTAAGAATAGCTCCTCAATTATTTGAGTAGATTTAACAATTTGATAAGTTGAGGTTTCTGCTTGATAGATACCTCTGAGTAGAGCTTCTGACTTTTGGTTTTCAGGAATAGCAATAATAGCAGTAAGGGGAAAATCTTTTTTCTGACCATGAAAATGGAAAGAGTCTAAGTTTTCGGGGGTAATTTCGTTATATTCTGGTAATTTGGCATTAGCTGCAATATTTCCATCATCTTTTTTTAAGATCACATCTGGGGTTCCTGACTTAACTAAGTCAAGATGTCCATGTCCTAATCCTTCAATAATCCAAGTAGTTTTGAGATCGACAAAGATTGCACTATCATCATTTGTTTGATTGCTTTTTAGTATACCTACAACCTTCATTTTCAAGGGATAAATTCCCCCTAAATCAAAGAGATTTTGAGGAGAAGAAACAATACTATCTCCTACTTTTAAACCTAGTTTTTGGGCGAGAGAAGCACCAATAACAGCTTCCCCCAAAACACTAAAGTAACGTCCTTGTTGTAAATTGAGATGACGAAATTGAAAATAGTCTAAACTTGTGCCAATAATTGGATAATTTCTTGCTTTAAACTGACTATAGATTGGGATCGGGGTAGCTAATTTAGTATTTTGGATTTTTGTTACTTCTGACATTTTAATTTTTTCTGGTGGCTCGGAAGTAAAATAAAGACTATTAATGGTCAGATCTAGATCGCTACCTTTTGCTCCCACTACCAGAGGAGTAGAAATCGCTCTTTTCATTAATTCTTTTTCACTTTCTGCCAAAAATAAATTTAGACTGATGGGAAGGGAGCCTACTAGCGTTATACAGGAAATTAATATTATTGTTTTGAGTTTATTAAAGGTTAAATATCGCCAAGCAAGATAAAGACTATTTAACATTATTTATCTATCTAATTATTTTTCATATAAAATTGTTTAAAATCAATAGTTTCATCAAATAAATTTAATAATTCATGGTCGTGAGTTACGGAAATTAAAGTTGCTTGATTTTCTTTTAAATAATCAAATAATATTTGCATTATTCGCTGCTTATTTGCGGGATCTAAATTTCCTGTAGCTTCATCTGCCAGCAGTAGTTTGGGTTGAGTTAATAATGCTCGACAGATAGCAATTCTTTGTTTTTCCCCCTGAGAAACTTGATTAATAAAGCGTTTTATTTTATTTGCAATGCCTACTTTTTTAGCTAGGAGATAAGCGTTATCTTTCACTTCTTTAGTTAATTTTAAGGCAGGATTTAAACGATAACAATGAAGAATATTGTCAAGTACATTTAGATAATCGATCAATTCAAAGTCTTGAAAAATAAAACCAATATTAGTGATTCTAAATTGTCTGCGATCGCGCTCATTAAGTTGTTCTAGGTTAACCGAATCAACTTGAATGCTACCTTGGTTGGGGACTTTAATACCTGAGATAAGATGCAAAAGAGTAGTTTTCCCACAGCCACTGGCACCAATAATTGCTACTTTTGTTCCTTGTTTAATTGTAAGCTGGGGAATATTTAGACTAAAATCACCTTGTTGATAACGAAATTGCAGATCTTTAATTTCAATCATTACCAAATAGACTCAAGCTTTAAACTAAAATCAGTCAGAACATCTTCTCCAGATAAACTGTCAGGATTATTTAAAATTTCTTTAACTTGTCCTTGACGATAAACTTCAACTTGCCTATTTTTTCGGTTAATCAACCAACCTAAACGAGTTCCATTATCAAGATATTCTTGCATCTTCTCTTGCAACGTTTTTAAATCATCAGAAGGCGATCTTAGCTCAATAACAAAATCTGGACAAAGAGGAAGAAATTTTTCTTGTTGTTCTTGGGTAAGATTATTCCATTTATTAACTGGTATCCAAGCAACATCAGGAGAACGATCTGCGCCATTAGGAAGCTTAAACCCAGTAGAGGAGTCGAAACAGATCCCTAATTGTTTTTGTTCATTCCATTTCCCCAATTGCAGGTTGAGATCGAAATTGCGTTTTCCTGTTCCTCCTCCCGTGGGTGGCATGATAATTAATTCTCCCTGCACATTACGTTCAAATCTGAGATCTCGATTATTTTGGCAAAGTTCATAAAATTGCTCATCGGTCATTTTAATAGAGTTTAAATTAATAGTAATAGCATTCATAATTTTCTTTTCTAGCCTTGATTTACTAGATTAATAGGTATTTAGCTTTTAGGGAATGATATGGCTCTGAGAAACGCTATCGATACTTATAACAATAACAAAGATTTTATTTGATTCGAGTCTCTTCTAATAGCTCAATATCCGTAATTTTCCACACATCATTAACAGGAGAAATCGTCAGGATAGCATCATATTGATTTTGACGATTATGGCTATGTCCCCAATGTTCTAAAGTCCCAGAAGCTATCCATTTTGTCCTAAATGCGATCTCTCCGAGATCCGCAAAGCGGGGCGCGTTTTTTTGAGATCTCGATTTTGCTTTTTGTACTTCAGTAACTTCGATATTTTGCACAGTCGCTACAGCACCACCTTGATTTTCTATTTCCATTGATTTACGGGTTTGTAAATAGACTTCTGTCAGTAAATCTCCTTCCAAGCTGATGGCTAATTTATCATAGATATCGCTTTCTTCTCGAAAGTCAAAGGCACGATAAATATTTTTTAATAAATGATTGAAAATAACTTGCGCTTCTGTTTCCGAAACTTGGGCTAAGATAAATTGAGGTTTGCCTAATTGAATTTGACTTAATGGATGAGTTGAAATACCGATAAATAATAAGAAAACAGGAATAGCATAATAAGATTTATTTTTAAGTTTAGTTGTTTGGTTATTTTTAATAATAATTATTAAACTAGCGATCGATAAACCAACGCAAATAAATAATCCTAAAGGCAAATTAAATTGACTAGATACTGGCAAATACTCTACTTGAGGAATAACATATTTCGTTAAACTGTTTTGCCATTTTAAGACTCGATCATCAGGAGTGAGACTATAGGGAAAGGGGCCAGCTGGATCGGTTGTAATAGTAGGAATTGTAGTTATTTTTTCATTAAACATATCCCAACTAACACTGACGTTATTCGCAAAATCAGCTACTGGATAAATTAATTCAATACCAATAATTGCTGAATTAAGTTCTAATTCTTGGAGATTTTGCACAACCTGAAATACACCTCTTCGATCTACTTCTAAAAAGTTAACTTTATTCGCGATCGCATTAACCAACTGCCCATCAATTGTCATTTGAGGTTGCTGGGAAAAATAATTAATTGCTTGTTTTTCGATGCTTGCTAAATCTTCAGCATTAAAAGATTTAATTTTCGTGATATCTAAATCAATAAAATCTGCTAAATCTCGAATCCTAATTAAAATTTCATGACGAACTTCATAGGGTTCCACATAAACATAGGATAATAAAGAAGAAGGATGAGGACGGGTCAAGTTACGATTGTCAAATCGAGAATACCAAGGATCTGACCAATTAAGATTTAAGATTTCTGGTTGAGATAAATACCAATAGTTAGTTACAGGTATTTGCTCATGAAAAGTAATAAACCCAATATCAATATCTGGATATTTTTCGTTATCTCCTAAAGGTGGAGAGAGAATTAATTGTGATGGTTGATTCTTGAGAGGATAAATAATTTCTACATAGGTTACATAAGGACTAACCTCTGGGATATTAATAGGTCTACCCATTAAATCTTGACTAGGTAATGAATCTATATTCCCTCTCGGAATACGTTTGCGAGTTTCGATGGTTGCAATTTTACCAATTAGAGGTTGCTGATTAACAGTTTGAACAAAATTTGTTTCTCGTATATTTTTATTATTTTCTGCTAACAAGTCAGAGAATACTTGTTTATCTTCTTCATCAATTTCTAAAATAACTTTTATTTGGTTATTTTGAATCCGAAATTCCATTATTGTGCCACTATATTCCGCCAGAGTTTGATGGATATAATCTGCCCTTGCTGTTAAATTATTAATTACGAAAAAAGGCAAAGAAAAAAATACTGATATTAGCGAGTTAAAACATAGCTTTTTCATATTTGATTAAATTGTAAGAGGGAAAAAATTTTTGAACTCTTGGACAAATATTCAATTTTCACTTTATCCTCATACCAGTTTGTTAATTATGCGTATACAGTGTTTGCTTAGATGGAATTAGTATTTTGAGGTCAACAGCTTTTTACATTTTTGAGATTTTTTGTGGAGATATTCACAAGTGTAAATTATTTTTTATTTATCAGGCTTTTATCTAATTAATTCTCTACTTTTCCCACATATTTATATTTTGAAAATGTCTATTTATCATCAATAATTTTGTTTAATTTTTTTCGCTTTGTTCTCACCTCCTCAGTTTGTTGGTAACAAGGCGAAAACCAATGTGAGTAGTTCCCGTATCAGGAGACTGTGCGGATCTAGCAGCAGGGCGATAGCGACTACAATAGTTTTTAGCACACAAATAAGAGCCTCCTTTGAGAACATGTTTAGCAACACCTGGTTCTTGCGGATCAAAACTTTCTCTTTCCTTGGGTCCTAGAGGATTAGTTGTATTCTCCAAACCTTGGTGTCCTAACCGATACCAGTCAGATGTCCACTCCCAAACATTACCAGTTATGTCATAGAGACCATAACTATTTGGTGGAAAAGAACCCACAGGTGCAGCCCCTAAAAAACCATCTTCTTGGGTATTTGTAAAAGGAAAATGACCTTGCCAAGTATTAGCTTTTTTGGCGGAATATTCATTGCCCCAACTAAAAATAGCATTTTTAAATCCCCCTTTTGCTGCAAACTCCCACTGTGCTTCGGTAGGTAATGATTTCTTGACCCATTTAGCATAAGCTTGGGCATCTTCATAGGCTATGTGAACTACAGGATAGTTTTCCTTGCCCTGAAGGTCGCTATCTGGCCCTAGAGGATGTTGCCAATTCGCCCCTAGTATCCAATGCCACCAACTCAGATAACCCAACTTTTTTACTTCAGTTTCTGGCATTTGGAATACCAATGAGCCAGGTTTTCGCATCTCATCACTTAAATCAGGAAATTGTTCTCTGGATAAAGGGCGTTCGGCAACTGTGACGTAACCAGTAGCTTGAACAAATTTATTAAACTGGGAGTTGGTAACCTCTGTTCTATCCATACAAAAACCATCAACAGTTACATCATCAACTGCTCGTTCTTCTAAATAAAAATCATCCGAACCCATCCGAAAAGTTCCACCTTCAATCCATGCCATTCCTTCAGGACATGAAGATTGCAATGATACTGACTTAGGTAAAGGTAAGGAAATCGATGAACAGATAATAAAAATTGTCAAAAGGCTTATCAGAATAAATTTTTTTCTATATTTAACCAATAGCATCTGTTCAATTTTTCTCAAAAGTAAAACCCTGTTTAATACCAAATCCTGTTGCTAGTTCTCCGGATCAAAGGGATAATCGAATTCCCTTTGATAACTATTCTGCACACGATGCGGGAATCTTTCAATCATTTTTTTGTGATCCTCGATCATCTTTTTGAACCCTGGCCCTGACCACAAGCCATAGCGGACTTCATCAGGGTGACGCTCGCCTGGATCATGGTAAATATTGTAGAAGTTGTGGTGGGGTTTCTCGGGTTCCGTGCGGAACTTCATCTGATCCTTGCGCACCGCTTCGAGTTTGTCTTTGTTGTAGTGAAAAATGTAGTCGCGCCTGGATTTTCCTTCACCCAAGAGTAATAGTGCGCTCTGATCGACTCCATCCGTTATGCGGTCAATTGGAATTTCTTTTTTGACACCAGCAATACTGGCTGCTGTTGTAAACATATCTGTAACCTGAACGATATCGATCGGATCTTGCCCTGCCTCAATTGTCTCTGGCCACCAAACAATTCCGGGCACACGCACAGCGCCTTCCCAAGTATCGCCCTTCTCTCCTCGGAGCAGTGAATACCCACCGTGCGGATGCATGGCGTACATCGGGCCGTTGTCGCTCATCCAGACAACTAGGGTGTTCTCTGCAATGCCTAGCTCCTTGAGCTTTTCAAGTACGCGGCCGACATTGTAGTCGTGCTCTGCCATCTGAGCGCTGTTGTTTGTTCCTGCGGGTTGATTCATGAAGTCAGGATTCGCCCCCCAGAAGTGATTTCCCTTGCCAGCGTAATAGGCGAAGAAGGGCTGCTCGTCATTAGCTTTTCGCTCAATGAAATCGATTACGGCATCGGCCACATCGGTATCATAGGTGTTATAGAGTTCCAAGGAGAACGGGGCAACCATCTGCGGTTTCTCGCCTTTGTTTCCGCGCATGATCCCGCCAGTGTCGTAAGGGAAATTTTCCGGTGCCGGGGACCAAACTAGACCACCCATATTAGTATAACCTGCGTTGTCAGTACGTTTAACATCGGGATTGAAGCCCCACCAGGGTGGATTTCCTTCACTCCATTCTGCCTCGTCGAAGCCCTGGTTAGTCGGATAATGTTCCGCCTCCCCGCCCAAGTGCCACTTGCCGAACATTCCCGTGCTATATCCAGCTTTTGAGAGTAGCTCAGCTACTGTTACTTCCTCGTCGACAAGTCCCATGCCTGCTGTACCTGGAAACAAAACACCAAGCAGACCAACGCGGACCGGGTGACGTCCTGTCAGCAAAGCTGTTCGGGTCGGAGTGCAAGCTGGCTCAGAGTAAAAGGAGAGAAATTTCATGCCCTCCGCTGCCATTTTGTCGAGGTTTGGCGTGGAGAAACCACGAACCTTTCCACCTCCGTAAGTGCCGAGTTCAGTGTAGCCGATATCGTCAGCTAGGATGAAAACGATGTTCGGCTTCTTCCCGTACTGCTCCTCCAAGGCCGCTAGCTTGTCACGTACTTGCTGGTCTTCTTTTGCCCATTGTTCGCCGAATTGTTTCTGTCGCACCAGGTACTCGGCATCTGGCTGTTGAGCGCTTGACATCGACGGTAAAGATGCGATCGCAAGAATGGCAATCCACTGCGAAAATTTTCCTAAAACTCGCAACTTTCTGGTTATAACTCCCGTTGGCTTCTCCAATTTTTTACAAGTATTCCTTCTCATGGCAAAATTTTTGGCTTGATTCTAATGGATATGAAACTATACCTACGTTATTGCAAAAACAATACAAATTAAAGCCTGAAAACCTATTATTAATACTTCATTATTAATAATAGGTTTACTCTTTTTTCTGGCTACTGGCTATCCAATTTGAGACTGCCTATCCCAATATGGACAAATGTTATAAAATGTAGCATTAGCGGGTCTGTAAGAATCAGACTAAGTAATAATCCTAATTAAAAGTATAAATAAAAATTACTTCATGAACTCGGCTCAAGCTAATCAACAAAAGCATCTGTGGAAATTCAGAACCCACGAGCCCGATTACTTTATAGAAGCAATGTCACCCATTGCTTCTAAGCTTAACTGTTATCCATATCAAGATTCTGCAATCCGAACCCAGGTTACTGCTAAGAAGTTACAAAAGTTAGGGATATTCAAACTCCACGCCAGTCATTGGCGCGTTTTTGCCCCTCAAGATCGAGGATATTATGCGATAACCGTTCCACTTCATAATACTTTTGAGATTTTTAGTCGGGGTCAGTCTCTTATTTTTGATTCGACTAAGGCGCATATTCTCAATAATGACGACAATTTTGACATAAGGGTAATTAAACCTTGTGAAATGTTAGCCGTAATCTTAGACAAATCTCGGCTTAATACTTATGCCCAAACGCTTGATTGTCATCAAAATTCTCCTGAAATACACCTCAACTCAATACTTTCTTTGACAAGTGAAACTGGTGCTAGTCTTTGGCGATACCTTAATTTTTTATGGTATGAAATTGAACAGGACGGTTTTTTACTTCGTTCTCCATTAGCACTACAGGAGCTTGAGAATATCTTTTTTAGGTTGATGATAAGCATCTGGGAAGAAAGTTCTAACATTGATAATCACCAGCAAAAAAGAAATTGTTCTTCTGCTTATGTTATTCGTATTGAAGAGTATCTTCAGGAGCATTTATCCAGTCCAATTTCTACAGTGGATCTGGCTGAAGTTTCGGGGGTAAGTTATCGTACCCTAAACCGAGCTTTCAAAAAACACCGTGGCAAAACGCCAACACAGTTTCTCAAAGAGCGTCGTTTAGAAGCCTGTAATAGAGCTTTGCTAGCTGCTGATTCACAGAGTACCAACGTAACAGATATTGCTCTAGAGTATGGCTTTCACCACTTGGGAAGATTTGCGAGCGAGTATCGCAAGGTATTTCAGGAGCTGCCGTCTGAAACCTTACGACGATAATCGGAAAAATCTATCTTTGTTTGTAAAAAGAAAAAACAAAAGCTAGTCGTCACAAGTTAAGCGAAATTTATGTATTTTGAAAATAATTTAATATAAATAAATACTAAGAAGTATAAGTAAGTTGATTTTTCAATATATGATTTAGATTATCTTTGAAAGTGAGTCGTAATAAGTTAATACTCAGAAGAACTCCCAGGATTATTATCAATTAAGGCTAAGAGATCAAAAAATTCTTGATATTGCTATATATAAATAGTTTAAAGATTGGCAAAGTTTCCGCCTGTTTGATAGTTCTTTGGACTGACTGCCTTAAGCTGTCATCTTCGAGAATTTGACTCTGAAAAAAACGAGGAATTAAAAATGACATCACGTATTAGAAATCTAACCGGTGTTCTAGGTATACTCGCGTTAGGTATCTTGATTGGCTTGTATTTTCGGGGCGAATGGGGTTCAGAATCGCTTCCTATCGCAAAAGCCCAAACTACAAATTCGTCTAGTGAGAATGACGGCGCTGTGGAGCGATATTCTCCAGTTAAGTCGCGAGATCGCGATTTCTATGCTCCCAATAGCGAAGATCTTAAACCTGATGAAATGCGTTTGATTGCCTGTGGTACGGGAATGCCGACAGCCCGTCCGAAACAAGCCGCGTCTTGCTGGTTACTAGAACTGGGAAACGGGGACAAGTTTCTCTTCGATATTGGAACAGGATCGAATGAGCGAGTCTCTGCCCTTCAGATTCCTTACAATTTCCTTGACAAAGTGTTCTTGAGTCACCTACATACTGACCATTTTGGCGATCTAGATGCCTTATTTGTCGGTGGTGCATTAGCTGGCCGTCAAAAACCGTTACGCGTGTGGGGTCCGAGTGGCGATACACCAGAAAGAGGCACAAAGTACGCACTAGATCACCTAAGAAAAGCACTGACCTGGGATCTCGATGGCCGTAAGGGGCTGACCGATCCACGGGGATATTTCCTCGAAGTCAATGAGTTTGACTACAGGGGTAAGAATCAAGTGGTGTACCAGGAAAACGGCGTTACGATTCGGTCTTGGCCTGCTATTCATTCTCTGGATGGTCCAGTGAGCTACAGCGTCGAGTGGAATGGTTTAAAGTTTGTGTTCGGTGGCGATACATTTCCTAATAAGTGGTATGACGAATATGCGCAGAATGCAGATTTGGCAATCCATGAGAGTTTCATAGCCGTGCCCGATATGATTACCAAGTTCAAGTTCACTCCTCAGAGTGCTTTAGATGTGGGAACTCAGATCCACACGGCACCAGAAGCATTTGGGAAAGTTATGTCTCGCATCAAGCCGCGAATGGCTGTAGCCTATCACTTCTTTAACGATTTTGATACTTCACACGCAATCTACGAAGGGATTCGGGAAACCTATGACGGTCCTCTGAGTTTGGCTCAGGACTACATGGTGTGGAACATCACCAAAGACGATATTCGTGTGCGTTTAGTGGCCTTTGATGAAGCCGTCTGGCCACCCCCAGCAACCGAAAAACCCCAATTGCCCGATCCAAGCGAGAGGATTCCCTATTCGGACGAAATTTCAGGTGGAAGGCTAGATGTGAAAGACGTCATCCAACCCATATATGACAAAATTAACAAGCAGTATGGGATCAACGAGAAACAGGAGGACTGAGATTGAATCACTTGATGAGCTAACTTGTCAGAGGGCCAAAAATTTGTAAGCTTTTAGGCAAACATTCGATTTCTACAGAAGTCGGCTCGATAATTTATTCGTCAATTACGACTTTTTGTAAAAATTTAGTTGTTATTTTTACCTGTTTTGCCCTGAGATAAATAATATCTTCTCTATCAGAAGTTGTTTCTAAAAGAGCAGAGCCAAATAAATCTGCGATCGCTAAAGATTTTAATGTATAAATATGATCAATTAATGCTGCTAAAAAATCCTAATATTAGAGCATCTATTGCAGTTGGATTAGGTGCGATCGCTCAAGTAATTTCAGAGTTAATTAGTAAAAATTTAAATTGTTAGTTAACGCAAAGCATAGACTATTGCTATTATCTTGAATTATTTTCTGCTCTCAAGTAGAAAACTACGATAGCCTAGGCCATTAAGGTGATGAGCATTGCACTTCATCAATCAGCTCTACACTTGAGGAGCTGACTGGGAAGAATCTGATAGTTTTCGTACAAGGATCGTACAGTACATTCCGATCGCCGTTACCTCCAAGATACAGCACACCAAGAGGTTGATATTTTCCGCCTACATCATAAAGCATCGCCGGTTGTGCTGAAAAGCCAAGTACTTCTGGTGCCAAGAAACCATGTAAACCATCGGTGCGAAGATCGGGTCCTATGACATAAACCTCAAAACCCACTATAAATACGAAAATTAAGGAAAGACCCGCCAATAATAGTAGATTTGGCTTGACTTCATTGTCGAGCATTTTTAAAAAAGTCGGCAGTTCATCTTTTATCCCTATAATATGCGCCAGAAAAACCAGTGCCATAACTACTCCTATAAATAGGCTTACCATCTTTCCGCCTGTTAACTTCAGTGGTAGTGTAGTTATTAACACAACCACAACTATTATCAAACGTTCCGTCCAATGTCCAAATAATAACTTGCCAATTGACAACTTTCCTATCTTGATTTTTTGCCCCTTTGTAATAATCTTCATTGCTCTCGACTGAACATTGAGCCAGTTGCCAATCATCCTCATCCAAGTATTGATAAACAGTAGCGGTCCCACAATCCCCAGTATCATAAAGAAGACAATCGCGAAGTCCGTCGCGCGCATGGTTGCGACTGCGCCCAAGTCCATAGCTCTCACTCCAACTTGCTCCCAATATTCCCGCCATAAGAATACCGTTATTGCAGAAAGCCAGCAATTCTCATTTTGAAACCTTAACGGAAGAAAATAGAGGGTAAAAGATAAGAATTCGGAGCTTGTTCGCAATTGGCTTTCGCGAACAAAGTGTCAGAGTGAATTGATTGTGAGCCAAAGTAAG
>JASJDR010000033.1 GCA_030065615.1 Xenococcus sp. MO_188.B8 | reverse complement strand
GGACATACCGTTAGAGAAAAAGCTTGTGGAGTCGGTCTAGCGGGGGCACAGGCAACTGTGTCTAGCCAAGAGGCGCTGAAACAAGAATCCCCCGTTACAGCGTCAGCTTAACGGTGGGAGTGTCAATAGCATAGTTGGCAATTGGGATTAATTTCCAATCAGGGATAAATGGATTGTCAGTATAAGGATTTTGATTAATATAAATAGAAAGTCTATAACCATCAGGTTGTGTTCTATCGTAAGATATAGATATTTTAGAATTTTTTAAATTAGTTTCTGGTGTTGATTCTGCTTCAAACGCTATACCTCCTACCCTAAGAAGAAAGTCCAAAGATGATAGACCAGTTGAGCCATTCATCATTTCAAGTAAAGGTGTGTTTTGAAAACCATAGTCAAAAATTTGCTCTCCAATACTAATACCAGACTGAGAAAAACCACTAAACGTAGCTACCGTAATAAATGCGAAAACTGAAACACAAAAGATGCAAAAATTTCTAATCAGTTTTGTTTTCATGGTTTTTCTCCAAAGGTAAAAAATAACAGTCTGGATTTTTTACTTGAAAAATTTAATCGGCACTTAATAAAATTGCTTTATATATTTGTTTTCCATAATTGTAATAGTAATATAGGAATAGAAATCATAATTTTTATGAAATTATTAAACTTTAAAGGTAAATTGTCCCTTTCACAGTTTTGGTGAGACTAAATAGTAGAGGTTATAGTGACCATGAAAAGAGACTCAAATAACAATATTTCGTTAATTGGATGATTTTGATCAATCCAATATTGCCAAGTCGTTTGTTTAAACTACTAGAAAGCGATAAGAGTCACTGTGCGCAATCGCCTTCTCTGAAACTAAAATCAAAGCCAACTGTTTCACTTTAGTCAACCTAGGGTAAAAGGGGATAAAGTAGCGATCTCACTTCTTCAATTCATTAGCAATATCCCCTACCAACAAAAGATAATCTATAGGCTTGATGGGAATTAGTTATCCTAAGATTTTTGATACAGACCAATCAACTCGGCCTGTTCAAGAAGATGACCTTTCATGGCTTGCTCTAGATCGGCTTTGATTGCGCCTGCTGGTAAATTCATTTCAGTATTGAGTGCGTAAAGCTTGAAAAAGTAACGATGTATACCGCTAGGTGGGCATGGTCCACCGTAATCTTGACGACCCCAGCTATTTTTTCCCTGGGTGCCAGGGGCCGAATCTTCTGGGATTGCTCTTGTTGGTTTCAGGTTCCAGATCAGCCAATGATCCCAAGTTCTGATCGGTGCGTCCGGATCATCGACAATTAAAGCTAAAGATACCGCGGCTTCGGGGATATCGCTGATGGTCAAAGGCGGGTTAATATCCTGACCCTGGCAGGTATATTGTTTAGGAATTATCGTGTTGTGAGCGAATGCGGGGCTGGTAATTTTCATCTTTACCTCCTTTTTTGAATTCAAAATTCAACACCTCGATTGGTTATGCGGGGCGACCCTGCGGATTTTTAATCCGTTTATCCAGAGCACCGATCTGTTTACCCAGCTCCGTGTTCTGGGGACAAGCCCAGCTCCGTGTTCTGGGCTAAGGAACGCGCCCCGAGAGGGAACCTTATCCGAAGATGCGAAGCGGTACCCTTTAGGGTTAGGGCGGCACCCCTCTCGGTAAAAATTCAAAGTTCAAGAATTTTTACCAATAGGTTGAACCGGAAAAATGAGATCGCGACAATAACCACTGTCAATAAAATCTTACTGAGTCCCAATCTAGATTATTGAATCTATACTGTTGCTAGCTCAGGTTCGATTGTTAGATTGGTCATCTACCATTCTTATGCTCTTAATTTAAATTTTAACGGCAATTCTTAAGATATCAACCCTCACCCATTGCTCAGCAAAAAGCTAGGAATAAGCGAAATCAAGAAAACTTGCCTGTTCATAGCTTTTCTAGTTTATTAGATGATCTAGAATTACCCACAATACAATTCAAATCAATTTACAGGGAGAAAGGGTGACATTTGACAAAATAACTCAACCTACTCGATTACAACAAAAAGCATTAGCTCCAGTGCGATCGCTTTATTGTAGAGTAATCACTTAATAAAAAAGCAAGTAAACGCGATCACGTAGTGCCTACCGAAGATCTTGCGTAGCGCCTCGCTTTGCGAGATCAAGCAGTGCCAGCCTTTAGCTAATCGCAAATTCTTATCCATTCTAAAATGCGATCACACTAACGAAAAAAACAAGATCCGTGATCGCAATAAAGCCTTCCTAATTAATTTTAGTTCTGTCAACTATATACTTTAAATTACGAACAAGCTTTAATTTTTTATTCAATAAAAAAAATAGAATGCAAGATAAATTATACGATCACGATTTTAATCTCTGGGTGGAAGAGATGGCGAGCGCTTTGAGAAATAGAGACATGAAGGCTATGGATTGGAATAATCTGTTGGAAGAAATTGAGGATATGGGTAAATCGGAAAAACGATCGCTTGAGAGTTATTTAGAGCGATTGATAGAACATATTCTTAAATTAAAGTACTGGGAAGCAGAGAAAGAGCGAAATTACAAACACTGGCAAGTTGAAGTAGTTAATTTTCGCAACCGTATTTTTAGGTTATTAGATCGCAGTCCCAGTCTAAAAAACTATATGCAGAATATTTATCCCAAAATATTTAACGATGCTGTCTCTGCTCAACAAATTGAATTTACAATCCCTCAAGATAATTTTATTGAATTGAAGCAAATTTTAAAAAAAGATTATTTTGGTTGAACGAAGTTGGATTTTGATTTTTATAGCACGGAAGCTAACAGTGGAGTTTGACCGACTCAATCTACCTTACACGATACCTAACTTTCCTCAACTAAACCTAACAGCGCAACAAGTTTTTGAGGCAGCACTTTAGAGTCGAAAGATTATGATCAAATCAAGTCTTTTGAGATTATCTATCGTGTGTAATTTTTCTTCATTTCTCTTGACTTTTAAGGTGTCGCTATTTGGGTTACCACTATAAATTTTAAAAACGTGGTGTTTTCTAAGAAGTAGAACCAAGATCGGTATTCTAGACGACTCTAATCGATGTTAATTTCCATAATTTTTACCAAAAGAATACTTCCCAGAAGGATAGATAATTCCGAAAATTGCTGATTCAAACCACTTCTGCTAGTTATCGTACTACAGTTAATAAAAACTAAAGCGGCTCCTCCTAAGAAAAAACAAGATCTATCTAGCGTTTCTTGAATTTTTTGTGGCTCTAAAAATCCCTCTTTTACCTTGACTTCTAGTTCTTCTAGATCCGATTCTAGTTGTCTAAGGTTGCTTTTAATATCTTTAATTTCTCGCTTGCGTGACTCTATATTCTGACAATCAGTCCAGGATAAGAAGGGAAATACGTCATTAGAAATTTCCAAAAGTTTAGTTAACTTTTCAATAAATGCCTCTATTTTTGCAGCAAGAGCATCGCTCCAGCCAGGATGAAAACCAGCATCATTCATTAGTCCTTCTTCCCATTCTTTAAAGTGTTTAAAAAGATATCTTGTATTTTCTAAATGTCTTGGATGTTGAAGGAGAATTTCAAAAAATCTTTCGTTCTCTTTCAGCTTTTCAAAAGCCGGTTTCACCTGAGATATAACAAATAAAATGTTGTGATAATCTACGGTTTCAATTTCTAAATTAATTGGATATTCAAATGGCTTGTTTCCAGCTATAATAAGATATTGAAAATCTTGTAATTCGAACTGATTTGTATTTATTTGTACAGATTGTTCAAAATCAGTCATTTTAAATCTCCTTCCAGGAGAAACATCATGATATGTTAAATACTGAGTAAGCTTGATGCCCTCATCACGTTCTGTTTTTGGAAAAATAGGTAATGGCCATTTCAATTCATTGTATAAATTAAAGCGATAAAGATCGAAAGCAGATCGCAACATGCCAGCATAGGATAAAGCTGCCGAAGTTGCTACCTGTTGAGCCGATGCGATTACTATAATAGAACCCAAAATAGTAGCCAAAGATACTATAATAGCAAGAATTAGAGGATTTTCGTCATTCCAGTTAGCTGGGCTAAACTTGATAAAGGGAAAAAGAACACACGGAAATAACAATATTCCCCAGCCTATCCATCTAACTCCCAAGCGTCCAAGGTCAATATTTTTTTTCTGTCTAGAATTTAGGCGTTGCTGAATTAAGGTATGAAAATAAAAACTAAATAATCTGAGGTATCTGTCATTTAATAGTTTAGTAATCGCCAATAAATAAAAATAATACACAAAATCAGCAACGCAAGAATTTATAATTCTCTCAAAGATTAAATTTAATGTAATCCCTAATATAATGCCTATTAAAATTATAAAAATAATAATAAAACTCCACCGAATAGACGCGACAAAATCATGCCAGTTGTGATAGCAACGGATAAATGGCAGGATGCTACAACTCAAAAACAATAGTCCCCAGATTCCTAAGCGAATCCTCTCATTGAGAACTTTTCGAGACTCTTCAACTTTCTTTTGAAATGGTTCAGGTAAAACTAGGAATAATCGCGGGAATACAACATTAAACTGTAACCCGTAATGAAGATCAGAGTATTCCTCAGCAGCAGTGATAATATTACCTAATTTAGTGGGACGGACATAGTTTATATCTTCAGGGTAGTTAGTAATTTTAGAGTAAATTTTAGTACACTTCTTTAGCTCTTCAGGACTTAGACCACCTTCTTGTGTTGTATATCTTGTATCTAATTTCTCTAAGTATTGTCTATTCTCCTCTAGCTCTTTTATGATTTTTTTCGTTTTTTTTTCTTTGCTGATACAGTCACCTATAAGAGGGAAAGCATCCCATTCGGATTCCCAGTAGCCTTCAAACAGACGTAACGCAGGAAATGTAGCCCACTCCACAAGGTTACTTGACACTACTACAAGAAAGTAAAAGAGTGCAACTATTAGAACTCCTCTGATGATGTCTGGTTTAATAGTAGTACTAGGTAAAAAGTCACAGTCATGGGTTAAAAACCAAATCAAAAATACACCCCCCCAGAAGAAAAATGCAGGTACAGAAGCACTAATTTGCCATTTTTCTAATAGAGTTCTCGAAAGCTTATCCACAACTTTTTGACTCAGGGGGTGAGAAGACATAAATCTAGGAACTTAGTAGAGTTAATACTAATTTTTTTTAGTCATTGTTTTCCTCTCTTTTCATTCTATTATAAGAATAATCGGGATAAGGATTACCACGAGGAGGAATGAATAGTTCCCCTGCAACCGCCCCTGATGAAGCGCCAACGCCTGTAAATATTTTCAAAATTAATTGGCTACCTTGCTTCAAGGATTCACAGAAATCCATTAATAGACAAGCAATGCTTCCCACTATCCCTGGATTATGAGGAATGAAGATTCGATCATTGTCAGCAGCTTCAAGTAGTATCGGTATGATAACTTTAGCGATATCAGAGCGTGTTGGGAGATTCCCCTCTCTAGCTTGTCGTAGGAAATCTTCAAAGGCTGGGGTTATGAGCCGAACAACTTCTGGCTGAAGCATGAAGTGCGCATAATGTAGCTGTAACTCCATCAATTCCTTTTCCTCAGATTCATCTAATGGCAATCCCTCTCTTGCGAACTTCTCAAGTCTCTCTAATCTTCTATACTTTTGTAAGACTTGCTCTTGTAGGGCTTGCTCCTTGGTTCTCTCCATGATTTGCGCCATATTACTTACCTCTTTTGCTAACTTGTGAAATGGATATCCTTCAAAATTTTATTTCTACTTTTTATTGCTACAAGTAGCTTCACCACTTGTGGTATATTTTGCACATTAAAGTATCACTATTTGAGGCAAAACAGTTAATGCAATTAGGAGTTTGAAATAATGAACTTTGAAATGCCCTTTAAGTAAATACTATTCCAACTTTCTGCACACTAATATTAAGAATAGTTGCTTTGATAATGACTCCAAACTTAATATTTGTTTAGGTTTTTTTTCTGATTTTCCATGAATAATCTTTAGGATTTCATCGATTATTATCTAGTAGAGGTTAATTTAGTGCTAATACTCTAATTTACCCAGCCTAATACATTACGAATAATAGACCAAAGAGATTCTAGAGTTGATTTAACATTCCCTTTCACCCAATAGTTGTAAAGAGAATTAATTAGTTTAAGTGGCGTAGGTACACATGGCGATGCATCCCTACACCAGACTGACAAATCAATTAACTCCGAAGAGTGACATCAAACTTTTTCACTAGGGTATCGCGAACTTTTTGATGCACAGGATCGACATCTTGATCGGTTAAAGTGCGATCGCTTGCTTTATAGACGATATTAAAAGCAAGACTGCGTTGTCCTTCAGGAACACCTTTGCCTCTGTATTCATCAAACAGTTCTACTTTATCGAGCAACTTACCCCCAGCTTTGGTCATGATTTTGGCAATCTCATCAACCGCAAGGGAAAGAGGAGCGAAGAAAGCCAAATCCCTTTGACTTCCAGGATAAGTTGAATAGGATTGGAATTTGGGAGTGGTGATCTGCTCGCGATTTAATGCTGGGAGTAAACCTTCAAAAGCTAGTTCAAAAACATATACCGCATCGGTTAGATCCTTTTCTTGACAGAGTTGGGGATGGAGTTGACCAAAAATACCTAGACGCTTGCCTTCTAACCACACCGAAGCAGTGCGTCCAGGATGGAATCTGGAATCTTCCGAGTCCGGTCTGTAGGTAACATTAACTCCTAGGGCAGAAAATACCCCATCAAGGATACCTTTAGCTTCATACCAACTCATGGGTGCTGGTTTGCCACTACGAGTCCAATTTCCTTCAGGAGCGAAATCTCCTCCCATAATACCCGCAACAAGATCGCCTTCTTTTAACTCATCCCCCTCTTTCCAGAAAACATGACCGATTTCAAAGCCATTGAGGCCAGCATTTCCTTGGGACTGATTATAAGCATAGGCATCAATTAAACCAGAGATTAAATCGCTGCGTAAAGCAGAATATTCAGCAAACAGAGGATTAGAAAGAGTAATTTCTTCGGCTGTGGGTTTGACCAAAGAATATTGCACTAATTCGGTTAAACCAACTCCTCGGAAACTAGCGCGAATTTTATTGCGAGTTTGATATTCAACCGAAAGATAACCAGGTTCGGTTTTATCTGGTAAAGTATCACAGAAGCGATCATAACCGTACAGACGAGCCACTTCTTCGATCAGATCGATTTCCCTTTCTAAATCACGATAACGATAGGGAGGCACCGTGACTTTCCAAGTATTCGGCTGATCCACAACTGCTTCTAGCTGACATCCTAACGCTGTTAGTATAGTTTCTACTTCCTGTTTTTCGATATCCGTTGTGGTTTCTCCTTTGACGACCTGACCTAAAAGAGAGTTAATTCGGCTTAAACGTAAGAGAATCGCTGTTCTCTTGCTAATATCAGGACGATAATCGGCAAAGCTCTGATTTACTACCTTACCGCCTGCTAATTCAGTAAATAATGCGATCGCTCGATGACAAGCCATTGCCAATTCTACCTGGTTAACTCCCCTTTCATATCTGGTCGAAGCTTCACTGCGTAAGCCTTGACTGCGAGAGGAGCGACGTATTGTCACAGGATCAAACAGAGCTGCTTCTAAAACAATATTTTCTGTTTGGTCATAAACCTCAGTTTCTTCGCCTCCCATAACTCCTGCTAAAGCAACAGGGATATGATTCGCCGTAATGACTAAATTTTGGATGTTTAAAGTTCTTTCTTGACCATCAAGAGTTTTGAGACTTTCTTCATCGGTGGCAAATCTGACCCCTATGGTTAAATTATCACTGCCTGCTATTGCTTGTAAGCGTTCGCGATCAAAGGCATGGAGCGGTTGACCCCATTCCAATAAGATATAGTTTGTGATATCGACCACATTATTAATCGGACGGACTCCGGCAGCTTGTAAGCGCCATTGCAACCAATCAGGAGAAGGGGCAATTTTTAAATTTTCTACTACTGTCCCAATATAAGCAGGACAAGCTAAATGATCGGCAATCTCTAAACTCAAACTTTCACTAGCAGATACCGTAACTTCTGGTGCCACGGGTAATCTAACTTCTTTGTCCGTAAGAGCGGCAACTTCTCTGGCAATGCCCACCATACTTAATGCATCGGCACGATTAGCCGTGGTTGCCAAGTCTAAAATTACATCATCCAAACCTAATAGAGGTCTTACATCATCCCCTGGTTGCAGATCTCCCTCAAAAATATGAATCCCCGCTGAATCTTTTTCTAAACCCAATTCCGATAGCGAACAAATCATACCCTCAGAAGGTACACCTCGTAACTTAGTCGGTTTTAACTTCAGATCCACTGCGGGTAGATAAGTTCCTACCGTTGCCACAGGAACAAAAATATTTTCACACACATTAGAAGCTCCACAGACAATATTTAAAGGATTTTCTGCTCCAATATCTACGGTACAAACGCTCAATTTATCTGCATTGGGATGGCGATCACGCTTTAAGACTTTGCCAATCACCACGCCATCGGCTTGTTGACGCAAATCTTCAATCGCTTCTACTTCAAACCCGGCTATTGTCAAAATTTTTCCTAACTCTTCCGATGTCAGGTCGATATCTACTAATTCTTTTAACCAATTCAGAGAAACACGCATTTATAGTTTAATTTAATTTCTATTTCTGACCCAGCCAAAATATTTTAACCTTATACTGTAATGCAACAGGAATATATTCTCTAAAGTTCAATCATCACCAGGAAATCAATTTCCTGGCTGAAACACTAAGTCCGTTTAAACGGACTTAAAATATCAGACAATTCTCTGGCTGTCTGGCTGTCAAAGTTAAAATATCAAAATGCAAGAGATCGCGCTTTAGCAAGATTGCAATTAAATTAAATTAATGTTTTTAAATCAATTCTTTGTAGAGAACACAAGCATCATAGACTACTGTGAAATTGGGAATCATTATTTAATCATCTTCATGATAGATCTAATTCCTCATATAGATCTAATTCCTCACTCAAAGCAGTAAGTTCGTCCAGAGACTGACTTCTTTTTGCGTCAATATCCGTTTTGTACTTATACAAGTCCTGAGCTAAAACCCGTCTGTGCTTTCCTACTTTGTGATAGGGGATTTCCCTAGATTCCAGCAACTTGATTAAATATGGTCTGGAAACATTGAGTAGATTTGCTGCCTGTTGTGTACTTAATTCAGCTTTGACTGGGACTATAGTAACTGCATTACCTTGAGATATTTGTGACAGAATATCAATTAAAAGCTCATAAGCTACAGAAGGAATCATAAGCGATTCTTCTTTTCCCCTTTCTGATTCAACCGTAATTTTTTGAGTTCCCTGGTGAGAATTAGTTAGTGAAGCTAAGACGCGACTACTTCGTGCAGATAATTCGATATCTGCCTTGGTTGGGATAGGTATTTTCCTTTGTCTATCTAGTATTGCCATGATGCTCAAATCAATGCTTGTTCTCTTAGTTTATATTCTATGTGAAATAAACGCAACGAGTTATTTCTTACCCTTTATTTTTTTATTTTTTACTCAATAGATAGTACGTATTTCAAGAAGCGGTAGAGAAAAATGGAAAAATTCGCATCACGATCGCAGAAGATATAAAGAGTATTTAATTGCAAGTCACCAGGAAATCAATTTCCTGGCTTAAACAACAAGTCCGTTTAAACGGACTTAAAATATAAGATGCGAGAATTAATTCTCTGGCTGTTCGCATTATATTAAATTAACATGGCTTTGTGGCGTTTATATTATCATTTGGTTTGGGGAACAAAAAACAGGCAACATTTAATTGATAATCAACGCGAAGCTAAACTTTATCCCTACATTGTTAGCAAAGCTGATTCTTTAAATTGTATTATTCACGCCATTAACGGTACAGAAAACCATATTCATCTAGTTGTTTCTATTCCTCCTAAAATAGCAATCGCAGATTTTGTTAAACGAATCAAAGGTAGTAGTTCGCATTATCTCAATCAAAATTTACCCGATCTTCCTAAATTTTCCTGGCAAGAAGGTTACGGAGTATTTTCTTTGGGAAGAAAACAATTAGATACGGCAATCATTTATGTTGAAAAGCAAAAAATTCATCATCAAGAAAGAACCATGATTACTGGTTTGGAAACAACAGACTTTCATGATAATCCTCCACGATAATAATTATCCCTATTAACTAATAAGTTTCAACCTTATCATCACCAGGAAATCAATTTCCTGGCTCAAACAGCAAGTCCGTTTAAACGGACTTAGAATCTCAGACAGAGAATTTATTCTCTGGCGGTCTTTGGCTGTTAGGTAATTAGTTAAAAACCAAGTTATGGTTGCAAAAAAAAGGTTAAGCTATATTTTCTTTGGGAAGAAAACAATTACATATGGAGATGGATATGGCGATCGCTTATGTTAAAAATTAGTCTCTACCGAACCTTCGATGTAAAACTAAAAAAATGATTGTTAGATGATTTTGTCAAAAGATTAAAAAGTTGCTCTTGCGAAATCTTGAATTCTTATTTATGAATGTAACGGCTTACTATTAAATTTTAAATTTTAAATGCTAGATCTTAAAGAAGATAAATTGGTCAATGTAGAGTCTTATCTTCAAAAGGCTCGGTTACTAGAAAAAGAAAATAGGGTTCAAGATGCGATCGCGATTTATCAAAAAGCGCTCACAGTTTATCCCTGTCAATTTCGCCTCCATTATGAATTAGGGCAATTACTAACAAAATCTCAATCTTTTCTAGCAGCGATTAAACATTATCAACAAGCAATATCTTTAAACCCTCAATGGTTTAGACCATATTACGATCTAGGTCAAATTGCTACACAAGAAAATGAGCTGGAATTAGCCATAAATTATTATAAACAGGCTATTAACCTAAAATCTGATTATCCTTGGTCTTATTTCAATTTAGGTAATATTTATTGTAAGTTAAACCAATTAGAACTAGCAGTAAGTTTTTATCAGCAAGCTATTACTCATCATTCTTTTGCGAAAAGTTTTTACTTTTATTTAGCGTTAGGTAATGTTTATTTACAGCAAAATAAAATAGATTTAGCTATTGACTGCTATCAGCAAAGTATTAAAATTAATCCTCAAGCTATAGAACCACAACTTCAATTAGGTCTTGCTTATGGTAAACAATCTAGTTGGCATCAAGCAATTGATAGTTATAACCAAGTAATTAACATAAATTCCGATTGTCACGTAGCATGGTTTGGCTTAGGGGAAATATTTAGCCAACAAAATTTATTAGAAGACGCGATCGCGAATTATCGTCAGGCTTTAAATCTTAAACCTAATGATGTTAAAACATTTCATAAGTTACAAACTTGTTTAGCCAAAAAATCTCCCGAGAAATATCCAGAATATCAAACTTATCAATTAGCATTATCCGATAGCAGAAAAGATGAAAAATTTTATTATCAATTAGGCAAAAAACTTAGTAAACAAGGATTAATGGAAACTGCGATTGACTGTTATCTCAAAGTTGTTGAACTAAATCCTCACTTCCTGGAGGTTTACGAGACAATCTATAACAGTATTTTGTATTTAGACAATTGCGACCGCATTATTAAGGCTTATCAAAAAGCTCTTAGCAAATATCCTAATCTTGTAGTTATTAAAAGAAACTTAGGTAAGATTTTAACTCGTCAAGGAAAAATAGCATGGGCTATTAAATGTAATCAACAAGTTGCTAAGACAATAATTAAGTCAAACTCCACTTCTTTGTCTAACCAAGACTATTTTACTGAACCTAATTTCCTGATTATTGGCTCAGAAAAATGTGGCACAAGTTCTTTGTATCAATATATAGTCAAACATCCTCATGTTTTAAGGGCGATCGAAAAAGAGATCCACTTTTTTACTTACAATTTTGATAAAGGATTAGACTGGTATCGTTCCCATTTCTCTCCTGTTGCACAAAATAGTAACTATCTTACAGGAGAAGCTAGTACTTCTTATATCGCTTGTCACAATAATGCTACTCAAAGAGTCTTAAAATTATTTCCTAAGATTAAATTAATAGCAGTGATTAGAGATCCTGTAGCCAGAGCAATTTCCCATTATCATCAGCTAGTAAGACTAGGTAAAGAATATCGTTCTTTAGAAGAAGTAGTGCAAACAGAATTAGAGATCATGCAAAATATTGATGATATTTGGTCAATTAAACAAAAATATTGGGCGCAAGCTAAAGGTATTTTATGGCATAGTCTTTATGTTTATTTTCTACAGCAATGGTTAAATGTCTTCCCACGAGAGCAATTGTTAATCATCAGAAGCGAAGATTTATTTACAAATCCCCAAAATACTATGAGTAAAGTATTTAATTTTCTAGAATTAGGTAAATTTACGAAAAAAAATTATAAAACTTATAATTCTGGAGGCAAATATAATCAAGCGCAAGAATCTCTGATTCAGCAAATGAAAGATTTTTTTGAACCTCATAATAGAAAACTAGAAAACTTAATCAGTATCAGATTAAGTAATAACTAGAAACGTAACATATTACGCCTGCACATAAGTAATAGGTTGATTTTTTAAAAACTAATTATTACTAACAGGACGAAAAGGATGTAAGAAATTAAGTAAGGGATTCATCGCACGAGTTTGAATCCACAATCGACCATTGCCACTAAAACGACAAACTAAACCCTCCCCACCAAATACTCCAGTCAACAAATTATTAAAAGAAAGTCCACCAATGAGTTCCACATTATAATTAAGGCTATCTTCAAAAGCTACAATATAACTAGTGTCAACTATATAGTTTTCTGATACTTCAATTTCCAATATTCCCCCATAAGAACTAAACCAAAAATCTCCTTGTCCTGTAGCTCTTAATAAGAATAAAGATTCCCCACTAAAAAATCCTTTAAAACCTTGAAATTGAGTATCGATTTCAATTGTAGGACTACAAGCAACAAAGCCTGAAGATTGCACCATCAGATTATGTCCATTTTCTACATAATAATGGGCAATATCTCCAGGAACACCAGGAGAAATATAAATTTCGCCATTTCTTCCTTGGGCAGTAAACTCATTAATAAATAATGATTCTCCCCCAAACATTCTGCCGACACCCTGTAGTAAACCGCCCCTTATTTTAGATTTCATTTGTAAAGAAACATCCATCGCCGCCATTGCCGAAGCTTCGACTAATACTGTTTGGTTTGCTGGGACATCTAAAACCAAAGAAGCATAAGCAGGAGAATGTTCAATTCTATAAGGAATATCGTTTTTCATAGTGACTTACTTACTCATTACTCATTACTCATTACTCATTACTTATTACTTATTACTTATTACTTACTACTCATTACTTAATTTCGTGGTGGAAGTCTCGAACCAACAAAAGAACCAAATGCCCGTGGGTTGTGGGTTTGACAATAGACTTTTCCTTGACCCCTAAAGTGACAAATTAAACCTTCTCGACCAAGAAATGCCCCTAACCAACTCGAACCTGCTTTATTAATACTGAAATTCAGACTGCGTTCAAAAGCGACAATATGTCCTGTATCAACTATATATTCTCCGTCAACGTCAATTTCATAAATACCGCCAAAAGAAGTTATGATTGCTGTTCCGTAACCAGAGATAGTTAACCAAAAAATTGACTCCCCAGAAAAAAAGGATTGAAAACCTTGAAAACCCAAATCAATATTGACACTAGAACTGCAAGCTAAATAGGAACCTGACTGAACAATTAAATCTTGTCCTTGCATTTGGTAGACTAGCAAATCCCCCACCAACTTGGGAGCTAACCAGACTTCATCCCCAGCTTTGCTAGAACGAAATACACTGAGGAATAAAGACTCTCCTCCCAAAACTCGCCCCACACTACCAAAGATCCCACCAGAGCGCCCTTGCCTGAGAGTGGTACTAGCACTGACAGAAGCATCCATTGCCACCATTGCTCCAGCTTCAGCGATCACTTCTTCTCCAGCATCTAGAGTAACACATGCGATCGCGCTGTCGGGTTGTTGTAGTAATTCAACCTTCATGTCTTATCCAATCCTGATTTATCGTTCATCAAAAAAATTACTGGCAATATTCCTCATATTGCCTAGATTATTCATCGCCTGATCCTGAACCATTCCTCTAACTCGTGCCCTTCCTCTTGCTGCTGCTGCAACTTTGCCTATTTGGGGACGCAGAAATCTCAGTAAGCCATCAAAGCTACGAGATTGGAGATAGATATCACCATAACCAGAAAGACGATTGACTAACCCTTCTCCAGAAGTTAGCGAACCCAGTAACCCTCCTGAAAGTTTAATCCCCATTTTAATCCCAGGTTCATAAGCTACTAGATGACTATTATCAACGATAAATTGTCCTTTGATAGTTTTTTTGGTAATGCCACCATAAGCACCAAAAAATACTTTTCCTTTCCCGCCAATCTTGAGTTTAAATAAGCCTTCTCCCATGAACCAACTTGTAAAACCTGCCCAACCTACACCCATTTGTACTCCAGGAGTATGGGCTATATACGCTCCTGGTTGAAAATACATTTCTCTTCCTTGGAGATCGATTTCTGCAATATCACCAACTACTGATTGACTCAATACTACCTGCAATGGTTGGCTGGTCTTATTGGCAAAAATATTGACAAATAGAGATTCTCCCCCGAAGAACTTTTTAGCTAAAGCCGGAAAAAAACCTCCAGAGAATTCGGTTGTCATCGTTAACATACTATCCATACTTACCATGGCCCCTGCTTCGGCTGTAATACTTTCGCCTGGCTCAAGAGTTACGAAAATAGTTGCAAAGGCCGGCTTATATCTAATATCGCACTGCACAATTTTATATATCACTTTTTCCTTTCTAGTATGTCTAGACTTTGGACAATGTCAAGACATAGTAATTCTCGGTTAAATCAGATATCCCCTATTGACACTCCCGCCGCGGGACGCGGGGGATTCTTGTCTCACAGACCAGTTACTAGATCAAACAAGGTTAGTTGCAAGATCCCTGCACCTCGATCTCCACAAGTGTTTTTGCGGTGCGACCCCGCTGGGGTTTCCCCAGCATGGGAACGCGCACCAAGAGTCACGGGCTGCCCGACCGCGATTTTTCCCCGTCGCTCTATCACTATTGCCGCCGCAACATCTCTATCGAGAGTTACACCACAACATTGACAATTATGAACTCTTTGGCTGAGGCTTTTTTTCCCAGTTGGTAATCCACAATTTGGGCATTCTTGCGAGGTGAAATCTTTGTCTACTTTCTGATAGTAAACCCCAGTTTTCCAAGCGATGAATGGGAGTATTTGATTGATGAATTTCCCAATTGCTGAATTACCTACTTGTTTGCCAAATAGTCCTTTTTGCCAAGATTTAAAGTTAATATCTTCGATATGCGAAGCGGTATCCTTTAGGACAAAGATATTGTCTGTAATCGAGCAAAAATGATGAGCCAGTTTGTATAGCCAATACTCCCGACGATTAGCTACTTTAAAATGTAATTGTGCTATTTTCTTTTGCAGTTTTACCCAATTATTTGACCCCTTAATTTTATTCTTTAAGCGACGCTGTAGTGATTTCAACTTTCTAGCTGCCATTAAAATAAACTCTGGAGTCTTGATTAATTCTCCTCTAGAACTAGCAACAAAAGAACTGATTCCCGCATCCAATCCTAAACTAGTTTCTCCTGGTAGAATATCAGGAACTGATTCGGTGGAAACAAATATTATCTGAGCAAAATAGCCCGTAGCTTTTCTCACAATCCTCAGTTGCTTAGGGTTAAATCCTGTGGGATATTCCCGAGATTTCCTAATTCTTAACCAGCCAATCTTAGGCAATCTAATTTCAGTATTCTTTAAGTCACTACTTTTAATTTGAGGATAGACAAAGCTTCTAAATCTATTTTGGTTTTTAAATTTAGGGAAGCCTCGAACCTCTACTTTAAAGAAATCATCCCAAGCTTGGTCTAGTCTTTTTAAAGTAGACTGCAAGACTTGAGAATGAACTTGTGCTAAATGCGGATATTGCTTTTTAGATTGAGTTAGATTCTTAGCTTGAATATTGTAGCTGGGAAAAGGTTTATCGGCAGGAATGATATATTCTTGAACAATTGAACATTGGTAAATTGGACTTTTTCTCGACTGTATCCAATCTTTTCTTTCCCTATGATTCCAGTTGTAAACCGCCCGACAAACTTCAAGATACATTTCTATATCTTTAATCTGTTTTTTGGTTGGTTTTAACTTGTATTCGTAAGTTAAAGATATCATCTGAAAACCGATATTTACTAATCTAATTATAGCAGATTTCGTGTTATTATTTTATCAATGACCAAAATTCATCACATCGGCGTAGCCGAGTGTCTTCTTTTGGAAGAGAGATAAATAATTCAATAAACACTATAAAATTGTGATTAGTCAGAAAATATAATTTTTCTTGGCGATATTATCTATTGTGTTTCTTTATACAGAAAAATTATTGTCTCTTTTATCACGCATATGAGCGATTTACTGCAAATAGGACAACCAGCTCCCGATTTCTCAGCTCAAGATCAAAATAGTAATACTGTAAGTCTAGACGATTTTCGCGATCGCTGGCTAGTACTTTATTTTTACCCTAAAGACGATACCCCTGGTTGTACCGTAGAAGCTATAGACTTCACAGCCTTAAAAGAGCAATTTACCGAACTCGGAGCAGCGATTATTGGCGTGAGTCCTGACTCAACAGAATCCCATGGTAAATTTATTGCCAAACATAACCTGGGACTACAACTGTTAAGTGATCCTGAACGAAAGGTCACAGAAGCTTACAATGTATGGCGACTTAAAAAATTTATGGGCAAAGAATATATGGGAGTTGTCCGCTCGACTTTTTTAATTGCACCCGATGGTAAGTTGGCTCACATTTGGAATAATGCTAGAGCTAAAGGTCATGCGGAAAAAGTTTTACAAAAACTAGAAGAATTAGCCAAGTCTTAAAAACAGATAAACAAAAACTCTAGTTTTACATACTAGCCGCGGTTTAATTCATCGTTTGAAGGACTAACGACAGTTACTGGTTATTAGTTACTGATTGAGGAACCAGGAGCATTATCATCTGAAGATGTATCTCGATCTGAGGGTTGAGTTGAAAATAAATCTTGATGTCCTAATCTTGGATAATGACTCGATTCTGATTTGAGGAGGGAAATCCTTGAAGGAATTGGGGTTCTTGCTGGTTTAAGTCCTTGCAATACTTCCGATAATTGTAATCCTTCTAGACGTTTCGTTTCCCTAATTTTATGCCATACGGAGCGAGACATGAGCAAAGTATGTTCGATGGGGGATGCGCCGATTCCATTGAGAAACTCTTCTCTTTCTGGTTGATAATCAGCAGAAACTAACTCCAAAGAAGGTAACGAACAAGTTATATCGTCGATCTTAGAAAATTTAGTTGCCGATTTGTAGGCAATTTGAGCCATTCGCACAATCAATTCTGGATAGAGCCAAGTATAGGCAGGATTAACAGTTAACTTGGCTTGGTAAGCGTTAGAATGGTCAGGATAAGATCTTAATTGAAAATAACCGATCGCGGCTTTTCTTTGAGGTTCAAAAATATAACCTTTAAAATCTTCAGTCTTGCCTAACCATTGCAGAATCTTCAGAATAGTAGCTTCGACAAAACCTGTTTTAAAATCGTGGACATCGCGATCAAAAATTTGACGCAATAGAGGAGGCATGGAGACGCAATCTAATTGATAAAGTAACGGTGCATCAGCATTACTTATCGGTAACAGATTGGGTAAGTCAGAACTTTGCTGTGCTAACTTGGTAATCAACTGTGATGGTAATCCCCAATAGGTCATTTGGGCTAAAGGTTGAAAACCATTTTCTCGATAGAGAGCTAAACTATGTTTATCATTGATATTAACTTCCAACATCCAGGTACGTGCTTCCCAGATATTTTCTAAACAATAGCGTAATAGTTGTGAACCGACTTCTTTTTGACTAGCCAGAGTTTCTAATTCTGATAAATTTTCATTCACTAAAACCCTTTCCACTCTCCAAGTAGTTTCGGTTCGATTAAAAGGAGATACTTGAATGAGACCGAGAATTTTTTGTTTCCTTTCGGCGACATAAATCCTCCGGTCTTTTTGATATGAGTAGGGCAAAAGACTCAAAAATTGTCTTAGTCCATACCAAGAACGAACTTGTTTGAGATCTCTGTCTATAGAAACTAGACGCTGAGAAATCTCTTGTCTTTGACCTTGAGCAATCAAGGCTTCGATTGCCTCTACATCTCGATATTGAAGAGGACGGACGATTAGTTGGGTTTTTTCCGGTATGGATAAAGTCATTTTCGCGTTTTTTGCATTCATATTCATTTTAGTCAATCGCTTCTATGTTTTCCAACTGCCATAGAATTTGATTTCCTTCTCTTCTTACTCTAGAGACAACCCAGTTACGCCAAGACCAATGATCTCCTCGACTGGTGACTGCACTAGCATTAATGTCCATAAGATCTGCTAACTCAGAACTACTAATGAGATAGCCTTTTTGGGCTATTTCATCAGCAATTCTAAGAGTATCAATTAGATTCCTCAATTGAGCAACTCTCTGTTCCCTTGGCAATACTAATTCTTCTTTGGTGTTATTAGATAATTCCGTCATGAGAATTTATGGTTTAAAAATTTGCGATAAAGTATTTGAGATTTAAAGATCTTTATAGGAAGATCTTCGTATGTAGAAGTTTATCCGATAATATAAGTTACCGCCATCATGGCTAATTTATATATTACGACTTTGTTACTAAGTTAACGTATCTAGAGCGTGCGGGTTGAAAATCGGGACTAATCTCTAGGGCTTTTTCATAACTAGCGATCGCTTTATCAAAGCTTTGAACCTGTTCCAAAGCACAGCCGCGATGATACCAAAATTGGTAGTTTCCTGGGTTTATAGCGATCGCTTTATCCCAACTAGCGATCGCCTCTTCCCATTGGTGCATTTGATAGAATGCATGGGCTCGATCATTCCAAGCTTGATAACTTTGGGGGTCGATTTCTAACGCCTTATTAAAAGATTCTATAGCTTCTGGATATTTTTCTAAACGACCCAAGGCGCTACCAAGGTTGTGCCAGATTTCCGCCAAATGAGGATTTAGCTTCAGAGCCTTCTGCCAACTGTCGATGGCTCCATGGAAATCTTCGGTACTCACTTGCTTCAACCCAAGATTAAACCAACTTTCTACTAATTCAAGTACTTCGGGATCTACGCTATTTTCTTCAGTAGTTTCGGATTGATTCAATGGGTTGGGAATCACATCCTGGTTTTCTGATAAATTGGGGTCAGTAGAAGCCATATAAGAGCTTGTTACTTCAGGAGACTCAGGAATTGCCGTTGTTGATAAATCTGGGGAAGGGGATGCGATCTTCTCTAGTTCAGAGCTTGCTTCTGCAGGAGACTCAGAAATTGCCGTTGTTGATAACTCTGGGGAAGGGGATGCTATCTTCTCTAGTTCAGAGCTTGCTTCTACAGGAGACTCAGGAATTGCCGTTGTTGATGACTCTGGTGAAGGGGATGCTATCTTCTCTAGTTCAGAGCTTGCTTCTACAGGAGACTCAGGAATTGTCGTTGTTGATAACTCTGGGGAAGGGGATGCTATCTTCTCTAGTTCAGAGCTTGCTTCTACAGGAGACTCAGGAATTGGTTCTGAAATTGATGTAATATTTTCTGCTCTACTGCTATCCCCATCTTCTATTGTGTCATCTATGGCTGAATTTAGGGGAGCAACAACATCTAAACCATCATATTCCCAGATTAAATTAGCAGTTTTGCCGAAAAATAATTTCTTACCAATTTGAGCAGAAATTCGGCTAAGTTCAGTTAATTCAGCAGCAGATTGGGTAACTTCAGCCAAGCGCAGCATAATTGCCCCCAATCTTCGTTGAGAATCATTAGTAACATCGGGAATTTTGGTCGAGAATTTTGACAACCAAGCAACCCAATATCTTTCTTCACCTCTGGTCCCCAGAGCTTGAAAGAATTTAATAATCCTTATTTGATTCCAACCATGAGCAACACCATCTAAAAGTTGGTTAAATAAAAATTCATAATCGGCATCGGTTAAATCCGATGAGTAAGAGACTTCTGAAGAATTTTCGTTATCTTGGTTTTGATAATTAACCCGTGATTCCATGGAGCTTTCAGTACTTGGGTTTCCTCCTATTATCTCGCCCTGACGAGATGAATGGGGAGAAGATGCAAGCTTGACAGAAGATTCAGCCGTTTTCCGTTTACTAAACCATTTCAGCATAAATGATTATTCCTCATTCCTGACTTAAAAAGGATTTCTAGATCTACTTAATTTTCAAATCCTTAAAACATCTACTTTAGCTTTTGGATTTAAGGAATAACAGGGTTTTATGAACTAAATATTAGTTATTGTGATTAAGTAAAGCCCGGATACGGGGTTTTCGCGAACAGCTTTAACTCTTTTATTTATGATTTTGAGCTAGGATTTGGGATATTTGTTCCGGTAACTGCAGAGGACGAAAGGGTTTAGTAATCACACCCACTAAATCTAATTCCCTTAACTCTAAGGCGATCGCTAATTGAGTTTTGGCAGTCATGAGAATTACGGGAATATTTGCCGTATTTTGATTAGCTTTTAACTGCTTTAGGGTCTCTTTGCCATCCCAGCCAGGCATCATCAAATCTAAAAGAATGACATCTGGTTGACTAGTTTCGGCTAAAATCAATCCTTCTGTTCCTGAACTTGCGGTAACAACACTCCAATCGGCTGCCATCTCTAATCCCATTTGAGCTATTTCTTTGACATCCTCTTCATCATCAATAATCAAGATAGATTTGCTCATATGATTTATTTGCCCAGTAACTAGCATTAATGTAGTTCTAGTAGTAATCTCATCCTAAAGCAAAAATCATTAGGAAAATCAAAAAAAAGCATGAAAGTATCGATCTGGGAGGATGAACGATGAAGAACTTTTACCTATTAACTTTAAAATTAACTGGTAAATAAATATGAAAAGTACTGCCTGTGCCTAAAATACTTTCTACCCAAATCTTACCCTGATGTCGCTCGATAATATGGCGACAGATCGCTAGTCCCAAGCCTGTTCCTCCTTTACTTCGAGAGTCTGAGGCATCGACCTGGGGGAAACGCTCAAATATAGACTCTAATTTATCGGCAGGAATACCTCTACCTGTATCTTCTACCACTATATGGCAGAGATCGCTATTGACAAGATTTGCTGTTAACTTTACCGTTCCCCCAGGTTCAGTAAATTTAATCCCATTGCTAAGTAAGTTAGTTAAGGTTTGCAAAATGCGGTCTGGATCGATTCTCATAGAGATCGTACAAGATTCTAGCAGTAATTTAACCTGGGCTTTTTCTGCCATTGCTTGGATGGTTTCCGTAGCTTGTACTAAAAGCGATTGCAGATTGCACGGCACTGGTTCAATGGTAATCTTACCTGACTTCATGCGTTCTAAATCCAGAATATCGTTGACTAAACGAATCAAGCGCTCTGAGTTACGAATAGCAACATTTAAAATTTTTTGACCGCGATCGCAATTGGATTAGGACAAGCACGAAAGGCTTTGGCAAACTTATCTTCGGCAGTAGTTCTTTCGGCTATTTCCTGAGATAGTTAAATATTTTGCTCTTCTAGCTTGATTTGCAAATTACGAATGGTTAAATGCGTATCCAATCTGGCCAAAACTTCCTCAACCTGAAATGGCTTAGTAATATAATCCACACCACCAGCTTGAAAAGCTTTGAGTTTATCAAAAACATCCCCCAAGGCACTGATAAAAATAACTGGAATATTCTGCGTGCGCTTATCTGCTTTTAAATATTGACAAACCTCATAGCCGTTCATTTCTGGCATTTTGACATCTAGCAGAATCAGATCTGGGGGCGCGGCTTTAGCACCTCTTAATGCAGTAGAACCTTTGGTGACACTTTTAACTTTGTAACCTTTTTCCATCAACATCTGGGATAACAAAGCTAAATTTTCTGGCGTATCATCGATCACTAAGATATCTGCTTTAGGAACATGGCTTTGCTCACTAGACATGAGATTTGTGTAACCCAAAAAAATATGGAACTAAACCGTATCTAGTTCGAAAACCTGTAGTTATACAGATAATATAATAATTGGTATTAGTGATTAGGGACTGGCAAATGTGAACATAAATGCCTTACAGACATTTGATTACTGCTAGTTTACCTATTAACTACCGCAAAACTCTACTTCTCAAACTAGACAAGATTTACTAAGAATAGTACCGTAGTTATGATATTTTTTGTCCTGAACGAGACATTTCAACTGATTGATTTTGCGGTTCCAGACCCGAATGTCACTAAGATAACAGCGATCGCTGTTATCATGCTAAATCCTGTTGAGATATGATGCTGACAATCTAATTCCACTGTATTGCAGGGATTGAGTAGATTTTACTTTTGTTTTCAGAAAATTAGCGAACTGCCATAGATTTCCTCCAACCAGCGATAGATGAACTTAGTAAGCGATAGATAAACTGTAGGTTCGTCACTAGGTAACGTTTCCAAAGTCTTTGGGGTTCTTGAATCAATCGGTATAACCATTCCAGTCCCGCTGTTTGCATCCAGGACGGCGCCCGTTTCTTCTTGCCCGCAATCACATCGAAACTACCGCCAACACCAATGGCTAAGTTTACACCTAAATCTGACCAATTTTCTTCTAGGAAAACTTCTTGCCGAGGTACTCCCATCCCGACGATGAGAATCTGAGCCCCACTCTGGCGGATCGCCTGTACCCGCTCAGACGTTTCACTAGCAGAAAAGTAGCCGTCGTCAAAACCGCAAATGTCAAGTTTCGGGTATCGCGATTTGAGGTTGGCTGCAGCTGTAGTTATCACTTCTTGGGTTGCACCTAACAGATAAATCCGAAACTGCTCCTTCTCAGCTCTTACTGCTAAAGAATCGATCAGGTCAATGCCGGTCACTCGCTCTGGCAAAGCTTGGGAAAGCAATCTTGAAGCCCAAACGATTGGTTGGCCATCTGCTACTACTAACGATGCTCTTTCAACAAATCTTTGTAGTTGGGAGTCGGCAGACATCATCATCAGAATAGCAACATTCACAGTGCAGATATAGCCCCTCTCGCCCAACTTAATTAATTGAGTCGCCCAGTCTGAGGTTTCTGCTGTTGTTATAGAATCAAAACTGCCGTTGAGAATTTTCTTTCTGTTCATGGTTGTAGTCTCAATAACATTAGCAAGGCATCAATAAAAAACTTTGTAGCCCAGTTAGGATAGGACAAACGCGTGTATTTACCCCAAATTGGTTGCGAACCCTTAATTCCGCCCCGAATATTGAGATCGGATGTGAGGATATCTTGGCAAGACATCACATACCGAAGACTATCGTCAGCAGCCTGATAGTAACGCTGTTCGCCTTGCAGTTCAAAGAGCATAAGCCACACAATTGCCATCTGGCAGTTGCCAGTCAGACAGCAATAACGACCTTGTGCCTTACCATCAGTATCAATTTGACCTGGAATGAAGCCGTCGGAGCGCAGATGTTTGAGGGACACATCAGCTCCTCTAACCGCAGCGTCGATGTACTTCTGCTCGCCCAGTAGCAGACCAGACTCCAGCAAGCCGCGAATAGCATAGGCGATCGTGTGAGTGAAAGGAGCAACTCCTTGGATAAAAGCGCATTGTTCAAACCAGCCATGGCGTTGCTGATCCAAAGCCCAGTCCAAATTGGCTCGCGCAACTCTCTCCCTGTCTAAGGTTGGGCTTAGGGCATTCAACTTCAGAAGAGCCCAAGCTACGCGTGTATTGTAAACATGTGGGGTGTCGCAGTGGGTATTTTGGAGCCAACGTCCTTGGGTGTCAGCAACTTCAACCAGCCAGTCTGCTGCTTTTTCAGCCGCTTCTAGGAACAAGGGTTCTTCTGTCTCTTCAAATGCTCGAACCAACCCTAGCAGAACCTGCCCTGTATCAAAGACAATTCCCTCAGAACCGTAGCGTGGGTCAGAAATCGACCCATCAGAATTCTGTATTTGCACTAACCATTTGGAGATTGCCACTGCCCGCTGTCGGCAATCATCATCTTTCAACTGCTCAGATGTATCAAAAAATGTGGTGGCAATATAACCTGATGTCTCACGGTAAGAAGGTCGCCATCGACCCTTAAGAGAATACCCCCAGCTCACGCCGTCGTCAGGAGTAACATCATGAGCTCGCTTGAGCCAGCTAATGGCTGCTGTCAAATGCTCCTCTTTTGTACCTACAACTTGAGGCCCAAGGAACAGATCTTGTGCTGTCTTAATAGCAAAACCCTTAAACAGAAGAAGTGACTCAGCAATCGTAAATTTACGGAAGACAGTTTCTTTCTCTTTAGGAGCAGCCATCAATGATTCTCTAGTAACAGCCGTCGTGAGACGAGCAGAGTCCCTAGGTCTTATCTGCATTTATTTCTAGCCTCTCTAATCTATATGTTTTTTAATTTTTACTTTATATAATTAGCAATCTAAGTGAATTTACTTAACATAAGATTATCAGAATCCTCATTACTGGATTATTAATCTCTTATAAAGATTACTTAGTAAATTGTTAATTTCTTATAAAGATTACTAATTCGTTTCAAAATTGCTTCAATAAAGATAAAAAGATGAGGAACTTGTGAAAAAATTGAAGAAACTATCAGGATATTGGCGAGCTTACTATAGCGATAGATAAACTCACATAATAGTATGTTTTAATACGGCTTCACTTATTCCTTCTCGATCGGGATGTCAGCGATCGCATTAGTACAATAGTAAAAACCGCGTAAAGTTTTCACGAAATCAGAGGAAGCCAAGGGGCTGATTCCGTCGTCGCACGGCGGAACTCGTACGCCCCGTCCGTCGTTTTATTGCTCCTCGAATGAGGACGGCGGGGTTTGTCTGACCTTTAAATTTCTCAAAAATTGAATCCAAATCCGAGGTTACTTCGTATTCAGATATGGAGTAATTTCTACAGGGCAATTATTCGTCCATCTAATAAGAATGTGACTAAAACAGATTGTGATTTAATTCAGGTGAATAATACTGGCGCAGAACCGATAACAGATGAAGCAATTTTTGCAGCCTTTATCAGAGGAGATAGTTCTGCTTTAGGAATATTATACGATCGCTATGGCTTATTAGTTTATCGTTTGATTTATCGGATGTTAAACAATTCTTCCGAAGCAGAAGATTTAACCCAAGAGATTTTTCTGGCTCTTCAAGAACGACCAAATTATAATCCGCAACGGGGTTCTTTTTATACCTATTTAATGCTCTTAACTAGATCAAGAACGATAGATCGGTTGCGTTATAAACGTTCGCGAGGAAATTTATTGCAGAATCTTGGCAAGATGAAAGATTTAGTTGCTAAACAAAATGATGCTAATCCCATGGAAATTGCTTCTGCGGAAGAACGGGAAATTCAAGTTAAAAATGCCTTGGGATGTTTATCTGCTAATCAGCGGCAAATTTTAGAATTATCTTATTACGAAGGATTAAGTCAATCAGAAATTGCTGAACGGTTAAAAATTCCTTTAGGAACCGTAAAAACCCATAGTCGTCGAGGACTACTAAAACTTAGAAAGAATTTACAAAATTTAGTTAATTAAAAATGAAAAATAATCATGAAT
Source organism: Xenococcus sp. MO_188.B8 (assembly GCA_030065615.1). Lineage (GTDB taxonomy): Bacteria > Cyanobacteriota > Cyanobacteriia > Cyanobacteriales > Xenococcaceae > Xenococcus. Next base: position 24,859 of record JASJDR010000033.1, on the reverse strand, counting down.
CTTATAATTTAGAAGAACTTTTAGCGGGATATGTTCTCGGAAATCTTGATGAAAAGGAATTAACTTGGCTTAATCAGCAATTAGTAACTAATCCTCAACTCAAAAAGCAAATTCAAGAACTAGAGTCAACTTTAGCTTTGATGCCCTATAGTTTACCGCAGAATGTTCCTAGCTCAGATTTACGGAGTAAAATTTATCACCAAATTGCTGATCGTAATCAGCCAAAACATTCTCAAGTTTTGAAACTCAATCGTTTAGCTTGGATTATTAGCGGGATTACTGCTGCAAGTACCTTATTGTTAGGAGTAAATAATTATAGTTTACGGCAACAACTAGCGATCAATAATCATCAATTATTACAACAACAAGAATTAATTAGTCTACTGCGCCAACCCCATAATCGTTTAGTTTCTCTCCAGGGATTAGATGAATTATCTAGGGCATCGGGAAGTTTATTTATTGCCCCTCAGAAAAAGAAAGCTGTTTTAGCCTTACAGAATTTAGCACCTTTATCTGGAAACAAAGTATATCGTCTCTGGGCAGTATCTCAAGGAAAAAAAACTGGCTGTGCTAATTTTACTCCTGATGAAAAGGGAATTGTCCATCTAGAATTATCGAACAACGCTCTCAAGGATGCTAATTCTATCTTAATCACCATTGAACCTGAAGCCGATACCAAACAACCCCAAGGCAATCCTATTATGAATGGCTATTTTTCCCTATGAAACCAGATCAACCCTATAATCGTGTCGTCATCGTCGGAGCTGGTTTTGGGGGTTTACAAGCAGCCCAATCCTTAGCTCATAAAGCAGTAGAAGTTATTTTAATAGATCGCCATAACTATCACAGTTTTATTCCCCTACTATATCAAGTTGCCACCGCCCAGTTAGCTCCTGAACAAGTGGCTGTACCAATTCGTACTCTATTGCGCAAATCACCCAACATTACTTTTCTGCAAGCCGAAGTTGAAACTATCGATTTCGCAGCCAAAATAGTTAAACTCCCTTACAAAACTATCAACTATGACTATCTGGTATTAGCTACTGGTAGCCGTAGTCAGTTTTTCGGGATTGAATCGGCAAAGAAATATGCTTTTCCTTTAAAAACTCTAGTTCATGCTATAAATCTGCGTAATCATCTCCTAAGCTGTTTTGAACAAGGGGAAAGGGAATTAAATGTTACCGAACGTCAAAAACTACTAACGATCGCGATTGTCGGAGGGGGTGCAACAGGAGTGGAGTTAGCCGGTTCTTTAGTCGAGTTAGTTAATGATGCTTTGCACAGAGATTATCCCCGACTAGATCCTCGGGAAGTTACTATTATCTTAGTGCAATCTGGCGATCGCTTATTACCAGAATTTTCTCCTTCTTTAAGTAATTACACCGTGAAAAAGCTGCGTCGTCTGGGAGTAAAAGTGATGTTGCAATCAAAAGTTACTACGGTCACATCCCAAGGCTTGGAAATTGATGATGGCAATTTCTTTTCGGCTGCTACTGTTATTTGGGCGGTAGGAGTCACAGGAGCCATACCTAGAAGCTTCCCTTTTCCCCAAACAGGCAACAAAGGAAAAATTACAGTTGCGCCAACTTTACAACTAACTAGGTATCCTGAAGCATTTGCCATTGGCGATCTCGCTCATGTCTCTTCTCACGATCAATCTTTATCGGGAGTAGCACCAGAAGCTTTGCAGCAAGGAGTATATGTTGCTAAGGCGATCAAAAAAATGCTTCAAGGAAAACCACTGCCACCTTTTAAATATTTCAACAAAGGAAGACTGGCTATTATTGGCTGCTATTGCGGAGTAGGAAAAATTGGCATCTTAAAACTTAGAGGGTTTTTCCCCTGGTTTTTTTGGCTAGCTGTTCATCTAGTTTATTTTCCCAACTGGCGCAATCGTCTGATGATTCTCATGACTTGGCTCCATACCTATATTATCCGCGATCGCGCGATGCGATTCATTTTTGCTACCACTAGTCGGCATAAAGATAGTAGCAGCCAGATCAAGAGCCATCAAAACCTTAGCAAAATTGATTAATTATCAACTATATTGGCATTTATCTGTTGATAATATTCAAAACTTTAATCTATTCAACTAATCTAACATCAAAAGGAGATTAAACCATGAAAACTACTCTAGCTCAAACAACAAATTCTCAAACAAATTTGCAAACCTATGCTTTATTAATTCTGCGTATAACTTTGGTCGCAATTTTTCTATATCATGGACTACCCAAAGCAATTTTTTGGTCAATGGCAACCGAAAAATTTGTCGGTTTTGGACTTCCTGGTTTCTTGGGTCCGATAACAGGAATTGCTGAGGTGATTGCGAGTATTTCACTCTTGTTTGGTCGTTTTTGGAAGGCTAGTAATTTAGTTTTATTATTTATCATTGCCGGAGCAATTGTTACCGTACAGCTGCCCAATTTTCTGGCAGATGCCAAAAAAGTTGCAGGATTGGAAAGAGATTTATTAATTTTAGTAGGTCATCTAACTTTGTTAGCTTTTCCTCCTCAAAAGTCTAGAACAAGAATTGAAGAATAAACTATCTAGCTGGTAGGGTAGGCAAATTAATAAAAAACTATTAAAAAATACTTTAAACGCTAATAATTTTGCCCACCCTAGGAATTGTATTTTTTCAACTCCACTGCTACTACTCCAGACAAGAAAATACAACCAATGATATTGGGAACAGATAATGCGAGCAACATAAAGTCACTAAAATCTACTACCAGATCTAAGTTCGCGATCGCGCCTAGAAAAATAAACACTAAGAACAATATTTTATAAATAAAAACATTACTATCTTGGAATAAATAATACCAAGCTTTTTCGCCGTAATAACTCCAAGCAATAATTGTGGAAAAGCCAAATAAAAAGATAATAATTGCTAAGACATAGGGAAACCAATTAATGACTTGGGCAAATGCTAAGGCCGTTAACTTAGAACCATCAATTCCTGGGGGAATATTTTCGCCATAGATTCCCGTTAAAATAATCACTAAAGCTGTGCAATTACAAATCACAATCGTGTCAATAAAAGGCTCTAACATTGACACAATACCTTCGCGAATTGGTTCTTTATTTTTCGCCGCCGAATGAGCGATCGCCGCTACCCCCAATCCTGCAGCATTAGAAAAGGCACTGCGACGCATTGAAGTTACTAATAACCCTACTAATCCCCCTTCTACTGCGATGGGAGAAAAAGCCTGGTGCATGATAGTCTCGATCGCCGTAGGGACTTCTGTAATCTTGACGGCGATTACCCACAAACAGCCCAGTAAATAAATGCCAATCATTAATGGCACTAATTTACTGGTAACCATCCCGATGCGAGTAATTCCCCCAATAATTACTAACCCCACTAACAGCATGATGACTAAGCCGAATAGCCAATTATAGCTTTCCACTCCAGGAAATAAAGCCGCTAAAGCAGCGAAAGATTGATTTACCTGAAACATATTCCCCGCACCAAAGGAGGCTCCGACGCAAAAGACGGCATAGATTACAGCTAATATTTTGCCTAATCGATCCATTTCGATTTTGGATAAACCAGTTTCTAGATAATACATGGGCCCACCTGAGATCGTTCCATCGGGATTGATGCGGCGAAATAGTTGTCCTAAAGTACATTCGATAAACTTACTGGACATCCCAAAAAAAGCCCCGATACTCATCCAAAAGACCGCTCCAGCACCACCTACTTGAATTGCGATCGCAACCCCCGCAATATTTCCCAATCCCACGGTGGCAGATAAGGCCGTGGTTAAAGCTTGAAATGGGGAAACATCTCCTGAATCGTCGTTATCATGCTGGCTTAGAGAAATCGCGATCGCCTGTTTAAAAGCTCGAATATTCAGAAAACCAAAACGTAAGGTAAAAAATATTCCTCCAATAATTAAGAATAAAACAATTAAAATCATAAACAGAAACTTGCTGATAGTTACCTTTAATAATGCTTGTTGACCTTTCTCTATCGGGAGATAATCCTACCAAGTAAGAATTGCCTCTATAAGTATTTTAACTAGGTTAAACTAAACTAATTTAGTACCACCAGCATAAAACCAGAGAATTTTACGGCTCTGTAAAGTTTCTTATTATTTCACAAAAGAATTGGGAAATCAAATCAGCAGCAGCTTCTTGTTTCTCAAATTACCTGACTAATTTGGCTTCAGTAATCCATTGTCGAACTAGGGAAATAGGAGGAGTTAGTTCTTTTTGTTGCGTATTTGCTACATACAAACGTCTGACTCTCGAATAAACTTTTTGCAAGGGGGTTTGAGATAATTGAGCAACCGAAGCAATGCCACAATGCAATAGCACTCCACAATATTGACAACCGACACTAGGAATCCGAGCTAAATCTGATAATGCCGCCCATTTATTAATATATTTGACAGGGATTTTTAGTTGAGCTGCTAAGGCATTTTTTTGCAGAGGAGTTGAAGCTTTAGTGAGTAAAATTTGGGTTGTATTAATACTGTGTTTTATTAATGAATTTTTTTCTTCAGGACTTATACCAGGTAATTTATCTATTGACCAGTTGCAAGATAGCATAAGAGATTTCTAATTAGTAATAGAAACATATTTTACGCGATCACTTATTCATAATTCAACGCCAATAGCAATTCTTTCTCCAAAATATTTAGTTACTAAATATTTAACTTCTGGAAAAACCTTTACAGAGACATAATACTAGTCTTTACTCATTTATTAAGTCAAATGATGTATTAGGCATTACTTAAGCAAATAACGTTTTTTATTAATATTTATTAACGAAAAAATTTAATAAATTAGATATTTTGAAGATTGTCCTTTTCTGTGATATTATTTATTTCATAATGGAAATAGTGATGTTTATCCACAATAGTCACCACTCCCATTATGAAGCATTAAAATTAGAATACCATCAGCGATCACGAAGTGCCAGGCTCTGCCTGATCGCCAAAGTCAACTCTTTATTTACAAAAGAAAATATTAAGAACTCGACTGTTGTGATTTGCTAAAGCCATTTCCTAATGAGACATTCAGTGTGGTTCAATAAACTCTAAGATCTTTACTGAAGAAATTACCCTAGGGTCAGAATTTGTCACCAAGCATTTTCCTGAACAGGAGATTCCCCAACAGAAAAAGGAACGTCAAAAACTGCACAAGCTCTTAGATAAGAAGCTACTTGAAAACCCAGAATTTCAAGAGTTACACCTCAATTTAAGACGAAAATCGCCTTAGCCGTTGAGTTAATTATGTTCGCTCATGACCAACTTCAACAAGGTGAATCTGCGGACGAGGTCTTTTCACGTTTAAGTAGTGAGGCAAAACAAGGAGGTTCCTGTCTGATTAGTTGAGTTTTTGGCGATCGCCAATCTAAATCACAACAGTCGAGTAATTATTTGACTCTTGTTCTTAATTCTCTTTCTAATTCAAATTCTCTTTCTAATTCAACATAAAGACATGTATGCGTTTGCCCTGGCACTCCAAAAATTAGATTAACGTTTATTCTTGAGTTCGCGGTATAATGGGAGGCTGTGCATTCAAATATTGATACAAATAAAATTTATGGCAAAAAAGAGTATGGTAGAGCGGGAAAAAAAGCGCGCTCTTCTTGTAGAGAAATATGCAGCTAAAAGAGCAGAATTAAAAGAAAAGTTCCGTACTGCAACTAGTGCTGCTGAAAAATTAGATCTTCATCGTCAAATCCAAAGATTACCCCGTAATAGCGCACCTAGTCGTAAGCGTAATCGTTGTATGGTAACAGGAAGACCTAGAGGATATTATCGTGATTTTGGTCTATCTCGTAATGTATTTCGCGAATGGGCTCACGAAGGTTTATTGCCTGGGGTAGTTAAATCTAGCTGGTAATTTAAAGTAGGACAATGATACCACTCCAGTGAGGCTGGCACTTGATTGTCCCATCTTCGTGAGATAAATCTAAATTGTCCCATAGTGGTAAATAGTTGTTTTCTCCCGATGAGAACTCTTGCCAACCAGCAATGTTAGTTTGGTAAGTTAGCGGAAAACTTCTGCTAACTTATTTTTGATCTGCGGACAAATAACTATCTATAATTACAAGAAGATTTAGAAGTCACCGTTACACCGCCGTAAAGCGACGGTGTAACGGTGACCGGTATTCCCCGGTCAAAAGTATTAATTCGAATGAACTACGTATTTCCGCTACGCTGAGAAATGCATTCTACCAAACCCCGCATCCAACAAAAACACTATTAAGTATCGTTTTTTGCCTTTTTCTTTTCTTTCAACCCCCTATCTCCCGAATCCCTAATACCAAATTTAGGGAAATAGGGAGATAATTAGTCCCCAAGTCCCCAAGTCCCCAAGTCCCCACGCATTTTTTCGCTCACCCCCCCACCCTTCCTTGTCCACCCCCTCTCCCCACACTCTCTACCTTCTTCCCACACTCCCCCCTCTCACCTAACTAGTAATTTATAAATACTGAATCGACGCTCTAGGGGTTCAAAATAAACGCAAACGGGCTGGATGGGATAATGATTACCTACTCAAAGTTTTAGCTGGATAAGATGCGTTTGCCCTAATCATGGGTTAACTTTTGCGCCACCAGGCAATATGCAGATGGTTGTCAATGCTCTTCATTAACTGAAGCTAATAGATTAATGAACGATTGATTAGATGGAAATCTAATCGCAATGAAATACAAGGCATGAAGTACAAATATCATAACCTGGTAGCGAATTGCTGATTGATGAGATATTTGTATCAGTCCCCATTCCTCTTTAATAATTTTTGCTACTCAATCCTAAACTCATCAAACTTAATTACTTCCGAAGCTGATTGACTGGTATCAAAGCGATAACTGCTAACTACTCCCTTCTCAGTATCGAGAATGCTAAAAACAGTAATATTATTGCTGGCAACATAGGGTAAATAATTACCAATTTCATCCTGTAACGGGGCAATAGTGGGGATAATTGATTCTAAACCGTTAGGATTACCCAGTTCTGCATAATTAGGGTTATTAAGGGGAACTGGACGTTTATTATCTGTTAAATGTGCTCCGTAACTGTTACCCACATTAGAGGATTCTAAAAATTCGATTCCCGATGAACTGGCAAAACGATTCCAGAGATGGGAATGTCCGTAATAAACTAACTGTACATCAGCAGTTTCTAATAAAGGAATCAGATCGCGAATAATATAGTCTTGCTCGATAGGATATTCATATTTAACAGATTGAATCGTACCATCGTGATGAGCTTGAATGACAGCTTGAGGATCGGTATAGGGAGGAACAATATTACCTCCCAAAGTATGGGCAGGATGGTGAAACATTACTACTTTATATTTGGCTTCCTGAAACGCATCACTAGCTAACTCTGCTTTTAACCAATTGTATTGCTGACTATCTCGGCTTATTGACTCAAAAATATGCTGTCCATAACCCCAATTTTCGGGAGAGTTTAAATCTTGAATGCTTTCTTGATATCTTCCTTTAACCTCAGAGTTGGTTGACGGCGATCGCCAAATACTCGTAACATACAGAACGACTAAGCGAATATCACCAAAGGTAACAGCATAATATTTTTCTCCTCCTGACTGACTTTTAGGTAAAGTAAATATCTCTTCATAGGTATCAGTGTTAAAGGAATTATTTTTCAGATCTTCTTGGGTATAGAGTTTCTTTGCTACAGAGCGAGGAATAGAATCATAAAACTGCTCTTTGAGGGATTTAGTAGGGTCGAACCTTCCCATTACTTCATGATTACCTAAAGCAGTAAATAAAGGTGCATACTGAATAATCTCTCCTCCTTTGTACCTGGTATCACCTAACTTATAGTTGGCTCGACCTTGTAACCCAGGAAAAAAAGCGCCACCTCTACTATCATCAAACCATTCGGAAGCCCGATCTGGAACATTTACCAAATCCCCAGCAAAAAACACCGCATCTACTCTTCCTACTGTTTCTACTACTTTCTGTAAATTAGCAGTAGTCATTGGCATTAACTGATGATCGGAAGTGAGCAAAATCTTGAGGGGCGTGTCTGGTTTGGGGTTACTAGCTAAAGAAAATTCTTTACTACTAATTACTTCTTGACCTTTGAGGCTCACTGCTTGATAGGGAACTCTCTGGTTAGGAGTTAAGCCAGTTACAATCGCTTCATGTCGCCAAATATCTCTTACCGTAGGTTGAGTATATTCTTGGTTAACAAGGGAATCTTGATCTTCTCTGAGGCGACTAAGTTTAGTAGTAGTGGCTTCTGTTTCCTTTTCTAATTGACTTCCATATCTCACATAAGAGCGCTCACCTAAGAATTCAGTAAACCAAACTACCCTGACAGAATCAGAAGTTGGTAATTGTAAGAAAGGATCGCTCAAGAGAACAGAGGATGCAGTTGCCATATTGAAATAAGAGGGTGAGACTATTTCGGAATAGATAATCGATAAGCACAAGGCAATCACAAAGAGTATCGCCAACTTCATGGTAGGGCTAAACAAGTAATGATTCATTATGGATATAATACTAAATAGCACCCATCTGGTTTTCCCAGGATTTAGAAATGGATGAATTTTGGTTAATCATTTTAAGATAATTGTTCATTTGAACTAGATATTTCTTTTAGTTCAATCTCAATTGTAAAAATAATTTGCGAAGTTCTTTATAATAGTTTTTTACTGCGCAATGTGGATTATAGATTGTCTTCAGAACGAGTAAATATTAATTGATTGTCTGTAGATAGCTCTAAATTATAAGCATATCCAGCTTGAGCAAAATTCTTAATCTCTTCAAAATTTTCTAGTTGATTCTTAATAATATAAGCAGCCATTAAACCGCGGGCTTTCTTGGCATAAAAACTAATTATTTTATATTTGCCATTTTTCCAATCTTTAAATATTGGTGTAATAATTTTACCTTGCAATATTTTTTTATTTACTACTTTAAAATATTCGTTAGAAGCAAGATTAATAATAACTTTGTTATTTTGTTTGTCTAATTGACTATTAATTACTTGAGTAAGTTGATCACCCCAAAATTCATAAAGATTAGCTGGGAAATTGGGATTTTTAACCTGATTGAATTTAGTTCCCATTTCTAATCGATAAGGTTGAATTAGATCTAATGGTCTTAAAATTCCATATAGTCCCGATAAAATTATTAAATGTTCTTGGGAAAAATTAATATCTTCTTGACTAAAACTTTCTACATCAAGTCCTTGATAAACATCTCCCTTAAAGGCAAATAAAGCTTGTTTAGCATTACTGGGCGCGAAAGGTTGTTGCCAAGTTTGATATCGCTGGCTATTTAATTCTCCTAACTTGGGGCTAATTTTTAGTAACGCAGATATTTCTGTTGCTGACAATTGCCGAAGTTGATTTACTAGTTGACTAGTTTCCTCCAGAAAGTCTGGTTGAGTAAACAGAGAAATATTTGATGGTGTTTCAAAGTCTAGAGTTTTGGCGGGAGAAATCAGAATCAACATCTTTTTATTATTTACGCTTTATGTGGATTAGTTGTGTTTATATTAGTTCTTAGTTTTCAGCTTTTAACTGTTAGCTTTTAGCTTTTTAAAATCTTGACGAGTGAGTCGCGTCTTGACTACCTGACCTGGTTAACTGATAAAAGTAGCTAAAACCCTTACTCTATATAGCTTGTAATATTTTCTATTTTTTTAGCGATCGCAGACAATGATTAACTAACTACAAAGATGACTTTAACCCTTGCCAGCACTACGTTCTGGCAAGGGTCAGAGAGACCCCGCCGTCAAAGCCGTGCGACGACGGAATCAGCCCCTCGGCTTCCTCTGACTTCGTGAACTTCAAGTTAGGGAAAGGTAGATTACATAAAGATTATACAAGTTTTGTCAGTTAACCAGGAGAGAAGGTTAAGAGATTAAGTGATTTAGACCACACCATTAGGTAAATTACTTGGATAGATTGTTTATATATATTGCTTATATTACTCAATGAAACACATAAATGAAAAATGAACAACAATCTAAAACTGATTGGAAATTTGTTAAAAGTGGTCTATTTGTAATAGGTCTTCTTTTTGGATGCGTTATCTTTTTTGTTCCTAAATATAAAACTACTTCTACCATCTCTGAACGAGTGAGGTTTAATGTGGAAGTACCAACAGTTGATATACCTAAACCAAAAGTAGTTCAAAAAACTCCTGAACCAAAAAAATTGAGTAAACAAGAGGAAAGAATCTTAACTCTGAAAAAGGAAATCGCTATTCTCGATCGACAGTTATCAACTACTTTACAGGAGTTAAACGAAACAAAACAACAAATAGAGAATGAATACGATCTATGTGTTGAATATGGGGGAGGTTACTCTTGTAAAGAGGAAAGAAAAGATACTAGCTGGAAAAGACTTCATGTGAAAGGGGGATTATATGACAAATACTATAACTTATCAGATAAGAGAAGTTTACTGAAAAACCAACTATATCATTTAGACAAGATTGCATCGAAAAAGGTAGAATTAGAATCAAAACCAAAATCGTCTGACTCTAATGATTCAGATTATCCTAACTACTGAATAACAAGGTTTTAAAAAACAAGAAACATTTATTAATTTTACTCATTTGTCAATTCTCATTAATTATTGATTAATGAGAATTCCTCTCTTTTGAATCGACAAGTTAGAAGTATTATTTATTTCCCTAATTCTCAATTCCTAAATATGTATTTGACTTAAGATGTAACGTAAGCGATCATAATCATCTTTGAGTAAAGTACTAAGAGTTCTCCCAACTTGAACCAACCATTGACGATTAGCTTTCCTGAGGCGATAAACTTCACGAATTGCAGCTGCAACTAGAGACTCCACAGGAATATCTTTGGCTTGCAAAAGAGTTCTTAAAAAATCTAGTTTCTCGGTAAAGTGAATTACTTCCTCTGGCTCACATCGATAAACACCCTGATGGATTTGCGGTGGACGAGGAGGCAAATATTGATAAACAGTCCCTAAATTATGACCATTACTGTTACGAGAATTATTAGGAGTTTCATAACCGATGATCGCTGCTTTAAATTCGGTTTTTAACATCGCGAAAATCTGTGGCTGTTGTTCTCGCAACTCTGTCAAAGATAATCCTAAAGCTCTTGCTCGATGTACAGAATCAATCGGGGTAGTAGTAACATAAGTCACAACCGACAAAATTTTATTGCCAGACTCCTCATCAAAAGATTTTACCCAACTACCAAAAGGAGGCATTTGGGGGAATTTCAAATCTTCTGGTTCTAAACATTGAGCAGTATATTGGGTTGTGGAAGTTTCAATGACTTCCCCAATATGAGTAGGTTGGCGATCTTCTATCGCAAACTGAGGCAGAGGTAAACGCATATTTCATTTATCATTGAGCATTTAACATTTATCAGTAAGTTAAGGAAACAAGGAAGTTAGCGGGTAGAGCATAAAAACTGCTCCCTTACCCGACTAATCTCTCTCATCTCTTAATTCTTACTTTTTCTTGCCTACTTTAAGTTGTACTGATTCGAGCTCAGAAAGACTAAAAGTGACGAGTTTATCCCAGTTGCCACCTTCAAATAAGACGGCAACTCGATCATCATCAATACGCTGTACAAGTCCTTGGAAATTGTAATAGATATCGTCGGGGTTAGTAACTTTTACTGTTGCACCAGGTAAGATCATCTTTTGAATATAGCTATGTTATGTTATTTGTACCTAGATTTTAGACTGTGAAGCACGACACCCACAAGGGAATGTGTTTCCCAAGCTCAGTCAGTTACTCGACTGATACATGCCCTTTCAGGTATCTCTGGAGGCGTAAATTTCCGTCCCACATTAACTTATAAGCTCTAAAAATTCTTGATTGAAAAAGCTATGGATGCCTTTACTCCCAATCCCCCAGCCTGGACAGAAAAAGCAGTCCATGCCATCAAATTTTGTTGTCCTACCTGTAAGGAAAATACAGATAGTGCAACTAAGGTTTGGCTCAATCGCCGCGCCCCAGTTGTCGGCAACGATCAACGTCGTAAATGGCAAGAATTTTATCTCTGCCAATGTAGTACTGCTTGGTGGGCTTGGAGCAGCGATCGCCCTGCTTCAAAATTAACCATTTCCAGAAACATAGAGCCTCCCATTAGGGAATAGTTCCCATCTCAAAACCATTCCTAGTTAAGATTGAGAGCTTTTTGTTAAAACTTCTTGATATTGTTGAGCAATAATTTTAGGAGTAAAGTTAGCTTCCAAATATTGGCGTCCAGCTTGACCCATTTCTCGGGCAATTTGCGGATCTTGAGCTAAAAAGCGAATAAATTTGGCTAAACCTTCACTATCATTATTGTTAAAGCAAGCACCACAATTAGCGCCATCGATCAGCTCACGTAGATAGGAATGAGATTCACAAATAGCAGCGATCGCTCTTCCTGCTGCCATAACGCCATAAAGCTTACTGGGCACAACTACCCCTTCCATTCCTGGAGCAATACTTACCAAAGCTAAATCACAAGCGGTTAGGGAGTAGGGAAGATGGGCACGATCTTGATAGGGTAAAAAAGTACAATTGGGCAAACCCAATTCCTTAACAGTTTGACGACATAATTCATGTTTGGCCCCCGCACCAATAAACACAAATCGCACATCTTCATCTCTGAGTAATTGAATTGCTCCCAACATAGTGTCTAAATCATGACAACGCCCTAAATTGCCCGAATAGAGAACGGTAAATTTGTGGTTTGTACCATGCTGACGAGCAAACCAGTTTTGTTCTTTAGCGATCGGTTTAATCCAGTCGGCATTGGCCCAATTGTGAATCACAGATATTTTTGAATTAGCTTGCGGATGCTTCTTGGCAATGCGTTCTTTCATCGTATCGCTGAGCACAATAATGCCTTGAGCTCTCGACCAAATGCGATCATTAAGCCAATTCCATAATTTCGCGATCGGATGTTTTGCAGAAATCAAGCCAAATTCTACAACTACGTCTGGATAAAGATCATAGACCAAACAAACATAAGAAATATTAAATAACAGATTAGCCAAATAACTTACAGTAAATAGAAATGGCGGTGCCGTCGTCAACAGTAAAACATCATGCCTCTTTCTATGTCTGATGATATGTAAACCAGCCCTGATACTAAAAATAACTCCATTCAAGGCTTTGCCCATAATCTTTTTGGATAACAACTGTGTCGCACGAGTTCTTTTGACCTTTACTTGATTTTTTTCTTCTATTCTGGGTGCTGTCCTGTTATTGAAGGCATATCCAGGTTGTCCAGTAAATACGTTAACTCGAATATTCTCCGTTCCCAATTGAGTTGCCAGTTCCTGAATTAATTGTCCAGTTGCCGCATAATCTGGTGGATAAAATTGTGTAATTATCGTTAAACAAAATTGTTGCTTGTTGGGCTCAACTCTGTTTGTCTTTTTGATGAATCTACTCAGGAAATTTGCTTTTGAGTTTTGATGCCATATACCCAGCAAATTTAGCATTATTACTCCTACCTATTAGTAAAACTAAAACCTAGAGAGATTCAACATCAGAATCTCAACCAAGATTATTCCCAATTCCCAAATTTTTCATGCAAACTACGGCATTTATATATATTCTTTAAAGCCTTTTTTTATTTAGTAAACAAACCATAAATAAGTTTACATTTTAGAAAAAATTTCTTAAAGAATTAGTAAAGTTTTTCTTTTTTATATACACGTAATATTACTTAGGTAAATTTATGCAATAAGATAGTTCTTATATAGAAATTACGTATAACAATTATCATGAGATTTTCAACTCCTATCGCTGCTGTGCTTACTGTTGCTAATTTATTGACGATGACAGTCAAGGCAAATGCAAATAGTTCTAATATTGAAAATATACTTAGTAAATCTCAATGTCCTGCCGTTCAGGAATTTTCCGCCGAAAAATTCAGTAAAAATACTTTATCAGTTAATAATTTTGCTTTTGCCAAGCATATTTCTGTTGATTTAGAAAATTCAAGAATATTAGCTAGATTTGCACCTCAAGATCATCAAGGCAAAAAAATTCCCTTAAAATCTTTAGCCGCAACTTTAGGTTACAAAAACTTTAACTGGGTGAGTTATGTCGAACAAGATCCCTATGGCATAGCTGATAACAATGGCAATCAATTGTCAACTCCTTATAATGATCCACCATCAGGAGGTTATCAATATGACGGAGCCGATGAATTTCCTTTCTATTGGGACATCGAATCCTGTGAAAATTGTCGTTCTCGGCATAATTATCAACATCATAAAGTTCTTAATCAATTTGAGTTGATCTTTGAAGATATGCCTTCAGATTACAGACTAAAAGATGAAGAGTCAATTGATTTTATTACCCATTTAGTAGGTGTCAAAAGGTATAACAAAACTGAGAAAAAAGCTCAATGGGAAGTATTAACTACTTTTCGCTGGAAACTGACAAATTCGAATTCTGGGAAAGGTAAAGTTTCTTTAGTGGGATTTGATATTAATTCCCAAAGTTTACCACCATCTTTGCTTAGTCAAATGCAAATAGATGGTGGTATTGTGAGTTCTGAGTTTCAAGTTGCTAGTAATACTAATTACAATCTACTTGATAACCCCCAATGCCGACTACAAAATCATCAAAGTCAGTATCCTGATAATCTTTCTTCACTAATTGAGAGCCAGTATCGTCAAAACGAATTACGACACCCCCATTAATCAGAGCTTGATATTGGTTAACATTGGGATCAGAAACATTTTGGCGAGAAACCATTTGAGCTGTTGCCATTGAACCTTCATTAAAGAGAGCTTGGATATTGCCTTGACTATTTAAGACATCTGCTGAATAGACAACACCTGCAAGTTTGCCATTATAGAAAGACTCTAGATAAAAAACATATCTTTTGCCGGCTTCAAACCTAAACTCACTCATCGGTCGAGGAACTGCATTTCCTGGTGTTCCCACAAAGTCTGGCTCTAAAGACTGATTAATTAAAGAATCTTCATAAGTAGAGCGACGAAATACTGTGTCCCGCTCATCAGACGCTTTAGCTTCTACTAGTAAAGCGGTCTTGTCACAGGAGTCAAAGATGATTTCCCCTCCTGGTTGCATTTGACAAGAATCGAGATCGATGACGCCAAAGGTTGATTGATAAGCACCATGAGATTCGATAAACTCAAATTCCACCAGAGTATCTTGTTCAAACTGAATATTATTATTGCCAAAATAGTTTTCAGCGATCGCAGGTAGGGTCATACTATGAAAAAAACCTAGAGTTCCTAGGGAAACACCCATCAACATAAGGTGAGATTTGCTTACGGACTGGGCTAAAAAATTGACTATTTGTTGCTGTAGCTTCATGGGGACTGCTCCTATTACCAAAGACTATTTTCTGGTTTTAACTGATTAATTTGTTCAATAAATTTGCTCGATTCGTCTAGCTTTATTTCCACTATTTCGCGAGCTTCAGCCACTGTCTTGACATTATGACCGATCTTCGAATTATCTGGCGTTAAAGGTTCTCGGACAATCTTCCTTTCTCCTGGAACACAACCACAATTTTCTCTGACAATCCTGTCCATATCATTAGAAGTCTGTCTTCTAAGAATATTACGAGAGTTATCTGTTGGCTCCTCAGAGTTGGAATTGGCAAGATTTAAATCACTTTGCTCAGCTGTAGCTAAATCAGTTAAAGCTTGATTTAGATCGTTTTCAATTAATTTAGCTAGCTCATTGACACTAATGATATTGCCATTCCCGCTATCACCTGGACTACAGGAATTTGTCAGACAAATTACAATTTGATCTGGTGCTATTTCTGCTCCAGTAGCAGCTTCAATCGAGTTATTTTCTGGTAAAGAGTTTCTTCTGGTAATAGTATTATCAGAATTACCTCCTGAAGAACTATTGTCTCCTACATCAATATCTGTACCAACAATAGTTCGATCATTGAAATTGCCGCTATTATTCTCTAATCCAATATTGGGATCGCTACCAATTATCGCCGTAACTACATCTTGTGGAATAGAAAAATTTCCACCGCTAATGCTCTGACCATTAAAAGCTGTCTCAACCAATCCATCTCCGTCTAGAGCAAAATCACTCCCACTACCAGGGTCCGTAACAGGAGACGAAATACTTCCTTGTGTACCATAATCATCGTAAGCAAAGGTTGCTTCTCCAAAAGATAAGAGCGCCAAAGCAAAACCCATACTTACTAGAAGTGATTTTTTATGATTCACTAATTCCTCCTTAATATTTTTTTAGTTGGTTAACAAATTAAAATCCCATTCCAGCACCGAAGACTAGTCGTGCGCCATCACCTTCGCCGACAATATCCCGTACTGCAATGTTAAAAGTAAAAGGAACTCTTCTAAAAGGAGAAGCAGATAGGCCCATCGCCAAATCGTTTCCTGTCCATTCCACAACAGTACTAATAGGTCGAGCAATCCGAAATGCTAAACTCCCAAAGACATCAAACTCCCAATCGCGATCGCTATTTAATCTATTATTAAAAACTCCTACAGTAGCTGCCATCCGACTAAAGGGAGAATTTAGACTTTCTCTCATCTTAAAAATCTTGGAAGTTACGAGATAGTATGAGTTTGCAAAGTCATTCTCATCTCCAATATTGAGAAATCCATTCCAGCCAGCAGCTAGACCCCAAGCACCAGGAAACTGTCGATGTATTTTGGCGTTAAAACCACCAGTCCCAAAATCTCGATTATTACCGAAGCTCGCCATAGTGTAGTTGAGTTCTAACCCTACAGCTTTTTTAGCATTACCCAAGCCAACGCCAAAATTTGCTGTCCCATCTCCCTGACCATCGCCGCCACCTCTGGTGTCAGGCTGATAGCCAACACTAGCATAGAGTGCTCCACCATCTGCACCAAAACCATATGGACTTGCAAGAGTCAGACCTGGAGCCCCCCTATTAGGAGCAAAATTTGTATTTCTAATACCTTGTAATTGAGAAATTACTTCTTGAGCTTTTTCTGTATCAATAGAATCAGATTTTGTCCAAGAATTATCTGCCAGACTATCTCCCGTAATAGAATTTTTATCTTCTGCTTGAGCAACAAAATTTTTGAGGTCTTCTGCTTTTGTCGTCCATAGCTTGTGGGATAACAAATCAGCTTTTCTAACAATAGAAGGAGATTCTTTTATTTCCACTGTCAGATTTTCTAAACTATTAGCTTTTGCAGATAAACTTGTTAGAGGCAAAAGAATAGTAGTGCAGCATATAGATGTTAATATACGCATAAATTTTTCAGATATTGTCGTACTTATTTATTACTAAGCCTTGAGATAGAGTTAGGTTGATTGTCTTTTTTTAGTATCTACTCAAATTCAGATTTTTAGGGATTAATATCTGGAACTTGATAATACTCTTGCAGTTATACTATGAACTCTCTTTTAGCCTCAACTACTGGGAAATAATTTCGTAATTTTTACGGACAAAAATACTTGTTTATACGTAATTATCAAAAGTAAAACTAAACTATTTTGGTGCTTTTACTTATTCTTAATTAATATTGAAATATCTTTAATAATTTAAGTATATTTATGGATTTATAATTATTGCCAATTTCTGATTTTCAAGATATGCTTAAGTAGTATACATGAATTATAAATTATTTATTTCTTGATTAGATTAGGTGCAAGTTGGAACAATGAAATTTTTCATCGCTAGTAGTTTGGGATTAAGCGCGTTGCTCTTGGGGTTGTCTCAAAATCCTGCGAGAAGTTTTACTCTAGATGCTTTTACTGATGCAACTGAAGAACCTGCTCCTGGATTCAAAAGACACTTAATAACTGCAGATTTGTTTAATAATCCTGTTTCAGATTCGGATACTGGTATTTCTGGAACAGATTTAGGGGAAAGAACAATAGAATTGAAGATGTTTAATGGTAGTGGTTCTGTAGAAGTACTATTTAATCCTAATGATAGTAGTTCTACTGCTTCTGTTTCTGCTACTTCAGGTAGTGATATTGAATACGCAAAATTCACTTGGGGTTCTGAAAGCGCTACGCCCCAAAATTTTAGAGACATTAGCGGACATGATTCTTTGGCAATAGAAATTTTATCAATTGATTTGGTTGAAGGAGCTGATTTTCAATTTACAGTTATAGATAGCAGTGGTCACTCAGCATTAAGTTCAATTCAACAGATTGAAAGTACAGGAACTCAATATTTCTCTTACAATGATTTTGAAACGAATAATCCTAGTATCAATCTTAACGCTATTAGACAGGTTGAGTTGAAAATTAATAATTCTCCAATTGCTTTTGATACCACATTTGATTTTATTCAGTCCGCGGAGGAAGTCCCTTTTGAATTTAGTCCTACATTGGGAATTATTATTGGTGGAAGTTTTCTTGGATTTAATATTTTAAGGAAAAGATCGAAGCAGAAATAATTATTAATTCAATTAAACTGGGTCTATTTTGAAAACCAAGATTCTTGTATTAATTTGGACATAACCAATTACCTTGTCGAACCCGATAATATTCAAAAAGACCCATACTTTAAACTCTAAATTCCTGACTCGTGAGCTCACAACTTTAGTTTTTCAAGCTGAGGGAGATTTAAGAAGGCATTTCTTCTATCTTTCTAGTCCACTCAGTAGCTTTCCAGAAACCAAGAAAAACTAAACCCGAAAACAATGAACTAAGAGCCCATTTAAAAGAATTTTTTAACATATTTTTCTTCTGCTTGGCGTAAAGTTTTTCGATCTTGCTAAGGCTCTTAGTTTCTTCTTCTTCTAATCTAGATAATAAAGTTTCTCTTATCACTTGCGGAGAGTCCTCTGATTTTACTAAAGGAGAGCGAGATAGATTATTTTTTATTTGTTGTTCTGATAGTTGCTTAAGTTTTTTTTCTAGACTATCTACTTGATTTTTTTGTTGATCTACGACCGCAGAATATTGAGTGTAGCTTTTCTGTTGTAGTCTGATAGTGTTAGAGATAATTAATGGTATAAATAAAAAATATATTATAGCTATTAATAAAAGTGATCTCGATAGCCATAATAATAATTTTCGTTCTAATCCTGAGATTTTTTGTTCTGGTGGTCTGACAAATATCATTAAAAATGCTATTAATGGTGCCCAGACATATTCTACTATGCGACCCATAGTATTTAACTCCCAGTTAGGATTTAAAAATTGAGGTGGTATGAGTAGTAAAATATAATCTAAAAACGAAAGTAATAAAATCAAATAACCTACTTTGGGGATCAAATCTATGATCTTAGTGGTATATTCAGGATCAACAAGAATACTTCTAAGTTTGCGGTTGATGTGCTGATAACTTTCTGCCTGAAATTTTTCTGCGTCCTGGGATGATGGGTATTTTTTTTTGGATTTTTTTAACAAAAACATAGCGAGCTAGTTGATCTTTTGTTGATCTTTAATTATTATCGGCATACAGTGCCATTTATATTGACCATCAATCTATTTGTCATCAGTATTATTACGGTGAGTAAATAAAGTGACTAGATTTAATTAAATATGAAATGTAATGATAAAACAAGAGTTTAAAGATTATAAGAAAATAGCCAAAAATAATGGACTTTGGCTATTAACAAGCTTGTTATTTTTGAGTATATTTCATCTTAGTATAGCTTGGAAAATCACTAATAATATTGATCAGTTGACTACTAATATCTTATTTTATGGGGCGATTTTTTGGTTGCTGTGGCAACGAAAATCAAAAATAAATATAAGAAGTAATTTTTTTTCTAGTTTGATTGGTTTAAGCTTACTAATTATCTTAATTATTAAGGCTATCTTTTTGTTTAATTTTGAGTCCGATTTATTATCACTGATTCCTTTCGGTTTTGCTATTAGTTTGGCATTAATCGCTTCTGGGTTTAAAGATTTAGGTCAATATGGGAAAGAGTTGTTTTTTGCTTGGTTTTTATTTTTTCCTACGGGAGTAATTGGAAATTTTATTGACAGTATAGTGAGAATTACAGTTCTCAATGCCAAGTTTGCTACCTATTTTCTTTACTATCTGGGTTTCAATGTCACTAATCGAGGGAACGAAGTATTATTATCTTTGCCAAATCTTGGAGAGTATCAGGCGATAGTAGATTATCCTTGTGCTGGTATGCCAATGATCCTCTTGATGCTGAAGTTATCTTTATTGCTGGTTAGTTTTTTTCCTGTGGAGAAATCTCAATGTTTTTCAATTCCGATGGTATCTATTGCCATTGGTTTCTTTTTGGGAGTTATTAGGGTTTGTATTTTGACTTTGGTAATTCCAGAACAGTCTACATTTGATTATTGGCATGGTGCCGAAGGTTCACAGATTTTTTCTACTGTGGCAATTATGATTTTTTCTGGTTTTGCCTATTGGATATTAAATAAAGAAGGTTTATTAGATCATCCACATACAACTTGAGTTGATAAATGATTATGTCTAATGGAAGTAAATTGCGTAATAGTTTCCTGGCAACTATCAGTATGGGAATTGCTGTATTAACAGTTTATTCGACCACAGATCCCCATGTTGGTAATCGTCGAGTTGCTGATTTTGTCTTTCCTGAGCAGATTTCTTTGGCGACTTGGCAACAGTTGTCCAGTGAATCTTTGCCCATATCATCAAAACCAGATGAGAATGGAGAGTCAATCGAGTCTGCTAAACGCTATTTATACAGAAAAGACGATCTTAGTCTGGCTTTAGAAATGCGTTATCTTGTCGGAGCTAGAGGGAATATTGCAAATTTATTGAAGGAGCATGTGAATCTGGCTCCTAGAATAATGGCAACCCAACAAGTAAAGAAAATTCCAGGTATCGGTTCTTATTTGCTAGTGGAAGAACCCAATAGTAATAGTGAGAAAGCTCAGACTACTTACGTTAGTAGTTGTCTCACTTCTGGGGGCGAAAGTATTGCGACTCACAAAGAGTTTTCGGCAGTTCTCAATCAGGTTGAGTTGACTCCTAGATTATTCTGGGATTGGTTGTGGGGAAAAGATAGTATCAGAGATCGCCGTTGTTTATGGGTCAATATTGCTCTTTCTAGTCAAGATGGGGAACTAGATCATAATGACGAAAATTTGGCACAAGTTTGGCTTGAGTTACATCAATGGTGGCAACCACGTTTTCCCCAGCTTTAATACTATTACTAATGAATCAAGATTCAGTAAGTCAATAAGCGATCGCGGAATTAGATAAGCAAGAAATGCGATCGCGCTTCTCCCTAATCGCAAACTTATGGACATTTAATACAGAATTTTTATTACAATAAATTTAACATTGAGCATTGAACATTTAACATTTTTTGCGATCACGTCTTAATCAACTAATAGCAACCGCATTTGATTATGAATAGTGAAGATAAGTCAGAGAATCAGAAAAATATAAATATTGAACAAGGTAATTACAATGAGAAAATTCAAGGTGATTACAAGGACAACAGCAAACATTATCATTATGAAGGCATCCGCGTTGATGAAATAACGGGGATTCCCAATAATTTACCTTTATTCGCTAGTAATCATTTTGTTGGACGTGAAGAGGATTTAGAACATCTTCATCAGTTATTACAAAATAACAAAACCGTAGCGATATCTGGAATGGGAGGAATTGGTAAAACTGAGTTGGCAAGACAATATGCTCTAAGATATCTAGAGAAATATTCTGGAAGTATTTGTTGGTTAAGAGCCAGAAAAGATATCGGTACACAAATTGTCAATTTTGCAGTTTCTTCTTTTAAACTCAATATTCCAGAGAACTCAGATCTAGAATGTCAAGTCCAATATTGTTGGAATCATTGGTCAAAAGATAATTCTCTAATTGTCTTAGATGATGTTCCTAATTATGGCAAATACTATCAGGACAATATTCAATCCTATCTGTATTCTGTCAAACAAAATTTTAAGGTATTAATTACGAGCCGACAAAAACCAGGAAAAAATATTGAAGATTTCAACTTAGATGTCTTATCTCCTGAAGCAGCATTAGAACTCCTGAGATCTTTGTCTGGAGCTTCAAGAATTGTCTGCGATCTCGAACAGAAAAAGGATTATCCTTCAGAACTATGTGAAGGGTTAGGATATTTACCATTAGGATTAGAGTTAGTGGGAAGATATTTAGATTTACATCCGACAGATAGTATACAAGAAGTTATCCATCAGCTAGAAAAAAACCGGCTAGAAGCAGAAGCATTGATTCATCCTGAAGAAGCTGACATGACAGCTCAATTAGGATTGGCAGAAGCTTTCGAGTTATCTTGGAAAGAACTAACAACAGAAGCTCAAGAACTAGGATGTTATTTAGGGTTATTTTCCTCAGAGCCTTTTATTTGGTCATGGGTAGAAGATGGTTTATTGCCTGAAGATTTACCAGAGAATAGTAGAACTACTCAAAAATCTATCTGGAAAAGAATTAGCCAAAATTTAATTAGTAGATTGTTAAAATCTGATTCTCAAGAGATTAATTATCAGGAGCAAAGACCAGAGAAAATCAAGAAATTAAAAAACTCAAAAGATATCTATTTACTCAAATTTAATCTCTTAAAAAAAAATTCAAATCAAGAAGATCAACAATATCAACTTCATTCCCTAATTCAACAATATTTTCGAGCTAAATTAGAAACCTTAGGAAATTCGCATAAAAATAAAATCTCACTTCTGCAGCCTTTACTGTCAGACTTCAACTGGGTGATTGGGCAACTATTTAAGCGTAAGTCCCACGAGCAAACAGAATTACTTAAGCAGAAATTCACTCAACCAATGATAGTTATTGCGCAATCAATTCCTGAGACTCCGACCCAGAAAGATATCAAAAGAGTAGCTTTAGCTATTCCTCATCTGAGCAATATAGCAACCGAATTAATTGATTATTTCAGAGATGAAAATCTTATCTGGTTGTTTGAGGGGTTAGGAAGATTTTATGAAGGTCAGGGAATATACAATCAGGCAGAACAATGGAGAGAAAAAAGTTTACAAACCTGTCGTAATCGTTTAGGAGAGGAACATCTAGATGTCGCTACCAGTCTCAACAACCTGGCAGAATTATACTATTCACAGGGAAGATACTCTGATGCTGAGCCTCTCTATCAAGAAGCTTTAGACTTGAGACTAAAGTTACTAGGAAAGGAACACCCCGATGTTGCGACCACTCTCAACGATCTGGCAGTATTATACCAGTCGCAGGGAAGATTCTCTGATGCTGAACCTTTCTATCAAGAAGCTTTAGACTTGAGACTAAAGTTACTAGGAGAGGGGCATCAGGATGTCGCTATCAGTCTCAACAATCTAGCAGCATTCTACGTATCACAAGGACAATACTCTGAAGCCGAACATCTTTATCAACAAGCTTTAGAGTTAAGAAAATCTCAATTGTCAGATAAGCATCCTGACGTAGCACAAAGTCTTAATAATCTAGCTTATCTATATACTCAGCAGGAAAAATACTCTGAAGCCGAACATTTTTATCAACAAGCTCTAGAGTTAAGAAAATCTCAATTGTCAGATAAGCATCCTGACGTAGCACAAAGTCTTAATAATCTAGCTTATCTATATACTCAGCAGGAAAAATACACCGAAGCCGAACATCTTTATCAACAAGCTCTAGATATATTAAAAGAAAACTTTGGGAAGTTCCATCCCAGCATAGCAAATATTCTTAACAACCAAGCTTCTCTTTATACCGAGCAGAAGCGCTATGGTGAAGCCGAACATGTTTATCAACAAGCTCTAGAAATATTAGAAGCAAAATTTGGTATGCGTCATCCAAATATAGCAAATATTCTTAACAACCAAGGTCTTATTTATGCCAATCAAGATCTCTATAGTAAAGCGAAACGCTATTATCAACAAGCCTTAGAAATACTAGAAGAAAACTTTGGTGAGTTTCACCCAAATATAGCAACTACTCTTAATAATTTAGCAGAAGTTCACTTCTATCAAAAAAACTACGAGTATGCCGCATATTATTATAGTCAAGCTCTAGAGATGCGGAAAAAATATTTTGGAAAAAATAATCCAACAAATATGATTATTTATAATAAGTTGACTATCGTTAAAAAGTTTCTTAAAAATAATTTTCGTCGCCCATAACAAATTATTCCTTATCAACATTTAAATTTGAAGAGGTGAAATGTTTTTTAGAAATAGTTTTTTATAGGCTAGGTTCTAGTGAACTGAACAAAGGGATTTTCCAGCGAGTCGGGGTTTTGACTTCAGGTTGAATCTGAACATTTGAGATCTGTTGCAAAAAGTTGTTCCATGATTTAGTATTTGTGCGTTTCAGATATCTAAAGAAAGCAGCGTATCTCATGGTGTCAGTCGCAGCGTTAAAAACGACTGGATTATAATTTCTTATAGCTGATATACTTGATTTCATTCTGTCTATAAGGCTAGATACTCTAACTGCTTTATCTCCATCTCGTTTCCAAAAATAATAGTATGGGGAATTATTCAATTTGAATTCACTATTATCAATCAGCATCGATATTTTTAATCCATAATCAGTAAGAACCCAAGAATTAAAACATTTTTTATCTACATCAAAAGCTTGAAAACATCCATTTCTAAAAGATTGGCGAAGTTCCCGAAAAGAGTTAAGCCAAGTATGTTGGTTTTCAATAGATTCTCCATACCCCAAAATAACATTTCCATTTAGTACAGGAAGTCGCCAAAAGTCATATAAATCTATAAACATTAGATCTGCTTGAAGCAGGCGCAAACCCAGCAAAGTGTTATTAAAAGCGGGATGATAAGTAATATGAGAATTTAGGAAATAAGATTGTGGCCCATATAGCGATACTATTGCGGTATATTGACTATCAGAAAATGTTTTGAGAGGACTCCCGTTAAAGCCGCTAGGCTTAACGGTGAGATGAATCAAAACCAATAAGCAACCCGCGAAGCGACTAATTTTGAGGAGATTTTTGGTTTTCTACGTAAGCTTTTAAGTGCTCA
>JASJDR010000032.1 GCA_030065615.1 Xenococcus sp. MO_188.B8 | reverse complement strand
TGTCCAGGGAGGAAAATCTCTGCAGGTACTCAATTTCGTAATTTTCCCCGAACTAAATTATGACTTACCTTTTTTTGGTGGTGATTTAGTAACCTTACCGGGAGGGCATTTAATTGCGATCGATATGCAGCCCCTATTTAGAGATGATCCTGCCTATCAAGCAAAATATGCCGAGCCGATCATGCCAATTTTTGAGAAACATCGAGCAAATTTAGCATGGGGAGGTGACTTTCCCCAAGAGGCTCAACAATTCTTTTCTCCTGCTTTTTTATGGACTCGCCCTCAAGAAACAGAAGTAGTCCAAACTAAAGTATTTGATGCTTTCTGCGATTATTTACAAGCTTATCTAAATTTTGTTGAGCAAGCAGAAGAGATTACAGATAGTAAGCAGTTAGATAATATTTTGCAGGCACAGAAGCGTTATCTCAATTATCGTGCAGAAAAAGATCCCGCGCGGGGAATGTTCACTCGTTTATATGGTACAGAATGGACTGAAGAATATATTCATGGTTTCTTGTTCGATTTAGAACGCAAATTAGCTATTCATTAATATAGAAGCTGACACTTATTCACCAATGACATAAACTTCTTCCCAGAACAATGCTCAGAAACGGGTTTGCTAACACCATTGTCATGTCGGTTTTAACTGCTAGAACACCTTTTGACTATAGGATCACGAGCGTCTTTCTTGGTTTAGCTTGGACTTCCTTCCCCTGTTTCTCTCAGACATAACTAAGTAAATTCGTTGGATGCTCAAACTTTTAATCCCTCTCGAATTCTCAAAATCTGAAGTTGAGATTCTGTTATTTAGCGATCGCATATCTTCGCTAAAATATACTAAATTAGATTAAAATTAGAGTTGCAAAAACGCAATTTATACTAGCGGGGCGACAATGATAACTAGAAAGCAGATATAATAAGCACCATAGATTTCTGACCTCGTTGGTAAAAGGGGCGTTTATTGTTCGAAGCAGTGGGTATCGAACATATAGTTCGATATTTATCAAGATACTAGGAGAAAAAGCATCGGAATCTCAGTTATTCTTTGGGAACGGGATCGTAACCCCCAGCATGGAAAGGGTGACAGCGTAAAATTCTTTTGACAGCGAGGAAACTACCTTTGATAACACCGAATCTTTTGATCGCAGTTATTGCATAATTAGAACAGGTCGGCTGAAAACGACAAGTCGGAGGAAACAAAGGTGAAATCAATAGGCGATAGCCCCGAATCAATTGGATTAGTATGTACTTCATGATCTGCCCAGAACAATGTTAAATGCTAAACTCCTGCGTTCCTTAGCCGCTTAAAAAGCAGCAGGGTTCCTCGTCAATGATAAATGTTAAATGTTAAATGTTAAATGTTATATATCCTTTAGTTCTGATTTTTCTCTATCTGATTGTTTTAGTTACGATCGCAGAAACCTTAAATCGTCTTATTACCGATGATCCAGAATTAACCAGAAAAGTTGTCCATATTGGTAGCGGCAATGTTATTTTACTAGCTTGGTGGCTAGATATCTCTGCTTGGGTAATTATTATAGCTGCTGTGATCGCATCTTTGATTGCCATAACCTCCTATATTTTACCAATTCTTCCTAGTATTAACAGTGTGGGGAGAAAAAGTCTTGGGACATTATTTTACGCCATTAGTATTGGCATTTTGACTGGCTTATTTTGGGATAGCCAACCCCAATATACCGCGATCGGCATTTTAGTGATGGCGTGGGGTGACGGTATGGCAGCGATTATCGGTCAGCGTTGGGGAATACATAAGTATCAAGTATTGGCTATTACCAAAAGTTGGGAAGGTTCTTTGGCGATGGCAACTACCAGTTATATAGTGACCAGTCTAATTTTATTATTTTCTCTGGGAAATCATTGGCAAACTTGGTTAATATCTGCGATCGCAGCTTCAGTAGCGACTAGTCTAGAATCCTTTTCTAAATGGGGAATTGATAATCTCACCGTTCCTCTTGGAGCTGCTATTGTCTGTTACTACTGCCAATTTTAGTAACTCGAAACTGATATAGTGAGAAAAAATAGGCTTTAGATAAATTATTAGGAGTAGTCCAGATCAAATGCTTGATACCAAATCCGTACTAGAAGTATTACGTCCAGTACAAGATCCCGAACTGCAAAAGAGTTTAGTCGAACTCAATATGATTCGCAATGTAGCAGTAGAAGGTTCCAAAGTAAGTTTTACTCTAGTACTGACTACTCCTGCCTGTCCTCTCAGAGAATTTATCGTTGAAGATTGCCAAAATGCCGTTAAAAAGCTACCAGGAGTAGAATCTGTTGAAGTAGAAGTAACCGCTGAAACTCCCCAACAAAAATCTTTACCCGACCGTCAATCTGTTCCAGGAGTCAAAAATATTATTGCTGTATCCAGTGGCAAAGGCGGTGTGGGCAAAAGTTCTGTTGCAGTGAATATTGCGGTAGCTTTAGCCCAAAAAGGTTCAAAAGTGGGATTATTAGATGCTGATATTTACGGCCCCAATGCGCCTAATATGCTTGGCTTGTCTGCAGCTAAAGTGATGGTCAAACAAGGAGAAGAGGGAGAAGTTTTAGAGCCAGCCTTTAACTATGGAGTTAAACTAGTCTCGATGGCATTTCTCATCGATCCAGACCAACCCGTAATTTGGCGTGGACCTATGCTTAACAGTATTATTCGTCAGTTTCTCTATCAAGTAGATTGGGGTGAACTAGATTATCTAATTGTCGATATGCCTCCTGGTACTGGAGATGCTCAATTAACCTTAGCTCAAGCTGTGCCGATGGCTGGTGCAGTTATTGTAACCACACCGCAAACCGTATCTTTACTTGATGCCCGTCGCGGCTTAAAAATGTTCCAACAGTTAGGCATTAATCTCTTAGGAATTGTCGAAAATATGAGTTATTTCGTTCCCCCCGATATGCCAGATAAAAGCTACGATCTTTTTGGTTCAGGTGGCGGAGAAAAAACAGCTCAGGAGTTAAATGTCCCTTTACTCGGTTGTGTACCGCTAGAAATCTCTTTACGGGAAGGAGGAGATCAGGGAATTCCTATTGTTGTAGCTGAACCAGAATCGTCTTCAGCCATCGCATTAGTCAAAATCGCTGAACAAGTTGCAGCTAAAGTTTCTATTGCTGCTTTTGCCTAACTTCCCCAAATGTTAAATTAATTTTGCTGAGGTACTTGAGGCGATCTCTTTTTTCGATTAATCCCAGAACATAGCAAATCTTTGTTACAAGCAGTACATCCTAGGTGATTTCTGTTTAAGAACACACCATTGCCCTAGGGGTCATTGCGATGTACCCCTACTGATAAATCTGCTTAAAACCTGGTGCAAATAGAATTGCCATAGGAGTAGACGCGATCAAAAAATTGCCATATCTAAAATTTATAATTCACCACGGATTTTCACGGTAAGTTATGAGACCCTAATTTTGAGCTTTCAATTATGAAATTGAAGCGCCTTGAAATACCAGTTTCTTTTCGGCGAGCCAACGAATTGGCCTATCTTGAAATCTCTGCATAGAAGTAAGAATCACTGGTAAATGCCTCTTCTTTTTCATGGTGACAATTATTTTATCGTTAGTAATTGTCACCTTTCCACTGTTGTGAATGAACTTTTGGTAGAGAGTCTGGGGGGTACAGCTTGAGTAACCTTCCAGGTCGGAGGCAAATATTCTGTATAGGTTGTGAGTGAGAATGCTCATTGTGAGGTCAAAATCGACCTTAATCACCATGGAAGAGGATATCTTGTTGAGGTGAAAGAATTCTATCTGTTCGGAAATGGTTTTCTCAACGATCCATCTTCTGGCATATTTCCGGACAACTTCTTCTACTGATAAATCAAAGTCATTGGTAATAATTAGAGCTGGCTTGACTTTTCTGGAGCCAGAAATGGAAATCTGGCGAATGGTATCCCCATAGTCCTTGAGAAACACAATCTCGTCTAATACGTTCAGTAGTCTCTTTTGCCCATCACCAGCGGGCACACGAACTTTTCTTTTCTCTGAGTCGGGAATGGCATTAATCCGTTCAACTATCTTCTTGCCGCGCCTTCGAATGGTTAAGAATTTGATTCCGGCATCATCAAGATTGGCCAGGTTCTGATAGGTAGTAAATTTACTATCAAACACCAGATAATTAAGCTCCTCAGCGCCACGGTCTTTATAGAAATCGAGAAATTCCAGCACAACTTGATCCTTATTTTGGTGACGAACACTGGTATCTCCATAAGTGATAATTCCTGATTGCGGATCGTGGGCGAAAATAGCCAGCATGCTCGAAAGAGCCTTTCCTCGAGTTCCTGACCAGTTGTTTTCCAGATGAGAATCATCCTCACCCCAGTAAGGGATGGTGGTAAAATCAAGATTCGCCGTGTCGGACAAGAATCCCTTCTCGAGCCAGATTTGGGCGAGGCTCTTCAGGAAATTCAGGTTGGTGTTTCTGGTTACTCGATGGGAATATGAAGTGTACCATGCAGCTTTAGGAAGTACATTAAGTCCGGCAAACAATCCCAGCCCTCGATCCATGCACCAGAGATCGTCTGCGGTATAGCGACGTATATTCGAAAGCTTGAGTGCGACAAAGCTCAATATGGCATTAAGCTTGGGAATGCTTTTTGTTTCAGGGTATTCAGACTCTTCTCTCAGTCTATCTATTCCGAGCTCCTGAATGTATGGAAGTAGACACAGGCTCCCAATGCTACTTTCTGTCGTAAACTCCTCGGGCTCCAAGGCCAACAATTCACTCTTGGCCGCTTCCAGTTTCACCGTTGCTCTGGTCTCAGTCTTGGTCTGGTTACTGCGCCGAGGTAGCCTGGTAAACCCCTCTCTTACGAGCACATTGTAAATATATTTCTCCGAAACCTCCTCCCCAACCGAATCAAGAATAGCCTTGATATCTGATACTGATAGATACTTCTTTCTGAGCTCAACAATGAGTTGGCCTGTACTCCCATCGAGATCCTTCTCTTTCCGTCCCGGTTGCGGTCGGATGAAGAACGAGGAGCTCGGTTGTTCCGAGCCGAGAAGTATCTTGAAATCTCTCGCGCTTTGCGTAGACCGTACTTACCGTATAGCTAAACTTCGCCGAGACCTCTCGGGCAGTCATTCCCTCAACGTAAAAGGAGCGCAGAGCTTCATATCGTTTGTGGATCGGTTCTTCTGGTCTTAAAAAGAATAACGATTCTGGTGTCATGGGTAAAATTAGGGTGTATTTTTACCGTGAAACTACTATTTTATTTATACTTAAAATTGCATCATTAGATTGATTTAGTCATGAAAGTACCTAAATACAAGGCATTAACACAGCAATTAGATACGACAGGTGCAGTATAAATTCCAAATAAGTCCCTTTTTGGCAAATAATATACCCTAATCTACCCTAACCTTGATCCTAATTCAAGTATAAATATATGATTTTCCTCGTGCCGCTACAGGTCAGTCAAAACTTATGCTTTCAAACATCAAAAGTATTGATTTTTCAGCATACGCGAGTATTGAAAACTGGTGGGTTATTTTTCTCCGTGCGGCACTAGATGAATCTGACAAGTGTGAACTGGGAATAGATTTGATTAGGGGTAATTAATACCGTGAAGATCCGTGTTTCACTACTGAAAATATACTTATAAGCTGTTCAGATCAAGAAATAAATTATTTTTTCTAGGAAATAATACTGGTTTCAAATTTAAAATAAAATTCATTAAATCTTTAAATTTAAAACAAAATAAAAATTACATTTTGAATAATTGAAATCCTCCTATGACTAGAATTGCTTCTTGTTGTTCTTGGTATTGATAAACTAATACTTCTCAAGATTTTAAATAAGCTTAATAAGCTATATAATCCTTGGCAAGTTGTTTTTTATCAAAAATAATAATTTTTTTCTTGCTTTGGGTCAAAAAATAATTTTATTTATATCAAATAATGATTTGAATTTTTCTATTTTAAAGTTATTGTATTTGTGATATAAATCACACAGAATACAAAGCTGCAGTTCAATAATCAAGAAGAACACAGTTTATGTATTAAATTTTACCAACAATGACTACTTGGATTGTAGATGATAATAATAATGGAGATTTTCTTACCATTGCTGAAGCAATTGCTGCTGCTTCTGAAGGAGATAAGATTATTGTCACAGGAGGAGATGATAATATTCACAATGAAGCCAATATTGTTGTTAATAAAGAGCTAACTATTAAATCCGACTCAGATGGTGCAACTATCGATGCACAAGGTACAGGTCGAGTTTTCCTGATCGATGATGGTGATGAGACTACTCAACTTAAGGTTAAACTCAAAGATCTTACGATCACTGGCGGTAATGCGGCAGATGTAGGCGGTGGGATTCTCAACCTAGAAAAACTCACGCTCAAAGATAGCATTATTACTGGCAATACTGCTCAACTCCGTGGTGGTGGCATCTTTAATGTTGGTGAACTTAAAATTAAAGATAGTGTTATTAGTAACAATTTTTCTAATGTCAGTGGTGGCGGGGTTTTTAACTTGGGAAAACTCGAAGTCAAAGATAATAGCACTATCGAAAATAATTCGGCTTTTGCTGGTGGTGGGATTCTTAATGTAGGAGAAGCCAAAATTAAGGACAGTACCATCAAGGGTCATTTTTCCGCTGTTGGTGCGGGGATCTTCAATGTGCCAGGTGCAGAACTTGAAGTTGAAGAAACTAACATCAGCGAGAATACTGCCATTATGCGTGGTGGTGGGATTCTTAACGAAGGTAATGAATTTGAAGTCGGTAAACTTGAAGTCAAAGAAAGTACCATCAGCAATAATATTGTTCTCGATGGTGGTGGTGGCGGAATATATAACTTCAGTGGTGAAATTGAAGTCGAAGAAAGCACCATCAGCGATAATACTGCGGTTGATGGTGGTGGAATTCTTAATGAAGCGGGTTTTGTCAAAATTGAAGATAGTGATATTACTGGAAACACTGCCAATGGTACGGGAAACTTAGGTAATGGTGGCGGAATCTTTACCGTATTCAACGGAACTCTCGAAGTTGACGATAGCGACATAAGTGGTAACTCAGGAAATTTTGGCGGAGGTATTGCTGGCCAATCAAGTCAAATCACAATTACCGATAGCGACATTGAGGATAATAGTGGAGTCTTTGGTGGAGGGGTAATTACTTTAGATAGTAACCTAGTACTTGATGACAACGATTTTGAGGATAATACTGCTGTTTTTGGCGATAGTAATGTTCTAGAGTTAGTTACCTTAGTACCCGGTGACGAACAAGATAATACTCTCACAGGAACTTCAGGAAATGACCAAATATTGGGTTTCGGTGGCGACGATACCATTGATGGTCAAGGTGGCGATGACCTTATTTTAGGTGGTACAGGTGCAGATGTCTTCGTTCTAGGAGCAGGTGAGGGAACAGATACCATTGGTGACTTTAGCGATGGCGAGGATTTAATTGGGTTATCAGGAGGATTAACCTTTAGTGATTTAAGCTTTTCTGGTGAAGATATTAACTTCGGTGATGAAACCTTGGCAATTTTAACTGGAATGGATACAACTACTCTGACAAGTGCTGACTTTACAATAGTGTAATATTTCTGTTAATAATTGCATTTGGTCATCACAATTAAGGTGGGTCAATCCCACCTTATTAAATATAAAAGTGATGTCAAGCCAATTTAAACTAACTAACCAGCCAAATAATAGTTTAGTTGCGGAAAAAATACGAGTCCGAGGAACAGTTCAGGGAGTGGGATTTCGTCCTACAGTTTATCGTCTGGCTAGAGAATGTAGTTTACGAGGCGAAGTTTGTAATGATGGGCAAGGGGTGTTGATTAAAGCGATCGGCACTCCTATTTCTATTGATACTTTTGTGCAAAGATTACAAACTGAATGTCCTCCCTTAGCAAAAATTACGGCAATCATTCGTCGTACCTATCGTCCCGATAAAGATGCAGAAAACTTGACTGATTTTGTCATTGTTCAAAGTAATAGAAGTACTATCCAAACAGAAATTGCTCCTGATGCTGCTACTTGCCCTGCTTGCCAAGCCGAAATTTTCGACCCCTCAAGTCGTTGGTATCGATACCCTTTTACTAACTGTACTCACTGTGGCCCTCGTTTAAGTATTATTAAACGCTTACCTTATGATCGCGCTAATACAAGTATGGCAGAATTTAAGCTCTGTTCTGACTGTGCTCAAGACTACCAAGATCCAGCCAATCGTCGTTTTCATGCCCAACCTATTGCCTGTAAAATTTGTGGTCCTTATGTTTGGCTGGAAAAAGTAGGGGAGGTTTCGGGAGCATTGGGAGATGGTGAGGATAGGGAAGATAGGGGAGATAGAGAAAGTAAAGCTGATCTCAAGGGGATTGAGATAGATAAGGTCGCTAATTTATTACGGGATGGATATATTATCGCTATTAAGGGCTTAGGCGGTTTTCATTTAGCTTGCGATGCTACAAATGAGGAGGTAGTGCAAAAACTCCGTCAACGGAAACAGCGTCCTCATAAGCCTTTCGCTTTAATGGCGCGAGATTTAGAGATCATTGAGCAATATTGCATTCTTAGTGAGTCAGAAAAAAAACTACTAACTAATTCTACTGCCCCAATTGTTTTATTGAGGAGCAAGGAATTAGGTAATAGCGACCAAAAATCTCTTATTAAAAATGAGATCGCTGCTTCGGTAGCACCAGAGCAAAATACTTTAGGTTTTATGTTACCTTACACCCCCTTGCACCATCTGATACTGAGAGACTTGCATATTCCCCTAGTTATGACTAGCGGTAACTTATCTAGCGAACCCCAATGCATTGATAATCAGGAAGCGAGAACTAAGTTAGGAAGAATTGCCGATTATTTTGTGTTCCATAATCGCGAAATAATTAACCGTGTTGATGACTCGATCACCCGTATTATTAAGTTACAAAACCCACCTCAGTTACAAATCCTGCGTCGCGCCCGTGGTTATGCACCCGCACCAATAAATTTACCACCAAATTTTCCCGCAACTCCACCTATCTTGGCAATGGGTAGCGAACTTAAAAATACCTTTTGTTTACTGCGGGATGGACAAGCTATTATTTCCCAACATATAGGAGATTTAGAAAATAAAACAGCTCTAGTAGCTTATAAACAAACTCTCGATCTTTATCTCAGTTTATTAGAACATCAACCAGCAGCGATCGCAATTGATCTTCATCCTGAATATTTATCTACGAAACTAGGCAAGGAACTGGCTTCTGCTAATTCTCTGAAACTCTATAGTATCCAGCATCATCATGCTCATATTGCTGCATGCATGGTAGAAAATGGAGTTCCTTTCAAGACATCTCCAGTGTTAGGAATTGCTTTAGATGGTTTAGGTTATGGCGAAGATGGCACTTTTTGGGGTGGAGAATTTCTCTTAGCTGACTATCGAAGTTTTAGACGTTTGGGTAGTTTAAAACCTATAGCAATGATCGGTGGAGAGCAAGCAATTTATCAACCCTGGCGGAGTGTTTATGCACATTTAAGTCAGGTACTCTGTACTAATAATTCGATAATCGCTCCCCTAGCCCCCCAATCCTGGGGGGAACAAGAGAGCACAACAATAGAAAGTCCCCCAAAGTTGGGGGATTTAGAGGGCAAAATAAATTATCTCAAGTATAAGGATTTAGATCTGTTTAAGTTTCTTCAGCAAAAACCCTGTAAACTCCTCGATCAAATGCTTGCCAAAGGAATTAATTCGCCCCTTGCTTCTTCCTGTGGACGCTTATTTGATGCCGTAGCTGCTGCCATTGGAATTTGTCGAGAATCCTGTAGCTATGAAGGTCAAGCTGCGATCGCATTAGAAGCCTTAGCAGAACGGGCTATCTTAAGTAATCCTGAGGAAATTAAACCTTATACTTTCACTATAGAGAATAGAAAATTAGAAGAGGAATCCTATTTACCTTATATTGAACCTCGTTTGATGTGGCAGGCTTTGTTAGAAGATTTAAGCCGTAATACTTCTCAATCTGTCATGGCAGCGAAATTTCATCTGGGATTGGCAAACGCGATCGCGTCTTTAGTAGAGCATATTTGTCTTAACAATCAAGACATAACTATTAAACAAGTAGCATTAACGGGAGGAGTATTTCAAAACCAGATTTTACTTAACCAAGTACGAGTTCGTCTTGAAGCGATGAACTTTGAAGTTCTAACCCATAGTCAAGTTCCGCCCAATGATGGAGGAATATCTCTCGGTCAAGCTGCGATCGCTGCTGCTCAATTTGCTGACAATTAACTCTATGTGCAACTTACTTCCTATTTTTTTTCACTAGTTTCTCAAACGATATGATAATTTCAAATCAAGTAGTCTGGGTTTTTCGTGAATGAGTGAAACAGTATATATTGAAACTAGCATCTTAGGTTATCTCACAGCTAGATCGACTAAAAATCTGATCCTCGCTGCAAATATGGAGATTACACAAGACTGGTGGAAGTTTCGTCGAAAAGCCTTCAGTCTTTACACTTCGGAGGCTGTTCTAGAGGAAGTGGCACGGGGAGATGCAGAAATCGCTGCTCAAAGAATGGCAATTTTGCGTGATTTCCCCTTGTTGGCATTGAACAAAGCTGTACAAGGTTTAGCCTCACAATTTCTCACTCGAAGCAGTTTACCTCCCAAAGCGAAGGTAGACGCAATTCATATCGCTGCTGCAACTGTTCACGGCATGGACTATCTGTTAACGTGGAATTGTAAGCATATTGCCAATGCTCAAATTCAGGCAAAACTTGCGGAGATAAGTCTTGATTTCGGCTATGTTTTACCTATACTTTGTACACCCAATGAACTAATGGGAGATTAGACTATGTGGACAGATGAGATTGTCGAAGAAATCCACCAAATCAGGGAAGCATATGCCAAGTCCTTCAATTATGACTTGGATGCAATGTTTGAAGACCTGCGCAAGAAGGAAGCGGAAAGCGGTAGAGAAGTTGTGAACTTGTCACGAAAGCCTGGTCTAAAATCACGTTGGAGCGGACGGACAAAAGATCCTGGAGATGAAAAAAAATATTTTCAAGTGCAAGATAACTAATAATTTAGATATGTATTATATGTGAAGAATTTTTTCAATCTTACCTTGATTTTTGCTTATGAAGGAAGAATAGGATTTCTCGGATTCAATCAAGAACTCATATACTAAAAGGCTGAAGAAGCAGGTAATGACTCGCCTAGAATAGGAGGCAATAAGTTACTTTAAAGAATTAATCACTGCTGCTCAATTTGCTAATAATTAAAACCCTGTGCAACTTACTTTCTGTTTTTTTTACTTGTTTTTCCCTCAATGTCTCTTATTATAATACAATATTTTGTAAACGTTTTTTCGTTTATACTAGAATTTTGAATTTTCATACATGCTCTCTAATCCACATCAGACTTAAGATTATAAACGGCAAAAAATGAAATCAATTTATGATAAACAGATTTTACTAAGAAAGTTCGAAGCAAATAATTTATTCCAATATGAGAATTTAAGATGGAACTTTAAGCCCCAATTAAACTTCCTAGTAGAACAAAATCAATATCATAAAAACGACTTAATAAGATTAATCACTGCTTTCTTAATACAGAACGAAAATTATACAAAATCATATTTTGGTATTGGTTCAAAAGCAAGTGCTAGATTTCAAATTGAAGTAGATGGGAAATCTGAAATCATAAACAAAACCAGCCAGGAATTATGTGCGATAATTGATAGAATACCTATCTTAGCAATTCCCAAAACATTGTCTGTTATTTCTTCTATTTCTCATCGGAATATAATAAGTCTAACAGATGACTATTTTATGGACTTAGCAATAGATGGTGCAAATCATTTTTTATACAATAAGCCATATGATTTTATCGATAGTATGCTTTATAGCTTAATTATTGATTTCATATCTAATAATAATACTTTTGAACAGAGTATTTTCAGTATAATCAAAAGATTTATGGAGAAATTATATTATGATGAATTTACATTTCACAGTATAAAAACAACTGGCAAGGCGGGGTTTTCATTTAAAGTTATTCCAGGGAGAGGAAATGCCCCTATTTCTATCCGCTCTTTACCTGATAGAATTTTATCTGTTTTTTGTATTCCTGTGCTTATTTATTACTTTTTGAAATCTCTCCATCTTAATATCCCTGCACAAGAAATTCAGAACGAGCATGGAATTGTTTTTATCGAAGATGTAGAAGTTTACTTAAATTCAAGTCTTCATCAGGATCTCATTAGTCTGTTAATTGATAATTTTCCAAGTGTGCAGTTCATAATTACGACAGATAGTCCATTTGCAGTTTCCCAAAGTAAGGCGGGAGAGGTCGCCGTAATCACAAAAAAATATGAAGAACTAGAAATTCGACAATTTGACCAAGATTTTGCAAATCTGAATCAAAAAGAAATCATCAAACTCTTATTTGGAATGGAAGATAGTTATCTTAATTCGGGATATGAATATCAGTTCGCATTATCTTTTGCAGGAGAAGACCGAGAGTATGCGGAAAAACTAGCAAACCTCCTAAAGAGACGAGGAATAAAGGTGTTTTATGATCGCTTCGAACGAGCACAGCTATTGGGCAAAGATTTATATCAACATTTGCAGTCAATATATAGGGATAGTGCCCAATATTGTGTGATACTTTTATCGAAAAACTATGCTAATAAGTTATGGACAAAGCATGAATTAGAGCAGGCACAAGCTCGTGCATTTAGAGAAAATAGGGAATATATTTTACCTTTGCGTTTAGACGATACAGCGATACCT
Source organism: Xenococcus sp. MO_188.B8 (assembly GCA_030065615.1). Lineage (GTDB taxonomy): Bacteria > Cyanobacteriota > Cyanobacteriia > Cyanobacteriales > Xenococcaceae > Xenococcus. The sequence goes on along the minus strand of JASJDR010000032.1, from coordinate 37,785 downwards.
GGCATCAATGAAACAATTGGCTATATAGATTTGCGATCTATTCAGATAGAAGAGGTCGTTGATACATTATCGAAGAAACTGAAGCTATGAATTGTGCAGATTCCTCGGTCTAACAAATCAGTGAGCAAGCTCATAGTAGTTGGGTAGATGCCAGAAAAGCCAATAGCCACAAGTCTTTGTCGGTCTCACAAATCAGTGGGGCAGATGCCATTAGCTATCGCAGGTATTGTAGATACTGTGTTGAAAGTCGCGATCAGCCTACGGCTGGCACTGCGTGGTCTCGCAAAGCAAGGCGCTACGCGGCCCGCGCTTGCGTAGCTCCGGGATGGGGGCTAAAGAGTGATTGATGAATTCGTATCACTAGTTAATCCTGTTTTATTTGAGCCCCCATTCCCGCCCGAAGGGGCAGCGGATCTCTTCGAGATCGCGAATTAGAACAGGCGATCGCATTTAGTGATAATAGCTAAAACTCCTTCTTTGATTGATGTTAAAGTTTACTTTGTTCAATCAAATTATTGATCATAATTAATCCCCTTTTCCCTTAAAAAAGCCTCTAAAGCCTTGAATCGTTGTTTTTCTTGCTCTTTTAACTGTCCTAATTCCACAAAACTATGAAACCTTTCGCCATCAGGACGGAATATTAGCAAATTTTCTTCAGTTAACTCAAACTTAATTTGTAGCCGAGGACTTACCCAACCATTAAGAGTCTCAATCGCTTCTAATTCTGCTCGATCCTGATTACGCAACCAACCCTGCAAATCATTTTGGTAAGGATCATAGAGATAATATTCTTCTACTCCATAATTCTCATAAAACTTGAACTTATTCAACATCTGAGTAAAGCGATTCCCGGTCGAGAGAATTTCAAATACTACTTGGTGCGCAATATTATTTTCTGACCACTGTTGATAAAAGCCACGATACCCTTTAGGGCGACCAAATACTACCATAGTGTCAGGGGCTTGTCGTAGCTTAGGAGTCCCCTCAACAGCATACCAGAGTAGATCTCCAGCGATAAAAACATCTTCCACCTCAGCAAATTGTAACTCTAGGTTTTCCTTGATAACTACAATCCAACTAAACTGTAAGGTGTTGTCTGCCATTGGTTGTCCGTCGCTATCAGGATAGATAATAGAAGAAGGAGTATTTATGCCTGGGGATTTGACCATGTTAGTCGGTTGGTGAATTATTCCATATATTCATGATTATATTCAAATTTACTACTAATCAAAGATGGAAGAATATCTCTAGGTTAAGCTGCGATCGCAATTTACTCAAATATCAGTATTGTCTTGCAATTACTACGCACGTAAACTTAGTAATAGCGATGAGGCAAAGCCTGGCTCTGTCGCGAGACCTTCGGTAGGCGCTGTCGCGATCGCAAACTCTTAGCTAAGATTCTCATGTGTCAGACAGCTAGAAGTATGTCAAGATTGTTGTTTGGATGGCAATAAGCTATATCAGGAGAAAGTTTAATGAGTGATCGATCAGAATTCAGCCGCGCACCAAGAAATTTAGCGAGAAATCCGATCCTATTTTTGTTCCCTTTGATATTCTGTCTCTTAACTTTGCTCACTGGTTGTGTCCGTTACGATGTGGGAATTAATTTTCAGAGTCCCTATAATGGCACGCTGGTTCAACATATTAAGATTGGGGAGCAATTTGCTGATCTAGGTCAATCAGAAGCGACCAAATGGCTCAAAAGTATCGAATCGCGATCGCGTCAACTACAGGGTAAAGTGAAGCACTTGAACTCTGAAGAGATAGTTGTGACTGTTCCTTTTAACAGCGGTCAAGAATTAGAGAGTAATTTTAATCAGTTGTTTAACTCGAATGTTCCTAATACTTCTGGGGTGGTAGTAGGAGAAGAAGCAGAGTTAATAAAATTGGGATCTGAGGTTTCTTTGCAACAGAGTAATTTATTATTTGTGGAACGAAATCATCTCGATCTCACTATAGATTTACGAGCTTTAAATTTACTGGCTCATCAAAACAAAATTTTAATTGATCCGAACTCTCTACTCGATTTAGAATTTCATTTAAATACGCCTTGGATTGCTCACAATGTCTCTAATACCGATAACCTTGAAACTATTTCTTCTGATCAAGGACTCGTCTGGAAATTACAATCTGGTCAATTAAATCATATCGAAGCTGTATTTTGGTTACCTAGTCCCATTGGCATTGGTACAGCAATTATTATTCTGGTAATGATACTCGGTTTTGTCATCAAATATCGGCGGTTTCCTGGATTAGCCTAGATTTAGAGATAGGGAAGATGGGGAAGACCAGGGAGTAAGGGAGGCAGGGGAAGCAGAGAAAGTTATTGTTAGAAAGCAAAATTTTTACCCTTTACCTATTCCCCATTACTTATTACTTATTACTTATTACTTATTACTTATTACTTATTACTTAAGCAAGATGCTTCCTTCAGATCTGCTAATTTACCGACAAAATGGCGAAACGGTAGTTCCCAAAAAGTTACCCCTTGATAGTAGAAGTATCGGATTAGCTAGCGATCGCATAGAATGTTTTCAGGAATATGTGGGGAAAACTCAGGGAGAATTAAATGAAAAATTAGCAGAAATGGAGGGCGATAGTCCCGATTATCGAGTCAAAAGAGGACTTGCTCATATTCTGCGAAGTAGCTTTTCTACCTTTGAAATTGTCAGCCCTTTAGAACCGTCTGAACTAAGACATAAAGTTTTTACAGAAGCTGCGAAAAAAATTCCTATCCCTCGTAATCGTAGTCTTACCTTAGACGCGATCGCTCATAATTTATCCCTAGAATTAAATCGCAAAGTACCTAGAGAAGAAATCGAAAAAGGACTATATGCTGATTTACAAGAAAATCGGATTTTAACTGAATTTGATCCGCCAATTCCTGATGCCTTAATTCATCGTTATAATCTTTCTCAAGTTCAGGGTATTTTCTATCGCGCTAGCAACATAGTTATCAATGCCCATCGTAACGATCCTGGAGAATATAAACTCCTGTTTCGTTATCTCAAATTATTTCAATTAATGTCATATATTGAAGGAGATTCGGATACTGGTTTTACTATTACCTTAGATGGCCCAGCAAGTCTTTTTAAAGCCAGTACGAGATACGGTTTGTCCCTAGCAAAAATGATTCCGGCATTATTACATGTTAGTAAATGGAGTCTGCAAGCGAAGCTCCAACAACGAGATCCCTATTCAGGAAATATTAAATCTGGTAGATTTGCCCTAGAAAGCGATCGCTGTTATTTAGTTACTCATTATCCTCCAGGAAAACCCTATGACAGCATGTTAGAGGCTTCCTTTGCCAAAAGTTGGGGCAAAACTAAGACCGAATGGCGGTTAGAAAGGGAAGTAGATCTAGTTCCTCTTCCTGGGAGTGTCATGATTCCTGACTTTCGCTTAGTACATCCCGATGGCAGAGATTTTTTATTAGAAATAGTTGGTTATTGGCGACCAGAATATCTAAAAAAGAAGTTCTATCAAATTAAAAATTCTGACGTTACAAATTTGATTTTAGCTGTTTCAGAAAGATTGAACTTAGAAAAGGCTGGAGTTAGTTTTACTGACTTACCTAATCGAGTTATTTGGTTTAAGAATAAATTACAACCTAAAGCTGTGTTAAAGGTATTAGAATAACAACTTAACTATAAGGATAAATCAGGTTAAGATAGCAAATCTCACTCATCTGCAATAAATCTTAGTTGTTTTAGGGGTTAGGGTTTAGTTGATAGGAATTTGATTGATTGTGATCCTTATTTAACTTTGTACCTCATAATACTATATACTTTTTCTTATGAGGCTGAAATACTCCAGCCTTGAGCTCTCTCTTTGAGTGCGTTCCCCAAGCTTCCCAAGCTCTCTCGGCTCTCGAAGCTTGCCTCTATCAATCATTATCTATAACTTTTATACTAGTAACGGCTACTGAGAACCTAGATTCTCACTCAATTAATCAACACTGTTCATTCCCTAACGTAAATTTATACCTGTTTTTACCTTTGTCGATTATACTTTGGTCGATAAAGATACTTATCAATCTATATCTATAACGTTCAATGTTTGGTGTAAATAATTTTAAAAAATATTAAAAATGTTAAATAATAATCAATTACCTCAAACTCGCCTATTCGGTACCGATGGAATTCGCAGTAAGGCAGGAGAGCTACTTAATGCCAACTTTGCCTTACAGCTAGGATATTGGGCTGGACAGGTATTACAAGAAACCGCAACTAACTCTGGCGCAATTATTATTGGACAAGATTCCCGTAACTCTAGCGATATGTTGGCAACGGCAATCACTTCTGGCTTAACCAGTGCGGGATTAGAAGTCTGGCATTTAGGATTATGCCCTACTCCCTGTGTTGCTTCACTGACTCATAGAATGGATGCCATCGGCGGTATTATGATTTCTGCTAGTCATAATCCTCCTGAAGACAATGGGATTAAATTTTTTGGTCAAGATGGCACTAAATTAGCTAGCCAAATTACCGATGAAATCGAAACTCGATTACGGGCTAATTACCATAACTTTTCGATCAATCAACTGACTAATAATAATTGGGGCAAACATTATTATCGCCCAGCAACTATTGATCAATATACTCAAATCTTAACGCGATCGCTACCTGAAAATATTAACTTTCGTCAGCTGCGAATTGTGCTCGATTTAGCTTGGGGAGCCTCGGTAGAAGTCGCTCCCAAGGTGTTCCAAGAATTAGGCGCTGAAGTGATCGCTTTGCATAATCTGCCAGATGGCGATCGCATTAATGTTCATTGTGGCTCTACTCATCTGCCAGCACTACAGAAAGCAGTTCAAGAATATCAAGCAGATCTGGGTTTTGCCTTTGATGGGGATGCAGATCGGGTCATGGCGATCGATAGTCAAGGACGAGTCGTCGATGGGGACTATATTCTCTATCTCTGGGGAAATCATCTACAACAACAAGGACGATTACCTGATGATCTAATCATTGCCACAGTGATGGCCAATCTAGGTTTTGAAAGAGCCTGGGACAAACTTGGCGGAAAAATGACTCGCACAGCTGTCGGCGATCGCTATGTTCAGCAAGAAATGTGGCGTACTGGTGCGATGTTAGGCGGAGAACAGTCAGGACATATTTTATGCCATCATCATGGAGTCTCAGGAGACGGCATTCAAACCGCTCTGCATTTAACATCTTTAGTACAGCATTCTGGGGTCTCGCTCCAAGAATTAGTTGATAGTAGCTTCGAAACCTATCCCCAGATTTTAAGAAATGTCCGAGTAGAAGATCGAGAGGTTCGCAGTAAATGGCAGGAATGCCAACCCTTACAACTGGCGATCTCACAAGCCGAAACTGCGATGGGAAATGACGGTCGAATCTTAGTGAGAGCTTCAGGGACAGAGCCAGTAATTCGAGTCATGGTAGAAGCGATCGATCATAAATTAACTAACTATTGGAGTAATCAATTGGTCAAAGTTGTCGAACGAAATTTAGCTTAATAAAAAATATACTAATTAACCATTGATTAAGGCTTCGACAAACTCATAACTCGAAAAAGGACGTAAATCCTCAATGCCTTCTCCTGCACCAATAAAGCGAATTGGTAAATCTAATTGTTGGGCTACAGCTAGAGCAACCCCACCTTTAGCTGTCCCATCTAGTTTGGTCAAAACAACACCGCTTAGTTGGGCAGCTTCACTAAAAACTTGAGCTTGACGGAGGCCATTTTGTCCCAAGGTAGCATCGAGCACTAGTAAAGATTCGATAGTGGCATTAGGGGCTTTTTTATCGATAATACGGCGAATTTTTGCCAATTCCGCCATTAAATTTTTCTTATTTTGCAATCTTCCAGCGGTATCTACCAATAGTAGTTCTGTATTTCGGGAATTAGCTGCTGCGATCGCGTCAAATACTACCGCAGCAGGATCGGTATTTTTACCCGGATTAGCAATGACTGGAGTATCAGTTCTTTCTCCCCATACTTTGACTTGTTCTACGGCGGCGGCACGGAAAGTATCAGCGGCAGCAATTAGACAACTATATCCTGATTTTTTGCCTAAGTTAGCTAGTTTGCCAATAGTTGTGGTTTTTCCTGCGCCGTTAACTCCTGTTAGGAGCCAAATATTTAAAGTATCTTGTTCGGGGACAAAATCTTGATTGTCTTGACCTTTCAAAGGTTTATCTAAAATATTTTGTAAGATAGATTTAAGATATGCGATCGCTTGTTCTGGAGGTAGAGCTTCTTCGCGGAGTTTTTCTTGCAGGGTTTCGATAATAAAGTCAGTAGCCTCAATGCCCACATCTGCTTGTAATAGCAAGGCTTCGATTTCCATGACCGCATCTTTATTGAGAGGCCCTTGCCCGACTACAGATTTGAGTTGCACAACTAAGCTGCGACGGGTTTTACCCAATCCTTGACGTAGTTTAGTCAGCCAGGTAATTTCTTCCTGAGAGATATCTTCAGGGCTTCTACCCTCTTGAGCAAGGACTTTCGCTGACCATACAAAATCTTCATCTAGTTCTGGTTCGCTGACTGCTGGCTCTACTACAGGGGTCGCGATCGCAGTTTCTTTAAGCTTTTCTAGTCCTTCGGATTTTTGCATCCAAACAGGAACATCTTTAGGTACTTCTGTTTCTACAGGGGCTTTGGCAGTTTCTTCTATAACTTCTGTAGCTTCGGTTATATCTTCAGTGTCTGCTTGCGCCTCGGCAGTTTCCTCTACTATTTCTGTAGTCTCTATTTCTGTAGTTTCAGTTGTTGTTTCAAGATCTGCTGTTGCTTCAGTTATCTCTTCTGCAACTGTTGTTGTTTCTCCTAAAACTAAAGATTCAGTCTCTTCTACGATAGCAGTTGCGACAACTTCTTCTTTTACTGTTGTAGTTTCTGGCTCAGTAGGTTCTTCTGCTTTAGAGACGGTTTCTGTGGCAGTTTCTTCTTCTTGGACAGTTTCTTCTTCTTTTCTTTGTTGAATATTTTGATAAGCAGCTTTCGCCCAAGCAAGATAATCTTCTTGGGTTTGTCCCTGGGAAGTGTCTTCTGATTTTGCAGGAGATGTTTCAGGAGTTTCTGGTGCTGTTTTTGCTTCTGGTAAATTTTCTGTTGATTCTTCCTTATTATGACGACGACTAAACCAATTAAACATGGAAATTAAATATAAATAAATTTGTAGTTATTTTTTGATAATAACGTGGCAGAGGGGGCAAATAAAAGTAAAGAGCTGAGGAGAGAGCAACTAGGAAAAGTCAATAGCTCGAAAAGAAATATTATTCCGTCATAAATTTAGTACAAAATATTTTGCCCTATAGTTTTAGTTTTTCGATAGCCTTGCTTAAAAAGCGGCGAGACTCCGCTTTTTGATTTCCTGATATCGATCGCTTCACACATTTAGTAAATTGGTTTTACCTCTTACCTAATTGATCGATCGATTGCCTATCGTTGTCGAATAAACTTAGAATAGGGTTTCGTCAATATGTTCTTGAACAATGATTAAATTTAGTGTTATCAAACAACGGGGTTTGTGGTGGGGAATATCTACGGTAGCAATTATTGCTGGTATCGCTGCGATGCTCGTATCTTTTACTAGTTTAAATGCACCTATTCGTCCTGGGTTAGACTTTGTTGGGGGTACACGATTACAAATTGAGAGAGATTGTAACATATCAGAAAATTGCGATCGCCCGATTAAGATTGCGGAAGTAAGAGCCGTTGTCGAAGAGCAAGGCTTAGTAAATAGTACGATTCAACTGTTAGGCAATAATAAAAATATTTTATCTGTCAGGACAAAAAACTTAGATGTTAATGGCAGAACTAGTTTACAGCAAGCGATCAGTGAGACTATCGGCGCATTCGATCCCAAAACAATTCAGATTGATTCTGTAGGTCCAACTATTGGCAAGGAATTGTTTGTTTCGGGAATGCTAGCCTTGATTGTGGCATTTTTTGGCATTATTGTTTATCTTAGTGTGCGTTTTCAGTTTGACTATGCTTTATTTGCCATTGTTGCCCTGTTTCATGATGTAGTGATTACTGCTGGAATATTTGCAATTTTGGGGTTGGTCGCGCAGGTGGAAGTAGATAGCTTATTTTTGGTTGCTTTACTGACTATTATTGGTTTTTCTGTTAATGATACTGTAGTGATTTATGATCGCATTAGAGAAACCATTGCTAACAATAGTGAGAAAACTATCAATGAGATTGTGGATGATGCAGTTAATCAAACTTTGGGACGTTCTATTAATACTTCAATAACTACCTTGTTACCATTAATAGGGATTTTTCTATTTGGCGGAGAAACTCTTAAATACTTTGCTCTAGCTTTGATTATTGGTTTTGCCCTTGGTGCTTACTCCAGTATTTTTATTGCTAGTACTTTACTAGCTTGGTGGAGAACCAGTAAACAGGGAGACCTGAAAGAATTAGTAGTTAATAATGAATAAATTGGTAATTATTCATTATAAGCTCAGAGCTAAAAGCTTAAAAGTAAACATTAAACTTCATGTTTTATGACAGAACAAGATCCTGATTTTCGCAAACAAGTCGATGATTATTATCAGTTAATAGTTTGGTCTAGATGGAAGTTGGTCATTTTTCTCTGGTTAACTTTAGGAACTTATGGTGTTTGGGGTTTACGCCATGAAATTAGGCTTTGGTTAGACTATTTTACCTGGACTGCGGTACGTTACGGTTTAATGTTTAATTTATTTTCTACTATTTGTCTGGCGATTTGTATCGGGTTTACTTTATCTACATTAGTATGGCAAAGTCGTAATATTATTTGGGGTTTATCAGACAAAGAAAAATATTATTTAGAACAAAAAGTTAAGCATATATTGGAACGAAAATCCAGTGAATAGCTGTTTAACATAGATTGAAGAGCGCGACTAGAGCGTCGATTCAGTATTTATAAATTACTAGTTAGGTGAGAGGGGGGAGTGTGGGAAGAAGGTAGAGAGTGTGGGGAGAGGGGGTGGACAAGGAAGGGTGCCCGGTGTTCCCCGGTTAAGTTTTTTGTTTTCTCATTTTCCCCTTTATCTTCGCACACTACCCTATCTTCCCTATCTCTCTTTTACTTCCGTTTCCCTCTCAATTAATGATTGCTCTTGATTACTGAATCGGTGTCCTAGGCGACTAGGTCGCTTCAATACAAATTACGACAAACTAGAAAGACTAATCTAATTAATCAATACCATGCTCCTTCTCTTAGAGCACCTATTCCGTATTCATAAACTACTAGTTGAGCGAGAAACGGGAGAGGGGAAAGACCAGGGAGACAAGGGAAGTTGAGAAGATTGTCTGCCTTGTCCTCTTGGTTCCTTTTTCCATAACTGAAAATATCTCTACGGTAAAATTAAAAATAAGTGCTTTTTCCTAAAGCTTTAGGGTCCGCTAACCAACCAATAATTAATTTTGTAGGATAACAAAATTCAAATTATGTAATAAAAGTATATTTATGATGTAATAAATACATTAAATTAAGCAACCTTGGTTAATTTGGTAACTAAATATACGAAATTATGAATTCAATAATGTGAATCTATAGGCTCAGTAACGCAAGAAATTCATATCTAAATTTCCCAAACTAAAGGATATTTTCCCAAGTTATAGACTGTATTAATTTTTGATTTCCAAGGAAGGTAAAAATGCTCGGAGAACTATGGCAATTCAGGGGCAGATATAAAATTCTGCATATGACCTGGTTTGCATTCTTTTTATCATTTGTAGTTTGGTTTAACCTCGCTCCTTTAGCCACCACGGTAAAGGCAGCATTTGACCTCGAACCTGGTCAAATAAAAACTGTTGCCATTTGTAATGTAGCGCTAACAGTTCCCGCGCGGATTATCATCGGGATGTTACTCGACAAGTACGGTCCTAGATTGACCTATTCTTGTCTGTTAGTATACGCTGCCATCCCTTGTATTTTGTTTGCCAGTGCGCAAAACCTTAGTCAACTGATTATCTCACGCCTCTTGCTCAGTATTGTTGGTGCAGGTTTCGTGATTGGGATTCGCATGACCGCAGAATGGTTTCCCCCCAAAGAAATTGGTCTAGCTGAAGGTATTTATGGTGGTTGGGGTAACTTTGGTTCAGCTTTTTCCGCCTTCACTATGGTCGGACTAGCAGGTGCTTTGAGTTTCTTCCCTGGTGCTTTTACTTTACCTAATGGAGATCCTTTAAACTGGCGATTTGCGATCGCAACAACTGGTATTATTGCCGCTATTTATGGTGTTATTTATTTCTTTAACGTGCAAGATACTCCTCCAGGAAAAGTTTATCGTCGACCGAAAAGCGCTAGAGGTCTGGAAGTAACCACCAAAAAAGACTTTTGGTTCCTGATGGTGATGAATCTTCCTTTAACTTTCATTCTGATGGTGTTAGCTTGGAGATTGAAAAAAGTAGGATTCCTTACTGATGCTTCCTATCCGATTGTCTTGGTATTATTGCTCTGTTTATATTTATTCCAAGCCTATAATTGTTGGGTAGTAAACAAAGATTTGTTATCTGGTGCGAAACGTTATCCGGCTGAAGATCGTTATAAATTCAAACAAGTAGCAATCCTCGAACTGACCTATATTGTGAACTTTGGTTCCGAGCTAGCAGTAGTATCGATGCTTCCCACTTTCTTTGAAGGAACTTTTGGTTTGAGTAAAGCCTTAGCCGGAATGTTGGCAGCAAGTTATGCCTTTATGAATTTGTTTGCCCGTCCTGGTGGGGGTTTAATTTCTGATAAATTGGGTAGCCGTCGCATGACCATGGGATTTTTAACCTTGTTTATGGGGGTAGGTTACTTAATTCTGAGTAGTATTCCCTCAATTCGTGATGCCCTAGGTTATGACCCAGAAGTCGGAGCTAGCGTGCCTTTGATCGCTCTGGCAGTAATTATGACGATGATGTGTTCTTTCTTTGTGCAAGCTGGAGAAGGTTCTACTTTTGCAATTGTGCCTTTGGTGAAACGTCGGATTACAGGTCAGGTTGCTGGTAATGTTGGTGCCTACGGTAACGTCGGTGCAGTAGCTTACTTAACTTTGTTTAGTTTGTTACCCGATGGTGATGTCGGAAATCGTATTTTCTTCCAAACTTTAGGAATTGCCGGAATTATTGTGGCGATGTTATGTTTCTTTATCCTAGAAGAACCTAAAGGCTCTTTTGCTGAACATCATGAAGGGGAAGAAGAGACTACTAACTCTACTGTAGAAACAACAATGATGTAAAGTAACTAAAGATTCAACAAACGTTGAGGTTATGAAAATTTAACCTCAACAATTTTTTATGAGATAGACATCAAAAATTATTAAACTTATTAAATATCAGGAATCGATCGCATAGATGAAGAAAATAGAGTATAAAAAGACTAACTAGACAAATACTAGTTAAATACTGTTAACTGTAAAAATTATTCAATTACTAATTATTAGAGTTAAAACCTTAGTTTTAGATAGGAGATCAACAAAAAGTGAGCGAACCAACGAAAACCCTCTGTCCTTACTGTGGTGTAGGTTGTGGTTTAGAAGTCTTACCTCCTGCTCAACCGGGAAAAGCAACTACTAGAAATAGTGAAGGTAACCCTATGTGGCAGGTCAGAGGCGATCGCTCACATCCTTCTAGTCAAGGTAAAATATGTGTTAAGGGGGGTACCATAGCCGAATCTCTGGATAAAGATCGCCTTAAATATCCCATGCTGCGAGATTCTTTAGACGAGCCGTTTCGCCGTGTGAGTTGGGATCAAGCTCTAGATACTATTGCCCAACGCATTCGGGAAGTCAAAGCAACTCAGGGCGCAGAAGCCATTTGCATGTATGGTTCTGGTCAATTTCAAACCGAAGATTATTACATTGCTCAGAAATTACTCAAAGGTTGTCTCGGGACTAACAATTTTGATGCTAATTCCCGTCTCTGTATGTCTTCTGCGGTAGCGGGATATATCCAAAGTTTTGGTTCAGATGGCCCTCCTACCTGTTACGATGACCTGGAAGAAACAGACTGCGCCTTTTTAATAGGAACCAATACCGCAGACTGTCATCCCATCGTTTTTAATCGTTTGCGAGTACATCATAAGAAAAATCGCAAGGTAAAAATGATTGTGGTCGATCCCCGTCGCACCAAAACCGCAGAAGCAGCAGATTTACATCTGGCGATTAAACCAGGCACAGATATTGATTTGCTCAATGGAATCGCTCATTTAATTATGCGTTGGGGCGAATTAGATGCTCTCTTCATCGATGAATGTACCCAAGGATTTACTAAATATGCTGAAATAGTAAGCCATTATCCCCCCGAAGTTGTGGCTCGCAGATGTGGTATTCGGATAGATCATTTAGAACAAGCAGCTCGTTATTGGGCTGAATCAGAAAAAGTACTTTCTTTATGGTCGATGGGGGTCAATCAATCCTCAGAAGGCACCGCAAAAGTGCGGACGATTATTAACCTGCACCTAATGACCGGCAATATTGGGAGACCAGGAGCAGGCCCTTTTTCTCTAACAGGACAACCTAACGCGATGGGAGGTCGGGAAGCTGGCGGTTTGTCTCATATTTTACCTGGTTATCGAGTGGTCAAAAATGCCAGTCATCGGTCTGAACTGGAACAACTCTGGAATATCCCCGAAGGAAGTATTTCCCCGCAACCAGGAAAAGATGCTTGGGCCATGATTACAGGTCTAGAAACAGAAGATGTTGGGGTATTTTGGGTTGCTGCCACTAATCCTGCAGTGAGTATGCCCGATCTAGAGAGAACGAAAAAAGCGTTGCTTAAATCTCCTTTTACCATCTGCCAAGACGCTTACTATCCCACTGAAACTGCAAGCTATGCCCATGTATTGCTACCAGCAGCCCAATGGGGAGAAAAAACCGGTGCCATGACCAATTCAGAAAGGGTTGTTACTCTATGTCCTCAGTTCCGGCCTCGTCCAGGGGAAGCGCGACCAGATTGGGAAATATTTGCTGAAGTTGGTCGTCGTTTAGGATTTACCAAAGAGTTTGATTTTGCCAACTCCGCAGCAGTTTATAGCGAATTTGTGCAAGTTACCAAAGGTCGTCCCTGCGACATGACTGGTTTGACCCACGGCAGATTACGTCAACAAGGCCCAATTCAATGGCCCTGTCCTCTAGAAGAAGTAGACGAGCTACCCCGCGAGTTCGAAATTGAAGGTAATGGTATTGCGCTTCAATGCGATACTCAAGGTAATCTAAATCAACCAGACCAAGAGCAGTCAGGATTATTTTCTTCTCTCTTTAGGAATAAAGATCAAGCCCCAGAAGCAAAAAGATTATATACAGATGGCAGATTTAATACTGCTGATGGTAGAGCTAAATTTGCCGCTTTTCATTCTAAGGGATTAGCTGAACCCGTTGATAATGAATATCCCTTGGTTTTAACCGTAGGCAGACTTTATGAGCATTGGCATACCATGACTCGCACTGGGCGCATTCCCAAAATCATGAAACGCCAACCTCAGCCTTTCCTAGAAATTCACCCCAAAGATGCTCAATTTTTAAAGATTGAAGAAGGTGATCTCGTAGAGTTACAATCTCGTCGTGGGATGGCTCGTTTTCCTGCAAAAATTACTAAAGCAATCTGTCCAGGGACAGTTTTTGCTCCTATGCATTGGGGATTTTTATGGGCGGAAAATGCCGAAGCTAATGTCCTTACCCATCCCGAAGCTTGTCCGATTTCTCTGGAGCCAGAACTCAAAGCCTGTGCGGTAAAGCTAATTCCTGTAACAGATGAGGAAGTGCCTGTGGTGGACGAATCTTTGCCGATCAAAAGTGAAAGAGAGTTATCAATACCATAATGGGACATATAGCAATCCTATGTGAGTCATGAAAACCGATAGTAGTGTGCTTGCGAAGCACGTGCTCTGCACGACCATCTTGCTCACGCGAGCGAGACGCTCGCACTTTTTCACAAATGATTTAGGATTGCTATAACAAGACTAATTTTAATTTTGTGATCGCGAATAAGAATATTTATTAGTCATTGACGTGATCGCGTTTTAAAGGGTGAATTATAAACTACATAATACTTAGTTTTTGCTCTTATTGGGCGATCGCGAGAACTTAATCCTAAAACTATTTATGTTGGTTTATGTTGGTCAAAAACTGATTTAGAAATATGAATGTCTACAAAAAATATCTAAATATAAAGGTCTTGATGGTGAAACTGTTATTACAAATTCTTTCGGTTTCTGGTTTCTGATCAGTTTAGCAATTGTTGCGCTATTTTGGTTGCTATTGTGAATAATTATCCAGTTGATTTTTCTATATATACCTAAAACCTAAAATTTAGAGTCAAATTTTCTTCGCTAGCATTGAGAGCGTAAGGAAATAAATTCCCGACCCTTTCCCCATGTCTAAAGTCAAGGGCTTGCACTCTGAAGTTTGCGGTCATATTGACATTGTCATAGTTAAAAATAAACTCGCTATAGTCAGCCAAATCATCCAAGCCTATTAGATTAAGCAATATTTCTAAAGCTAACCAACAGATTAATTTTATAACTAACTTTTGCCAATGCTGAGATTTCATCTTCTTCGATAAAACTTATCTTCATTAGCTACATAAGTTTCGAGAGGAGAAAAATATGCAGTTGATCGACTACTGACTATCTACTGACCATTCACTGACAAGATTCAAATAAATCTAAAGGAAAATAACCATAAGTCCCGATAACTCGATCATCTTCACTCTGAATAGCCACTAAAACACCCCGATACTCGCCTGAGTAAGCATCGATATAAAAAGACATCTTTTGCGTATTAAACTTAATATAAATAGCCTCAGTTGCCAAATGATCTGGAACAGCCTCAGCAAAACTGTCTTGATATCCGAAAGCGGCTAGATAACTTTTAACAGCAGCTAAACCCTGTTGCGGATTATCAGCACAAACTCCCAAATTTTCCCAATCTGATTCTTTGACGATTAAGAGTAAAGCCTGATGTAAGAGCGGATAATCTTCTGAGGGCTTGTCTTGGGGGTTGGGATTGCAACCATATCTTTTGAGAAATTTTACTGCTTCTTCAATAGTTAATGAATTCCTGGGAGATTCTGACATATTTCTTTTATATTGTGGGAGATTTTGAGATAATAAAAGGTCTTGGACAAGATAAGATTATAAGCTGGTTGGCGCAAGGATTATATTAAGTGGACTTAAAACAAACTTTTAAAACAAACAATCCAGTTATTGGAGTGGTTCATCTACTACCTTTACCTACTTCTCCTCGCTGGGGAGGTAATCTCAAAGCTGTTATTTCTAGGGCAGAACAGGAAGCTACCGCCCTAGCAGCCGGGGGAGTAGACGGCATTATTGTAGAAAACTTTTTTGATGCTCCTTTTCCTAAAAGTCAAGTTGATCCAGCAGTAGTCAGTGCGATGACTTTGATCGTAGATCGTCTCAAAGGCATGGTCACGATTCCCATTGGAATTAATGTACTACGAAATGATGCCCATAGCGCGATCGCGATCGCCTCTTGTGTGCAAACCGAGTTTATTCGGGTTAATGTTTTTACTGGAGTAATGGCAACGGATCAAGGCTTAATTGAAGGACAAGCCCATGAGTTATTACGCTATCGACGAGAATTAGGTTCGGATGTGGGCATCTTAGCCGATGTGTTAGTAAAACATGCTCGTCCTTTAGGGACTCCCAATCTGACTACTGCGGTACAGGATACGATCTATAGAGGTTTAGCTGATGGGGTTATTTTATCTGGTTGGGCTACAGGAAGTCCCCCCAATAAAGAAGATTTAGAACTGGCTAGTGCGGCAGCGGGAGATACCCCAGTTTTTATTGGTAGTGGTGCCAACTGGGAAAATATTTCTCAACTTATGCAAGCTGCTGATGGAGTGATCGTCGCCAGTTCCCTAAAACGCCAAGGTAAGATAACCGAAACTATTGATCCAATTCGGGTTTCCCAATTTGTCGAAGCTGCCCATTCCACGGTACAAGAAAAAAAGCCCCAAAAAACTGATAGTTCGATCAAGGTTCACAATTGAACTTGACCCTAAGTTAAAATCTAAATCGTATCAATCTAGTAATTAGTAATTACTAACCAGTAACCAAGAAATTCATCATGCGCCGTAAACGTTCTCTTCCATTGATATATCGCCTGTCTAGACCTCTAATTGGAGCGATCGCAATTGCAGGAGCAATTCTCACTGCTTATTTAACTATTACTAAGTTATTCGGCGGCGAGGTAGCTTGTACTGCTGATGGCACAGCGGGCAGTTGTGGCGATGTACTCAATGGCCCCTATGGTACAGTATTTGGTCAACCTTTGAGCCTCTTCGGTTGCCTAGCTTATCTCAGTATGGCAGCATTTGCCCTGGTTCCTTTACTGGTAAATGCTGAGGGCAATAAGACGCTGAGGAAAAACTTAGAAAATTGGACTTGGCTGCTGTTGCTGGCAGGTAGTACCGCAATGGCAGTGTTTAGCGGTTATTTGATGTATCTCTTGGCATTCAAAATCCAGACTCTGTGTATATACTGTATTGGTTCTGCTTTATTTGCTCTGAGTATGTTTATTTTGACGATTATTGGTCGAGATTGGGAAGATGTCGGTCAAATTCTCTTTACAGGCGCGATCGTTGCTATGATAACTTTAGTAGGTGCTTTGGGGGTATATGCTAACGTTAATAATCCCATAGTGGAAACTCCTGATGCCGATGGTTTAATTCCCATTATTCAACCCCAAACCTCTCCCGAACCACCAAAAGGCTGGGAAATTACTACGACATCTGGAGAATCAGAAATTGAGTTAGCTAAATATCTTACTGCTACAGGGGCCAAAAAATACGGTGCTTATTGGTGTCCTCATTGCTACGAACAAAAACAATTATTTGGGAAGGAAGCTTTTGATGAGGTTAATTATATAGAATGTGCCGATTTTAATAATCCTCGCACCCAAACTGAAGCCTGTCAGCAAGCAAAAATCACTAGTTACCCAACATGGGAAATTAACGGAGAGTTTTATCAAGGAACTCAAACTTTGGATAAATTAACTGAATTATCTGGCTATGAAGGGTCTACAGAGTTTAAATATAAATTACCTTAGACAATTCTTGACAAGATAAGCGATCACTTTGATTAGGATGTTTACCTCTCCACTTCAACGCTCGCGCGTTCCTTTTCTTGGTGCGCGACGCGAAGCTAGTCCTTTAGGGCGTTCTTTTTCTTGGTGCGCGTTCCTTGGGCGATTTTTAATCGCCAGGGTCGCACCGCTCTCTTGGTCAGCACCGGGAAGAAGGAATTAATCATCTAGACAAAAAAATAGTGATGATTTTTAACATCACTATTGATTGATCATTGAGAGCGGCTGATTATTCGAGTTATTTTGTATTATTTTGCTAGTTAAGATCTCTACAAGAGAAAAATTATTTGGTTGCACCAGCACAGGGGTCTTTGCCTGCACAGGGATTTTCTTGTTGCACTTGAGAATCAGGACTGGTCGTGTCTACCTTCTGCTGACAAGCAATTACTCCAAGGGATAAGAAAGATACCATAGTGAGCATAGCAAGATATTTGACTTTCATAATTGATTTCGAGTTCCTACATTTTGTTGAATATCTATTTAGAGATCAAAATACAAAAATCTGAAAATTACCTGAGAAAATTAGTATCAAGTATACACTTTACTACATTTCTTAACATTGCTATACTTGGATTAAACTAGTAAGTTAAAGAATTTTGAGGCCGACAACGGAAAAAACTAGAGATTAGTTGCAAATATAAAGTAATATCGATAAGGATTAATCAGAGGGTGTTTAGATATTGAACTTTATTCTAAATTAGCTCAATAAAGTTGTTTCGGTAATAAACGAGTATTAAAAACATACTTTAAGATTATAGAAGTTCTGAAAATATTAGTTAAATAATCAGGGTTGAATGCTTACCTTAAACCTTTTTTGGAGAAAGTTGTTTAGTACTTCGGAATCGCTAGCTACCTCAGAAGCTGAGGAATTCCGTGGCGAAATCTTAAATACGGGTAGGGAATCAATTACTCAATCTCAAATCATGTTTAGTACAGAAAGAGATATTGATATATATGAACTAGAAGAATTATGCGATCGCGTTGGTTGGGCGCGCCGTCCCCTAAGAAAAGTACGTAAGGCAATTCAAAATAGTTTTCTTGTCGTTTCAATGTGGGAAGTCAAGGGGAAAAGACGACGGTTAATTGGTTTTGCCAGAGCAACTTCCGATTGTGCTTTTAATGCCACTATTTGGGATGTTGTTGTTGATCCTAGTTTTCAAAATCAAGGTTTGGGTAAGGCGATGATGAAATACACTATTAAAAAATTAAGAAGTGCTGACATTAGCAATATTACTCTATTTGCTGATCCTCAAGTTGTCAATTTCTATCGTAGATTGGGTTTTTTGGTAGATCCAGAAGGCATTAAAGGCATGTTTTGGTATCCTAATTAAGAAATTTTGGGAAAGAACATAGCACTTTTGTAGGGAGGCATCGTGATGCAATCCTGCAGGGACTGATAAATCCGAGCAAAAACTAGTATAAATACTAATAAATATTAAAAAAATCACCTTACTGTACTTATTGCTCTCTGAGCGAGCGCTGAATTTTGTTTATCAATCGAGGCAACACTTCCTGCGCCTGAGAATCGAGATCATACTCCTGAGATTGAAATTCCTCACGACCTCAACCGTACAGATTTATGGCAATTTCGACTGTCAGCTCTGCCTAGTCCGTAAATTTCGCCAAGGGATTGTTAATCTCTTGCTCCGATATCTTAATTGTTTGAGATGACAGTAGAACTATATTCTGTAAATAGAATTGAATCATAAGGATCAGAATGCAAATCACAGCTACAGATACATCATTACTCGATTGGACTGGCAATAGTCTTGCTATTGGTTTTTTTGAAGATGCTACAGAGTTAACGGGCGATTTAGCTGCTCTCAACGAAAAATTATCAGGGATTCTCCAGGAATTAATTACAGACGAAGAATTTAAAGGAAAATCGGGGACAACGGCTATTGCTCGTGTGGGTAGCCATAGTGGTATCCGCAAATTGATTCTCGTCGGCCTAGGTAAGCAAGAAAATCTTAAACTAGATAGCTATCGCAGTGCCAGTGCCGCGATCGCTCGTGCTGCCAAGCAAGCTCCCAGTCTAGCTATTAGTTTACCCCTTGAAGCTGCCGTCGATGCGATCGCTCAAAGTCTCACTGAAGGGATTCATTTGGCTTTACATGAAGACAACCGCTTTAAATCGGAATCAGAAGATCAGACACCAAAGCTAGAAAGCATTGAATTATTAGGATTGGCTGGTCAAGATGCCGCCATTCATCGAGGAGAAACTATGGTATCTGGAGTAATCCTCGCTCGGGAATTGGTCAATGCACCAGCTAATGAAGTAACGCCAATTTCGATGGCAGAAACTGCTCAAGAAATTGCTTCTGAATATGGTTTAGAAATCAAAATTCTTGAACAGGCCGACTGCGAAAACTTTCAACAGGGAATGGGTGCCTATTTAGGAGTTGGTCAAGCCTCCGATATTCCCCCCAAATTTATCCATCTGACCTATAAACCCCCAGGAACAGCCAAACGCAAACTAGCTATCGTAGGTAAAAGTTTGACCTTTGATTGTGGCGGTTTAAATCTTAAAGTTGGTGGTAGCGGCATTGAAACCATGAAAATGGATATGGGAGGAGGTGCGGCTACCCTGGGTGCAGCCAAAGCGATCGCTCAATTAAAGCCCGATGTGGAAGTTCATTTTATCTGTGCGGCGACAGAGAATATGATTAGTGGCAAAGCAATGCATCCTGGAGACATTCTCAAAGCCTCTAATGGCAAAACTATTGAAGTTAATAACACCGATGCTGAAGGCAGACTAACCCTGGCTGATGCCTTAGTTTATACCGAAACTCTGGGAGTAGACGCAATTGTTGATTTGGCAACTCTTACTGGTGCTTGTATTGTAGCCTTGGGAAATGATATCTCTGGCTTATGGAGTACTGATGATGTTTTGGCAGCAGAAATTAAAACTGCAGCCGAAAATGCTGGAGAGAAATTTTGGCAAATGCCTTTAGAAGATCAATATTTTGAAGGTTTAAAATCTAAAATTGCTGACATGAAAAATACTGGTCCGCGACCAGGAGGCTCCATTACTGCTGCTTTATTTTTGAAGCAATTTATCAAAGAAACTCCTTGGGTTCATCTAGATATTGCAGGCCCTGTCTGGTCTGATAAACCCCAGGGAATTAATAATGCAGGGGGTACAGGTTTTCCTGTTCGAACATTAGTTAATTGGGTTGTTCAATAAATATTAACTAGCTCCGTTTTTTCAGCGGAGCTAAGAGCAACTCTAAAAACCTAGAGCTAAAAAAATCTTAAAAATACGAGAGCCTAAATTAACCTGAGCTAAATGAACTTTATAGAACCTTATAAAGAATCAAGTTAGGCTTAGTTAAGAGGTCAAGGGTAAAGGTAGAAGGAGATTTTCTAACCCTTTAACCTTTTTACCTATAGTTTTTAACTCTAAACACAACTCTTCGAATTGATGTTAAATAAGGCTCTCGCAACTTCGTAACGTAAACCAAATGTTTCAATAATTACTGGTAAATTATACAACTGCCGCTTCTTTGACTTGAGTTAATTTCTCGTAAGTTTCACGCATTTTAAGTCCAACTAGAACTTGGAATAAACCAGTACCATTGTTAGAACCTGGATAATCTTTATGCTTGAGAAGTAACTCAGTCATTTCTCCATAATGCTGAGTTCCAGTCTTACTGAGATGGCTTTCAATATAAATCATTTCTTCAAGATTATCGAATTGACCGTCTACTTCTAGAACCGAAACTTCGTTACCAAAGATATTATCAGGCCCATAGTACATCTTGATGCCAGGATAAGCACAAGTTAGTTTACGACCACAAGGTCTCCAGTCAATAGTAGAACCTTCGTCAAACAAATAAGCAGTTTCGAAGTTTTCTATTCCTTCTTTCTGAACCAGACGAACTCTTAGTAAGCCGCTTTCTTTATCATCAGTTAACTTAGTAGGTAATACTTGAATTACCACATCAGCAAATGCTCTTTGAACTTCGATGTAAGCTGTAAAATCAGGTTTTCTAGCTTCAATAGAAGCCAAAATATCTTCATAGGTATGACCCCGTTCAGCCATATCTCGTTGGATTTTCCATTGGATTTTAACTTCGTCGCTAATATCTAAATAAACACTGAAATCGATTAATTCACGAACTCTGGCGTCATATAAAGGATGAAGTCCTTCAATTACAACTACTTTATTAGGCTCAATTCTTTCTGGAGGATCAAGTTCTCCAGTTTCATGATTATAAATTGGTTTATCGATCGCGTTTCCTTCTTTAAGAGCTTTGATTTGCTCGTACATTAAATCGAAGTTATTAGCTTTAGGATTTAATGCGGTAACACCGGCTGCTTTTCTTCCCTTGCGGTCTAGACTATGATAGTCATCCAAGCAAATAACAGTCATAAACTCTTCGCCGAATAGGTCAGTCAAGCGACGAAGAAATGTTGATTTACCACACCCGGAGTCCCCCGCAACTCCGATAAGTACCACGCGGTCAAAATCGGCAGACATAGTTTTCCTCTATTACAAAAAATGATTAACCTATAGTTATTAAGTTAGCTCATGTTGGTAGCTTTTAAATAAATCTATTTGCGATTAATCAACTCTTCTTGAAAGATCAGGAGAGAAAACTAATAAAAACATCTAGATTATTTAGATTAGTTATATTCAACGCTGAGCTAGTTTTAAGTAAGTATCTGATACTGACTATTAACTTTCTTTGACAAATATTACCAGATGCTATTCCCCTCTACAAGAGATTAGAAATGCTACTTGGTAATTTATTTCCCAGTCAAGACTAAGGGCACACTGTTAGGTGCAGGCTTGAGGCCAAATTCATGCTAACAAAAGCTAAATTTATCAAATTATTTACTCTTCATTGAGTAATTCAATTTTGAATATATTTTCTACTGGTCGAGTATAAATTCGTTCTTCCCAACGAATGGCAGTTAAAAAAGTTGATACCGAAGCAGTTTCTACCACATCGACACCCCATTCCCCTGGTTTTAAAGAAGTGGCAGCACTACTTATAGGAGGAGTAGTTTTTTTTCCTGCTAGGATTAAGATATTAGGCATCTTAGCAGTTGCGGGTTGTTGTAGACGTTTCTTTTTCAGGGCTTGGGCGCATAGTTCACCAATTTTTTGCGGAGTAAATGCGGTAGTAGAGAACAGTATTTCAACATGCCAATGGGGATTTTCAATAAAGCTCACATCAATATCTGTTTTGCTGTTGAGGGCATCAATAAATACTTGAGCAAATTCTTCCCTACTTAGTTCGTCAAATATTTTGTCGTATAAATCGAAGTTGTGGGAGAGTAACATTCTCCCTATGGTAGATTCACCCACAGTCATCACTCAGCGTAAAATTAATTTTGATCTCTAACTAAAAAATATTAACGGAAAATTGACGATCAGGGACGGTCCGATCTCTCGACCATGACACATCACCTTGTTGACCGCTGACTAAGATTTACTAGAAATAAGGTCTAATACCGAATTAAATATTGATATAAGTTGTGATCGGGCAAAGCCTGGCGCTGCCCGAGACCTTCGGTAGTCGCTGTCGCGATCTCGCCAAGCGAGGCGCTACGCGAGACCTTCGGTAGGCGCTGCGCGATCGCGTTAAAAATAGCTAAACTTAATATAAGGTTGTAATTTCCGAAAAATTCTGCCTCCTGCTTCCTGCCTCCTGCCTTCATTTGAGATTTTTTTAGCTCAACAGATTTAATTTGTAATAATTTTAGAGGCAGCAAAAGTAGGATAATTTGTTTTAGAACTAAAGTAGAAGATTTAATTTTATTGAAGGCGACGGTATGCATTTAAGTGAAATAACTCATCCTAATCAGTTGCACGGATTATCTATTCGGCAACTAGAAGATATTGCCCGTCAGATTAGAGAAAAGCATTTACAAACCGTCGCAACCAGTGGCGGTCATTTGGGGCCAGGATTGGGCGTTGTAGAACTAACCATAGCTCTTTATCAAACCCTCGATCTAGATCGAGATAAAGTAGCCTGGGATGTAGGACATCAAGCTTATCCCCATAAATTACTGACAGGTAGATATAGTCGATTTCATACTTTAAGACAAAAAAATGGTGTTGCGGGCTATCTCAAGCGCTGTGAAAATAAATTTGACCACTTCGGTGCCGGCCATGCTTCTACCAGTATTTCTGCTGCCTTGGGCATGGCATTAGCCAGGGATGCCAAAGGGGAAGATTATAAGTGTGTGGCAATTATCGGTGATGGTTCGCTTACTGGAGGAATGGCTTTAGAAGCGATTAACCATGCTGGACATTTACCGCATACTAATCTCATGGTTGTCCTCAATGATAACGAAATGTCGATTTCTCCGAACGTCGGGGCAATTTCCCGTTATCTGAATAAGGTTCGTCTGTCTGAACCAATGCAATTCCTTTCGGATAATCTTGAGGAACAGTTTAAAAATTTACCTTTCTTTGGGGAATCTATCACGCCTGAAGTGGACAGAGTTAAAGAAGGGATGAAGCGTCTTGCGGTACCCAAAGTAGGGGCAGTCATTGAAGAACTAGGATTTAAGTATTTTGGCCCCATTGATGGTCATAATCTGCAAGAATTGATCGATACTTTCAATCAAGCTCATAAGGTAACAGGGCCTGTATTAGTCCATGTAGCCACGGTCAAAGGTAAAGGATACGCGATCGCAGAAAAAGATCAAGTAGGTTATCATGCCCAAAATCCTTTTAACCTAAACACAGGGAAAGCAATTCCGGCAAGTAAACCCAAACCTCCCAAATATGCCAAGGTTTTTGCCCATACTCTTACTAAATTGGCAGAAGATAATCCCAAAATTATTGGTATTACTGCTGCAATGGCAACAGGAACTGGTTTAGATAAACTCCAAAAGAAACTACCAAAACAATACATTGATGTGGGCATTGCTGAACAACATGCGGTAACTCTGGCTGCAGGTTTAGCTTGCGAGGGCATGCGTCCGGTGGCTGCTATCTATTCGACATTCCTGCAACGAGCCTATGACCAAGTAATTCATGATGTCTGTATTCAAAATCTTCCTGTCTTCTTCTGCTTAGATCGAGCGGGAATTGTGGGAGCCGATGGTCCTACTCACCAGGGAATGTATGATATAGCTTATCTGCGCTGTATTCCGAATATGACGATCATGGCACCCAAAGACGAAGCAGAATTACAACGGATGGTAGTTACGGGAATTAATCATACTAGTGGACCGATCGCGATGCGTTATCCTCGGGGTAATGGCATTGGTGTGCCTTTAATGGAAGAAGGTTGGGAACCTCTAGAAATTGGTAAAGCTGAAATCCTCCGTACGGGAGATGATGTCCTGTTGTTAGGTTACGGTACTCAAGTACATCCGGCGATGCAGGTCGCGGAAATTCTCAGTGAGCATGGTGTAGAGGCAACTGTGATTAATGCTCGTTTTGTCAAACCTTTGGATACAGAACTGATTGTCCCGTTAGCAAAACGCATCGGTAAGGTTGTAACTCTGGAAGAAGGTTGTATCACAGGTGGGTTTGGTACCGCTGTAATGGAAGCCTTACAAGAACATGATGTAGTTGTTCCTGTAAAATGTTTGGGTGTTCCTGATATTTTAGTGGATCATGCTAAACCTGATGAATCTAAAGCAGATCTGGGTTTGACTAGTCCTCAAATGGCGGAAACTATCCTCAAGGCTTTCTTTAGTAATAAGGAAAAAGAAGTTGCTGTTGTTAGTTGATAGTTATTAATTATCAGCTTAGGATTTTAACTATATTTAATTGGAGAAATTCTGTAGAGACGTAATAATATTTTGCGTCTCTACATTCATATCTAGGGCTAACATAAAAATCGGGAGAAGTTTGGCAGCAGATGCTACTGATTATTAAATTCAGATGGACAGTCAAGTGGAGATTCAGGATGATCTGTAGGCTTAGAACAGATAGTGATTTTCTCTATGCCTACTGGCGAAATTGAATTATATGGTTTTGTTATTCTATGAAGCTGAAGATGCAGAATCATTGCATATAGAAAGTCTGTTGAGCGTTGATAACGAGAGCCACGCCCATAGTATTTATTATGATTGTATCGACTAGATTCAATAACATCATTAACAGCTTGCCAATTCTCCATAAAACATGGTGCGTCTATAGGTAGACATTGATCGATATTTGGTCTCAGCAAAGCTTTGATTACTTCCGCACTAAGGACAAATATTTTGTTGTAATTTTTTAGATTTTCATCACTGTTGGAAGAATTTGGTTCTTCAGGTGGTTCTTCAGTCGTAATTTTATTCCATACCTCTTTCAAATCATCAGAATTCGGTTCGCTTGGATCTGTAAAGAAGATAGGTTGTTTATCTATTTCTCTGTTGAAATTGCATGACTTCCTATTATTTAATCCCTCGACTATTTGATCAGCCGTTTGCCTAAAGCGTTTCCCTCTGTCTTTTTCTTTAGATGTTTCTATAGATGTTTGCAGATAAAATATTCTATAGTTTTGCGATGTATCGGAATCACAGCTAATTTTCTCAGCACTATTTTTAATCTCAGTCTCTGATTCTTTTTTCAGCTCCAGAACACCGTCCTTTTTAGTTACTCTGCCATGACGAAAAATGTATACATTTGTTATCACAGGTTTCGTAATTCCATCTGCATATGTATACTTTTGTCCAAGTAGCAACATTAATATAGTTACAACAATTACTCTAAAATTCATGTTTGAAACTTAACTTCTTCCACAGTTAATTTAGAATAATCATTTTCTAGCATAATAATTAGCAAATGCCCATAGTTATAAAGGAATTTTGATTTAATATCTATAACTCTTAATCTCTGAAAATCTTGGTCTTAGAAAATCGATTCAGGATTCAGAATTTAGTCTAATTATTGGATTTTGCAAGTTCCTAAGAAGCAGGATTTCGTTAGCTAAATATCAGAACAGGTAATTTTTTCGCTTAATAAACTATTTTCAAACTCTAAAATTTTCAAACTCTAAAATACTATTACCATTTTTTTTACTTATTAGGGATTATAATCCATTTAATTCACGACTTAGCATTTTATTTACTAGTTAAAACTGGGGATAAGTAATAGTTAGTAATTAATAGGGAACTCTCCAATGTTGCCAAGTCGCTTTAATTGTGAATTTTAAAATAAGCATTGTAAGACCATGTATAAATTTTACTTGCTTATAAGCTTTAAAAGTTCGATTAAGTATCTGGATTATGAACCTACAACAACTAC
This sequence comes from Xenococcus sp. MO_188.B8, assembly GCA_030065615.1. Lineage (GTDB taxonomy): Bacteria > Cyanobacteriota > Cyanobacteriia > Cyanobacteriales > Xenococcaceae > Xenococcus. Next base: position 11,520 of record JASJDR010000032.1, on the reverse strand, counting down.
TCAAAAATCCCCCGAAATTACATCAAGAATCTTCGGGAAATCTTACTTCATGGCAATTATCTAATGAAGTGCTCTATTTCATCGATCAGCAAGTTAATGAGAACTCGAAAACTTTAGAGACAGGGGCTGGAATTAGTACAGTTCTTTTCGCCATAAAATCTTCTCATCATACTTGTATTGCCCCAAATCAACAGCAGGTTAATAGAATTAAAGAGTATTGTAAAAAACATCAAATATCTACTGACAGAATTGACTTTAAAATCGATCTTTCCGAGAAAGTTTTACCCAATTTAGATGCTAATGAATTAGATTGCGTTCTGATTGACGGCTCTCATTCATTTCCTGTGCCTTTCATCGATTGGCACTATACCTACCAGAATTTAAAAGTAGGTGGCAAACTGATTATTGATGATACTCAAATATGGACTGGTAAAGTATTGAAAAAGTTTCTGATGTCCGAATCAGAATGGGAATTTCAGCAAGAGTCTACCCCAAGAACAGCAATTTTTACTAAGGTAAAACCATATACCAAAAACAAATGGCATGGGGAGCAGGTTTACATTGTCCAGAATAGCCGCATTCCCATTTTAGTCGCCAAAATTAAGACTGGCATCAGATTGTTGTCTAATGGTGATTTTTCAAGATTAGCTGACAACTTAACAAAAATGTTCAGCAAATTAATTCCATCGAATTAAGCAAAAAATCGCCATATAAACTGCGTTTGGTTGCAAACTATAAACTATAGTAGTTTTGTAACTTTTGAGGTATAAGGTAGAAGCTTTTACAGAATCTATAGTTCTATTTCCCAATCCCAGTTATGAATGGAGAAGCGGTCTAGAAGATGAATCATACCAGAATCTTGATCAAAGCAGATATCAATCAATAAGTTAGACTCAAATCAGCGATAGTACAATAAGTGCCGTCCAACAATAGTTAATGGCGAATAGGAAGCTGATTAAATCGTGATCAGCGAAGCTGACACTGCCTAATTGCATAAAAAAATAGATTAGCAAAATAGATTGAATATTTTGGGGCAACTCCAGTCTATTTCGCTATTTTAGTCAATTATAAAAATTGAGTTTGGAAATTTAACTCTCAAGCTCAGAAATTATTTTTCCGTTGTAATGATTGCTTCTACGGTAACTTTTTCCTGTTCTTGATCTACCTCAGTAATAGCCCAACGTAAAGGTTTACCTTCTTGTTCTAATTGAGCTTCAATTTCTTGTTGTAATTGTAAAGGATTTTCTTGGAGAGCGATTTCCGCCGTAATAAAGTGAGTAGTCATTTTATTTTCAGTTGAGTTTTGCTTCAAGATCAATATTAATCCCATAATGTAAGTAATTGTTCGCCTCAACTTTGCTATGATATTGAAGAAATATTTTGGAGAGGTGGCGGAGTGGTCGATCGCGCTCGACTTGAAATCGAGTGTACCGAGAGGTACCGTGGGTTCGAATCCCACCCTCTCCGTAAGCTATTGTCATTGAAGGCTTGTAATTTGTTGTAATTGGTGTCGATTGTCAAATTATTTGCTTCGGTCTGCTTGTTTAATTTTCAATCCTGTTGCTGGACAAAGTGACTCAGATCGGGATTTAGCCACTATTAAAAGTATTTTAGAACCAAAATTTGATTTAGATATCCAATTTACAACTAAAGAAGTAAGTGGAGGAGAATTAGCTAGTAAAGCCCTACAAAATAAAGCTGAGATCATTATTGTTTCGGGAGGTGACGGTACGGTTTCAGTGACAGTTGAAGCTTTAGTTGAAACAGATATTCTTGTGCGTGTAATCCCTAGAGGGACGGCTAATGCTTTTGCTAATGCGATAACTATCGACAATGCTGCACCATCTACTTCTATTTTGGCTCAAGGTACAGCAGAGATAATTTACGATGACGGATTGTTAGATATTACTATTATTACTCCTCAGAATAGATTAGATGCGATTGCTGCTTCTTTTCACTTATTACAAACTGCTAGAACACCGATTCACTAATAAAACTTTATAAATTAAGCAACAAAAAATCAACACTTTCAGCTCTCCCCTGCTTACCTGAAGCAGAATTTTATGATTACTGAATCGACGCTCTAGTAATAATGAATCCGCCACAAGAGATGATATTGGTTATTTGCGAAGTAAGTACATTAAGGTTACTACCCATCCGCAGCAAAAAGTGACACTTGACGGCGAGATCATTGGTCAAACTCCTATATAAGTTAAATCTATTCCTAATGCTTTAACTGTATTTTTCCCAGCCGAACAAGTCATTCAAGCAGAAGAACAACTCGAACATTTGCCAGGAATCGAAATTGAAACTAAAACGTAAAACTCATTGCGGTTAATAATTAATGCCTGTAATTAAGACTAATTTTGCTATCTGTCTGGAGATAGATAACAACAAATTAACAAGATTGATGATTTAAACCTTCAGGCAGATTTTTTATAAATTTATCTTTGTTAATTTTGTACTGTAAACAATTTTCAATCACAAAATAATATCCGAGGTAAATTAATCATGACAACTAGTACTGAAAGTAAACAAGCTTATCAAGAGAAAGTAAAAGCACAGCTCAACAAACTTAATGCTCAAATTGATGAACTAAAAGCTAAAGGCGAGCAAGCTAAAGCTGATGCGCAAGTTGAATACCATAGTAAAATGGAAGAACTTTACACAATGCGCGACGCCGCTCAGGCAAAATTTGAAGAATTGCAGCAAACTAGCGAAGAAGCTTGGTCAGAAATACAACAAGGCTTTGAGAAAGCTTGGACAGAACTAAATAATGCTTGGGAAACTGCTGTTAGCAAATTTCAGTAAATCAAATCAACAACAATCAGCAAATACCATAAATAAATCATAATCTGTCACGAATGATTTGGAGGTTTAAATAAATTTGGTATTCTCCAATTAAACCTTCATTTCTATCTTGAAGAAGTAGAAAAAAATCAGCAATTAAAGCAATGGATCTTATTAGAATATTGTGCGCCATATTTTTACCTCCTCTAGGCGTATTTTTACAAACAGGACTTAGTATTCAACTATTAATTAATATTTTGTTGACATTACTAGGATATATACCTGGAATTGTCCATGCAGTATGGATAATTGCTAAAGAATAAATCAATTTACGTAGATAGAGAAATTATTTATTACTTTCTAGGAATATGAATCAAATAATAGATACAATTGTCAACAGTTTACAGGAATTATTGGCAAGTACAATTAAAATCATCCCAGCCATTATTACTGCTCTAGTGATTATTATGCTGACTCGCTATGCAGCTCAGTTTACCAGGGGTATTGCCGAAAAAGTAGGAAAAAAGGCTTTACAGAGTAAATCTTTGCAGCTATTGCTTTCTAAAACAGCTCACCTTACAACTTGGATTATCGGTGTTGCTCTTGCTTGTGTGGTTGCTTTTCCTGGTCTACGTTTAGGTGATATTATTGCCACTCTCGGACTCAGTTCTGTAGCTATCGGTTTTGCCTTTCAAGATATATTCAAAAACTTTCTCTCGGGAATTTTAATCTTGATTCAAAGACCATTTCGCATTGATGATCAAATTGTAGTTGGTGATTATGAAGGGACAGTAGAACGAATTGATATTCGGACTACTGAAATTCGCACCTATGATGGGGAAAGAATTTTAATGCCAAATTCAGAAGTTTTTACTAGTGCGGTTAGGGTAAGAACGGCTTTTAATCAACGTCGTACTGACTTAGCAGTAGGAGTTGATTATAATACTTCTCTTCCTGAAGCTAAGCATATTTTACAGAAAACCATTGAGAAAGTAGAGGGAGTTTGGCCTCACAAAGCTCCAGAAATAGATTTGGTAGGATTTGGTGATAGTTCGATTGACTTTATTGTCCGCTACTGGACGAGTCCTAGACAACCTCAAGTTAGACAGGTGCAAACTAGAGCAATTATGGCAATTAAAGCAGCTTTAGATGCTGCAAATATTAGTATTCCTTATCCGATATACACTTTATATTATTACAATCAGGATAAGTACAAAGATTATCTTCCTGTCAATAATCGAGATAATCATACTGAAAATCATCAAGGCAAAAACGAAAAGAATAATTATTACACTAGTTCAATCAACTAATGAATAAGGTTAATTAACAGAAAAAAATGTCTTGACTCGTAAATATATTATTAAGGAAAAAATCATCTGAAAAATTATTTAAAAAATTCTAGAGGTTATTTGTTGATTATCTATTAAATATTGGTTACTTATTAATGTTTGCTCTTGCTCAAAACACATCTCGTCAAAAAGATATTGCGGAAGTTATTTTCCGCAACGGTTGGGACTATGCCAAAGGTTTAATTACCAATAGCAAGTCTGATGAACCTCGTTTGCCTTCTCCCGAAGTATTACGTAATATTTTGGTTGAATTAGGTCCGGTCTTTGTTAAATTGGGACAATTACTCTCAACTCGTCCCGATTTATTACCAGGAAAATATGTTGATGCCTTAACCGCTCTTCAAGCCCGTGTCTCTCCAGTGGATTGGATCGAGGTAGAGAATCTCATTAAACAGGAGTTGGGGCAGCCTATAGAACAAGTATTTAGTAAAATCGAGCAAGAAGCGATCGCAGCAGGCTCGATTGGACAAGTGCATCAAGCTATCTTATTAGACGGTACAAAAGTAGCCCTTAAAGTACAGCGTCCCGGAATTGAGGCGATTGTGATTCAAGACATGGCTATCTTAAAAAATTTGGCTGAACTAGCATCCTTAACCGATTTTGGCAAAGATTTTGATATTGTCGCCCTAGCAGAAGAATTTAGCACAGCATTAATCGCTGAGTTAGACTTTACTTCCGAAGCTAATTATACAGAAAGGCTTCAGCAGAATTTAAACAATAGTAGGTGGATCGATCCGCAGCAAATAGCAGTACCTAAAGTTTATTGGAACATAACCACCACTAAACTACTAACTATCGAGTGGCTTGAAGGCAAACCAATATTACAAGCAGAAATACCGACCAAGAAAAATGGCAAAGATTTTAATACTCTACGTCGTGAAGCAACAACCATAATCTTTCGCTCTTTTTTTCAACAAATATATGTCGATGGCTTTTTCCATGCCGATCCTCATCCAGGCAATATTTTCTATCTCGATGATGGCAGAGTCGCCTTTTTAGACTGCGGAATGATCGGGCGATTAGATCCTCGTACTCAACAAATTTTGACGGAAATGCTCTTAGCCGTTGTCGATCTTGATGCCCAAAGATGTGCCCAATTAACTATTGAACTAGCAGAAGCAGGACAACCAGTAAGTATCGATCGCCTGACTAGTGATTATGATCAGATGCTGCGCAAATATTTTAATCTCAGTATTGCCGAGATTAATTTCAGTGAAGTATTCTACGAGATTTTACAGCTCTCTCGCGACAATAGAATTCGTCTACCCAGTAACATGGGATTATACGCGAAGACCCTAGCTAACTTAGAAGGTGTGGCTCGCAGTTTCGACCCAGAAATCAATCTTCTAAATCAAGTTAAACCCTTGATTAGCGACCTACTACGCCGCCAACTGCTGGGTAGCAACCCTACAGAAACGTTACTACGTACTGCTTTAGATCTCAAAAGTCTTTCTCTGCGATCGCCTCGTATGGCAGATGTCCTATTGGATCGCTTAACCTCGGAAACTCTTAAATGGAATTTTAGTATCCGTGAATTGGATGTTCTGCGCCTCACTTTAGATGATTCTGCCAACCGTCTATCCTTCAGTATTTTAGTTGGTTCATTAATTATGGGAGCAGCAATTATTTCTTCTAATGCTTCAACCAACCAGTTATCTATTTTAAGTAATACTTTATTCGCCTTTGCTAGTTTATTAGGAATGTGGTTAATAATTATTATTTTACAATCTGGTAGATTGAGACAATAGTTTTCTAATCTTTATTAATGAAATCTAACTTGAAATGTTTACAGGATAAAGTTATCAAGTTAGCTTGGTCTCAATTAACCACAAGCCAGATGGTAGTGAAGCTTAAACCCACATAAAAATCTGATTTATCGGTTTTGAAGCTGGTTACTAATTCATAAGAGCAAATTCAAGTGAGGTCATGCTAGGAATAAAAACGACATCTGACAAAGCTTTTAGCTATTTGGTCTTGAGGCAGCTATAGATTATATTCAAGACAGATTAATGAAGTAAGATCAAAACCCCAGACTTGGAGTAAAACAACGGTACCAATAAAGATAAAAATATATTTAACTACAATAGCGATCGCTTCTCGAACTCCTCGATTTATTTGGGTTAAGATTAAAACTCGCGAAAGCAAAAAATTTACTATGGCATTGGCTAATATTAGTAAAGCGATTTCTAAAGCAACTAATATCAAAAAATCAAGTAGTGAATAAGAGTTATTCCCAATAGAAATCAAAGACATAGTAAAACTATCTCTCAAACGATCTCTAATCTGATAACTCCAAGATCTAGTTAAAGGAAAAAGATTAGCAATATAAAGCAATACAATTACCCATAAGCTAACTCTAATAAATAATAAAGAACAGCTGAAACCTAAGTTTAAGATTTGATTTATTTTTGATTCAGAATTATTACGATCTAAATTAAAAATTCTTAACCAAAAAGAATGGGAGCGCTGCCAAATTCTCCCCAAAAACCAATGAATTACAACTAACAAAATTAAAAGTATAGTAGTCAGAACAAATCGGTGATCAAGAGAATATATATTTCTTTCTTTTTGAGCTTTTTCTATAGCTTGGGTAATTTGATCCGCCCAAATTTTAGCCTGTTCCTGAGGAGGAATTTCTGAGGAGGTATCTTTTGCAGTGACAGTTAACAAATAGCGTTCATTTAAGATAATAATTGGCAATTTATTTTGGGTTTTAATTGTAATTTGTGGCTTTTCTTTCGATTCAACTACCGCTTTTATTTGAGAATGAATCCAGTCAGCACGAACTTCTGCTGTAAATAAATCATAACCAACTACTTCAAAAAGTATTCGCCCATCAATTTCTACGGCTTCTTTAGAGCTAGTTTGCGCAAACACAGGTGTTAGCAATAAACTAAAACACAGAATAATAACTAAGATTAATTTTGGTATTTTTTTTCTCATTATTAATATTACCAGCGAAATCTTAAGCGAAGCATTCTACTCTAAGACAGCCCAATGAATGATCGCATCACCTTGATTGACTAAGGGATTTAAGCTGTGGCTAATTACAATTCCTGAGACACTGGCACGAACTTTAACTTGATATTCCCCCACAACATCAGTAATAAAACCTAATTCTTGTTTTTTAGTGACTTGTTCCCCAAGATTAATTCTTAAATGGAATATTCCACCCCGAGATGCCCGAATCCATTTACTTTTGGTAACTTCAATCGGTTCCAATTCGGTAACATTTTCAGGCAATTCATACATTTCTAGGCAATTCATCACCCGTAAAATACCTTGGACACCGCTCGCGATTGCATTGGAATCGAAACGTAATGATTCTCCAGCTTCGTAAAGCAGAACGGGAATTCCTTTTTTAGTTGCGGCTTGTCGCAATGAGCCATCTCTAGTGTTAGCATGCATAATAATTCTAGTTCCAAAAGCTTTAGCACAACGATAGGTTTCGGGATCTTGAAGGTTCGCCCGAATTTGAGGTAAGTTTACCCGATTAATCGCCGCTGTATGTAGGTCAATGCCGTGGGTACTTCGATTAACAATTTCTCGCATAAATAAGTTAGCTAAACGAGCAGCCAGCGAGCCAGTTTCTGAACCAGGAAAACTACGATTTAAGTCTCGGCGATCTGGAAGATAGCGAGATTGCTCAATAAAACCAAAAACATTAACAATCGGGACAGCAAGCAAGGTTCCTCGCAGCTTTTCGGACTTGATTTGCGCTAAGACTTGACGAATTATTTCTACCCCATTAAGTTCATCTCCATGAATAGCGGCACTGAGCCATAATCTAGGACCTGTTTCAACTCCGTTAACGATGGTTATCGGAAGGGATAACATAGTTTGAGTCGGCAAACGACTTACTGGGAGATCTAAGCGTCGCGTTTGCCCTGGATGAATAATTTCTTTGGCAATTTCAATGATGTTGTCGGTCAAATTCTTCTTGCTTAATTAAGTTTCTTAATATTTAATGCGATCTCGAGTTTTTCCTGAAGTAGCATTTTTAGCTATATATTCGATTATTTTGCCAGCTACATCGATCTCTGTCACTTTTTCAATCCCTTCTAAGCCAGGAGAGGAATTTACTTCCATCACGACTGGCCCATGATTAGAACGTAACAAATCTACTCCAGCTACTCGTAATCCCATAGCTTTAGCAGCTCTAATCGCGGTACTTCTTTCCTCGGGGGTTAATTTAATTTTGGTAGCTTTGCCACCGCGATGTAGATTAGAACGAAATTCTCCCTCGGCTCCCTGACGTTTCATAGCTGCTATAACCTTGCCACCAACCACAAAACAGCGGAGATCTGAACCTTGAGCTTCCTTGATATATTCTTGGACTAAGATATTGGCATCTAAACCGCGAAAGGCTTCAATTACAGATTTGGCTGCTTGATAAGTTTCGGCTAAAACTACTCCGATTCCTTGTGTACCTTCGAGTAACTTAATTACTAGGGGTGCACCACCAACAGTTTCGATTAAACCATCAATATCTTGAGTAGCATGGGCAAATCCCGTTACGGGTAAGCCAACTCCTTCTCGAGCCAAAATTTGCAAACAGCGCAGCTTATCGCGAGAACGAGAAATTGCCTGGGATTCATTAGTCGGAAAAACTCCCATGACTTCAAATTGACGAACTACAGCCGTACCATAAAAGGTTCGAGAAGCGCCAATGCGGGGAATAATCGCATCGAAATCTTCTAGGGGTTTACCATTGCAAACTACTGAAGGCCGGTGAGAAGTAATATTCATATAACAGCGCAGGTAGTTAATCACCCGCATATCATGTCCTTGGGCTTCTCCTGCCTCTCTAAGCCTTCTAGTTGAATAGAGAGCAGGATCTTGTGACAAAATGGCAATTTTCATTTTATTTCGGTTATTGTTTACTGTTAATATATTTTTTGATGTTGGTTACTTTGGAGAAATGATTTTCCTGGGTTGAGTTTTCCCTCGACTGGTTGATTGTTACGATCCACAAACCTTACCTGAATATCGGTTATAGTTTGTCCCTGATCAGCAGGTACAATCAGTGGTTTAGTTTTTAGCTCTACCCCTTCTGGAGTATCAACCTCAATTTCTTGTGATATTAGTAAATTCTTTGCTGAAGAATACCCAGAAAACTCGATCTGATTTTGCGGTTCTAGATTAGAATTTTCCTTAGTAATTGTTGATTGTGCATTAGCCAAGGAAACTCTGGTAAAAAATCCAGCAGCTATCAAGCATAACAATAAATACTTCTGCATCATCAATTCCTCGTTAATTAGAGAAAATATTAAATCTAGGTTTTACTATTGGCTTTTTGAATGATAAAAATTTAACAATAGTAATAAAAACTGAGCCAGGTATCTCTAAAAATCGCCAAAAAAGTTTTACTGATTAACCGCGATCGCTTTAACTTTAACCTGAATAACTCCAGGAATTTCTTGTGCTAAAGTTGCAATTTTTTGTAAATGTTGTGGCTCTTGAACTGTTCCTACAACAGTTACTAAACTACTTTTTGCTTGAACTGCTAAGGACGCTGTTGGCAGATTAAGCTCTAACTTGCTACGGACTTCACTTTGTAGATCATGATCATCCCTTGGTTTTCCTTCGCCGAATAACAGATAGCGTTGTTCTCTAGCGCGAATATCTGCGTTCAGTTGGGCTTTGCGAAGATTACTAACCGCGTCTTGGCGATTTTTTTGAATAGTATAATCAACTAAAACCTCAATAGAATCAGGCGCATCAGAGCTAGTTTTTGCTACCTCTTCTATCGAGTTAAATCTAATTACGTTTACACTACCAAATAGTAAAGCAGTAAGCACTAAATCAGTAAATAATTTCATTTTGTTAACCTCCAAATAGTGAAGGAGAAGATATGACTAGATAATGATTAAAACTAGAGATGAGGATAATGAAAAGTATTTTCTTGATTCTCTTTTAAAGTGAAAAGATAATTACGTATCCATTTTGGGGTAGTCTTTAAAAGGATGAACTGAATCTAATCCTTTCCTTTTTGCTACCACCCATTTTTGATGATGTTCATTAAAAATTTTCTTAGCACTTTGAATATCTAATTCATCACCTTGAATAATCATGAGATAGGTATTTTGCGATTGTTGAGGATCGGTGATATCTAAAGGTTGCTTGCTAATTCTTCTACCAACAAGATAGCCAAAAATTCCTCCAGAAGTGTTCCAATCCCACTAGCTGCTAAAGCTGTCGCTAAAACAGTTAGGATCGCTTCTGGTAACATGATCGGACCAACTAGAGGAATTGCCACTAAACCTGTTGCCATTAAAACACCTAGAAGACTGCCTAAAATGCTACCATTAACTGCACCACTTCTGATTCCTGCGCCTGCATAGTTACCATAATTTTTTTGGGTATCAGTAGAAGAGGTTGATAGTTTTTCTTTTGGCTCTTTGACAGTTACAGAAATTTCTTCCTCGGATAAGCCAGCTTTAGCTAATTCATCAAGAATTTCTTGTAATTTTTTGACGTTGACTAAAGTAGCAATAGTGTATTGTTGATTTTTGATGGTCATCTTGAGCTCCTTAACCCATTTTTAGTGACTTATTATTGATGACTATTTTTGACTTCCAATTACTAATTTTTTCAGGGAATCTAGAGAAAAGAATCGTAATTTATGCGTTCTTATGAATCAGTTTTTACAGTCACAAACTACATCTTCTAAAAAAGATTTCGCAACTTCCCAAGCAGGTAATATTTTTGCGGTAAATTGATTAGCATCGTTGTAAGTGCTTTCCAAGCCAGTTAAATCTACTTTTAACCGAGGTTTAGGATATTCGCTTAAGAACTCTAAGATGGAAAGTTCTTGATCATCTTTATAAGCTTTGATCACTGTTTTCTTTACTGCTTCTAAGTCCTCAGTGCTAGCAGAAGCATCAATAGCTTGATTAAGTTTGAGTAAGAAAAATTCTCCAGTAGGACTATCAAGAATATCGTTGATTAAGCTACGACTAATATAAATTTCTTGGGTTAATAGGCTACTTAAAAATTCAGGTACTTGTTCGGTATCGTTAAAGAATTTTTGTAGTCTGGGAGATATTTCCCCTGTATTAGCAAATTTCTTTAATTCTTTAGTTTTAATGGAAATTTCTGTTTCTTTATATTTGATATCAACTACGTCTGTGGCATTAGCATTAGTGTTAATAAATAAACTAACAGCTGTTCCCAATAAAAGAGCTTGAGAAAAAGTCACTATACGATCAAGGCTATTTTTCTGATTTTTAATAGCAAAAAACATAGTACAACTCCTAATTTATGAATGGGGAATATGACGTAAAAAAATTCAGTGAAATTATTTTTGGACGATAGCAGGAATATTAGTGTGTAAGCCTGATACTGGTTAATGATTGCTGCTGTCATACCAATTTACTAA
>JASJDR010000173.1 GCA_030065615.1 Xenococcus sp. MO_188.B8 | reverse complement strand
GAGAAGGAAAATATTTTTGATTTTTTTCGTTCTGAAGAACGAGGCTTGTATCCTTAATTAAACAATTATTAAATTAGGTTAAAGCCAAAAATTTTGAACTTTGAATTTTGAATTTTGAATTCAAAAAATGGTCATGTATGCTTGCAAAGCCTAGAGAATCCGAAACCAATCAACGTCGATTTGAACCGAGGAACCCCTAACATCCACTTCTCCGTGAATCTCAATACTGGTATTAGGATCGACTTGTTTTCCTCCGAAGTCTTCGTCATCGATCTCCACAGTTATCTCACCAGTTCCATCAGAAAAACTATATTTCTCGTGGGAGAGTTTATTCAGTAGGCTGCCCTGCAAAACAACATCCATATCATCGATGGGATTCATTTTGATCGAAGCTACGGTCACTTCCCCTGTCTCTGTCTGACTTCCTCCAGGGCCAGTAAATTGGGCGACTACTGGGGAAACATTGACAAAAATCGAGGTTGCGATCGCTAATAGTAAAAATCTAAATATTTTCCAAGTATTGTTCATGATAAAGAGTGATTTGTCGGCAAATTTATTTATTTTTAGAAAAGAACATCCTCATAACACATTTCCAATAATTAATTCTGAAACGATTGAAAAACGGAACTAAAAATCTAAATTTCTGGAGATGTCTATATATTTGACAAACAGAACAAGATTTATTTTAAGCAAAGAATTCCGTAGCTGAAATAAACAGAGCTGGATTATATCGTCTAAAAGCGTACCTTCAATATATGGCATAACATTAATCTCCCCTAGGTTACCAAGACAATACTCAGTAATTTTACTGAGTTACACTGGGTATTATAGGGCTCATATTCTAGTACAAATGCAACATTAAATATTTCGTGTTTCAACTTTATTTTTCTTTGTGATTATGTCGCAAAACTTAATACATCAATGCTTTGAGTTGTCAGAATCAAACCCAATTCGGATGATGCCGCCGCTTGATGCGCCCCCATATCGTCTCACCGGTCAGTAAAGGATTCGGATTAGGAACAGGTTCGACGATAGTAGCAGGGACAGGATTCTCTAGCAATTGCATCGAGACAATTACCTTGTCTTTATCATAAGCACCTTGAGAAGCATAGCCTAAATAGCTCCGAATCCCGAACAGGAAAATTATTCCAGCGATCGCCTTACTCATGGCCAGGATTCCTAACTGTCGCCACTGCAGTCGGACAAGCGATCGCAAGGAGCAGGTTGTCAGATATAATTTGACAACCAGAACAAAGTTTATCCTAAGCGAAGAATTCTGTAGCAAGAAGATACAGACTTGGATTACTAAGTTGGTCAGGAGTAACGTTTGCCACTACAGCAATTTCCTCACTCTCTCCGTTAAACAGAACTTCAATTTCTGTGCCACTTATACCTCCTTCATCTTCAAGCTCAAACCGCAACATGTCAAATGTTATTTGAGTTCCATCTGGTAGCGTACCAAGAACAAATAAATCGCCTTCTTCAACTATAAAGTCCGCAATAACATCTTTATAAAAATCATCATCATCACCAGGAATAGGATCTGCTCTTAAAACGAAAGTGTCTGCACCAGCTGAATCGACTCCACCTAGTAATGTATCACGTCCAATTCCACCATCTAATAAATCGTTTCCAGGGCCCCCATTGAGAAGATCATCTCCTTCAAAACCAGCTATTTGATCATCTTCTGGGGTACCGATCAAAACTTCTGACGCAGGTGTACCAGGAATAAATGCCATGTCCTTCAGCTCCTCTTAAAAATTCAATTATTCAGTAATATTACTGAGCTACATTGAGGATTATATGGGGCGCATTGCAACACAACAGGAAGCATTAAATATTTATTCTTGCAATTTGATTTTTCTTTTTAATATGTTGCTGAAGTTAATACATCACTACTAATTATGATAAGTCTGTCAATCTACCCAGTGCAGTACATTTCGGATAATACTCCAGCGGGGTTCTTTTTGCTCCGCTCCTTTACCCAAAATCCAGTAATCATAAGCATCTTCAAATGTTCCATCATTTTGTTTTAGTTCGATCCAATGATCCAAAACCTCATCAAGTAGGGCATCATCTTGGAAGGGATAGACTAGAGGAAGTGCAATATTACGCGGGAAAGGAGTTACTACCTGAAAATTAGGATATAGAAGTGTCCAAGCAGAACCTTCTTCCGCACTGATAAACAGTGCATCCAAATCTTTTCCTGGCCCAGTCCCTTCAAAAAATTCCCGATCAGATTCGAGATCTACAAACTCGACATTGGGCAACAATGACTTAACTTTTTCGGTTACGAATTCAGGTGATTCAACCCCAATCCTCAAATTTTTCTGGTTTTGAATTAACTTGAGGGTGGCAAACTCTTTATCTTGATAGTCGGGAACAACCAATGCCAAATTGATGTATAGATAGGGATTCCCGAGTCGTACTTCTTGAGATTGCTCAATGGTTCCAGCTACTCCTGACATGGCAATATCAAAATGGTCTTCCTTCATTTGTTGCACAAAGGTAGAAAACTGAAAAGGCACCAACTCAATTGTTTTATCTAACTCCCGGGCGAGCCGATGCGCCATATCAATATCAAATCCTACTAACTCTTGTTCAGAGTTATAGTATGACCAAGGTAAGTTATCAGGATAGAACCCAACTCTGATTATGCCCCGCCTTTTAATCCGTTCTAATATGGTTTCTCCGGCGAGCAGTGGATCTGGATTTGGCGCAGGTTCAACAATTTCATAAGGGACTCTATTTTCCAGTAACTGCATACTGGCAACTATTTGGTCTTTGTTGTAGCTTCCCTCAAAGGCTTTAGCGAGATAAACACGAGTACTTAACAAGAGAATTCCGGCAACTAATACTGCCGTAACTAAAACAATACCAACCCGTTTCCAACGAAGTCGCAAAGTTCCGCTAGAAGCACAAGCAACTAGCAAGGTTAATGCCATCAGATGCATGGCAGCCAAACAATCAGATATACTAGAGGCATAAATACCTGTAACTAAAAATAACTGAAACATATCAGCCGGAAGTTTCATCAGGTCAAGAGCAAAAGGCATAGCAACTGTCACACTGCCAAAAAAGCTGGGGAAGCCAGCAGTGATATAGACGAAGTAATCATCAAAGCCCATTGGTTTACCCAGAAACCATGCTGCAAAGGGAATGAACAGCATGGCTAACATCTTGCCCAGATTAGGAAAAGGATAGGCTAGAGGTACCACAACTTCGGTAGTAGTAACTGCTTCCTCACTTTGAATGTCATATTCCTTGAACAATTCTTTAACATTTTCAATTATCAAAGGCAGAACCACTAACGCCTTCCCCGTGGAAAAAGCAAGAACTAGTGCTGTTCTAGAGATTTTTATCACTTCCCCAAACTTAAAAGGGGTTAACGCTGCTACTAAACCAGGTAAGACCCAGAAAGTAAGCAATAAAAAAGCAATAGTATAAATAATAAAATAACCTTGCAGCCGACCAAGTTCCTCAAATCCCATCGTCCCCGCTGCATTAGCTGTAATAGCAAACACGCCAAGAGGAGCAGCTTTAGTCAAGGTTTTGGTGACTTTAGTCATCGCCTGAGACAAAACTTCAAATAGCTCAAGTAATGCTTGCTTTTTTTGAATTCCCATGAGGGCAATTCCCGAAGCAATACAAAAGACCACGATAGACGGAACTATGTTTTCTTCTAATGCATCGAATATATTCGACGGGATAAACAGTTTGACTAGATTAACTTCTTTTGGAGCTTCTAATATACTAGTACTAAAAAATGAGGCTGATACTTGTGGCGGTAATGCCAAGGGCATCGTAACAATCATGACGATGCCAATTCCCCACAAAATTAGCAGAACTGTGCCCGCTCTTTTAGCCAACAATTTACCCTGTTCAACGGTCAACTGACCGATGTTACCAATCAGAGAGAAAATTATGTAGGGCAACACTGTCATTTGTAAAAGTCTGACGTAAGCATCACCGATAATTTTCAGTCTGGCTGCCTCTTCCCCGAAAAACAGACCGCAAGCTATTCCCGCTAAGAGTCCGATTAGAGTTAATTCCGCAAGACCTAGACTTTTAGGTTTCGGTTGTTGAATTGTCACTTTCTCTGATTCAGTAAATTAGAAGCATTTAATAATTTATCACGTACTACTTTGTAGAGATAAAATCTGAGAGTTAGTTGAACCTAAACTATTAAGCTAGGTCAGTGTGTTCAAAAATCAAACAATATGTAAAGATCCTAAGAACGTTTTATAATGCTCTACTCTCTTAATATCCTTGACCTTTAGGAAAGGGCGCTCACGCTGAGATAGATTAGAGAGGTTGGCTAATGATAGGATTATCCTTGGCAAATATAGGAAAAAATTTATGGCAGAAACTTTAATGTTCAATGCTCTGCGGGAAGCCACAGACGAAGAAATGGCTAGAGATAATACCGTATTCGTTTTAGGCGAAGATGTCGGGCATTATGGTGGTTCTTATAAAGTTACCAAAAATCTTTATCAAAAATACGGCGAGCTTAGAGTATTAGACACCCCCATTGCAGAAAATAGTTTTTGTGGACTTGCAGTGGGAGCAGCTTTAACTGGCTTACGCCCTGTTATTGAAGGGATGAACATGGGCTTTTTGCTATTGGCATTTAATCAAATTGCGAATAATGCAGGAATGTTGCGTTATACTTCTGGCGGTAATTTTAAGATCCCAATGGTAATTAGAGGCCCTGGTGGAGTTGGTAGACAATTAGGAGCAGAACATTCTCAAAGATTAGAAGCCTATTTCCATGCTGTCCCAGGTTTAAAAATTGTTGCTTGTTCCACAGCTTATAATGCGAAGGGTTTGCTAAAAGCAGCGATTCGCGATGACAATCCCGTATTGTTTTTTGAACATGTTTTACTCTACAACCATAAAGAAAATTTACCAGACGAGGAATATATCGTACCGCTAGATAAAGCAGAAATGGTTCGTCCAGGAAAAGATGTCACGATTTTGACTTACTCCAGAATGCGTCACCACTGTACTCAGGCAGCTAAAATTTTAGAGAAAAAAGGTTATGACCCAGAAATTATTGATTTAATTTCTTTGAAACCTTTTGACATGGAAACTATTAGTGCATCTGTCAGGAAAACCCATCGCGTAATTATCGTTGAAGAATGCATGAAAACTGGGGGCATTGCTGCTGAACTTGTAGCCTTAATTAGCGAACAGCTATTTGATGAATTGGATGCGCCTGTATTACGTTTATCTTCACAAGATATTCCGACTCCTTATAATGGGACGTTGGAAAGATTAACGATTATTCAGCCAGGACAAATTGTGGAAGCCGTGGAAAAAATGGTAGCAATGCAGGTTTAATCAGTTATCAGAAGTGCGTCCCTGCTGATGAAACATATCAGCTAAGGGACGCACACTTCCCGAAGGGTTATCAGTTATCAGCACCTCACAGCGCAGGGAATAGAGAATAGTTCATGATACTAGTTTAAAAAATAAGATCAGAAACTGATTGTGGCCAGACGTTATCTGGTTAAAACTGATTAAAGCTTAAATTTAGTGGGTAAAAAATGGTAGCTTAAATTTGACTAAGATCGCATTGTGAGAGATTTAGCCAAAGTCTGATAGGAAGCTCGATGACCAGCTTGATAACCAGAAAGATAGTATCTAGCAGGCTCATAATGATTTTCCGCCGTAAAAGGCGACAAAAAATGATCTTGAACCAGATCTTGGCGAACAAAAAAGGCGTTGACTCCTGCTAAATTACAACCAACAAGACAGTATCCTTTTTGAGCTAAATTAACTTCCAAAAATTTTAAGGATGCTCCAAAACAATCATCTTTTTTCCAAGTGTGGGTTGCATCGTAATCTAGACAAAAGAGGGCTGGGGGTCTGAACTTAGCATTATATTCAATAACGAGAACTCTAGGACGAATACAGGTTATGGCATTAACAATATGGTAATCATTACCATCAATATCTACCGACAACAGATCGACTTCGGAAGAATCAATCTGGGAATCAATTAATTGATTAATATTATTAGTGGTGATAAAAGCTTGAACCACTTTTAATTGACCTTTAGTGATTATATGATGCCAATACTTACGGATTTTCTGAAGAGAGCGTTCTGACGCATCAATCCAAAGCCCTTGCCAATCAGCAAAAAGTAGTGCCAAAGAGTTATTTTCTAAGCCATTGCCAATACCAAATTCGATAAAAATGCGATTAGTTACGCCAATTCTCTGGAAAATCTCATGAATGATTCCATCTTCATCACTTTGAGAGTAGATTTTGTAACCAAAAGGGATTAAGCTCTTCGGGTTTTGATATCGCTTATTTTCTCTGAGGCGCTCTATTTCCTGAATTAAGGGAATTTGTTGACGACGGCTTTTGACAATCAGACTGTATTGAATTTCTAGTAGAGCATTATCGATCTCTTTTGTCAGTTGACTTAATCGCATAAATTTATTTTTGATTCAACAAAAAGCGTTGGTGATTTGCCAGCTACTTTAAATTAATACAACAGTTAGATTCTTTAGGTCAAATACTTGTGACAGCCTGCAGGGTAAACACCGGTGTGGGCTTCCTACTTCAAAGATCTTTGGCTAGATCAAGCTATTGCTCTGTCCCCGAGACAAGTAACGACTTAGGCTTTTCTTGGGACAGGTTACTTAGCCGGGGAGGTGTGACTATGATTAATCTGCTAGAAATGTGATCGCCTCTTAAATCAACTATCACTATTTGGCTCTATTGCCATCAATAGCATTATCAATAGTGGTATCACCACTATTAGTAGAACTATTACTAGAATCACCACTAGTTGCTGGATACTCAGGGCAATTAGTACCAACAACAGCTACTTCATAGGTTGGGGCGGCAACCGTTTCATCTTGAATCGTTTGATTTCTATTAGCGTCGTTATTTACCCGACATTCTAAAGAAGATTTATCCTTTAACTCAACAATCCCATTAGTTTGAGTATCATCACTAGTTTCAGTATCTATTTGAGCATTTACCGGGACAAAAGTACTCATAAGAGTAACCAAACCTAAATTTAAGAATAGAGATAGATTTTTCATGATTTTTATGACTTTTTTAATAGCTGTTCTTTTTCGTCAGACCAACCCATGGCAATTGGGATTATCTAGTGTAGATCGGCGATTGTACTATCACTTTGCACCAAGATACGTCGCCAAATCATGGGTCTAATGCCGTGTAATAGTACTTTGAGCTAATAGATTACGGGCATTCAAGTTTCTGACGTGAGATTATTTTAAACTATCTCCCTCACTTTTTTTCGCTCTCCCTATGTGTTTCATTTAAAACAATATTAGTGAATATTTATGGGCTTCATTTTTAGTTCCTATTTGTGAGAGGCTTTGTTTTGTTAACTTCTTATTTTTTTCTTAATAACAAAGATAAATAACAAGGATATTCTCAGCCTTTTCTATAAACTATTTTGAAATTACAAAATTAACCAACTTATTTGGGACAACAATCACTTTTCTGATTTGTTTTCCTTCTAAGTAACGTTGAGCAACTTCTGATTCTTGGGCAAGTTGTTCTAGAGTCGCTTTATCTGCACTAGCAGGCGCTTGAATTTTACCGCGAGTTTTACCCATGATCTGAATTACTAGAGTGATTTCATCTACCACCAAGGCTTCTGGATCGACTTGCGGAAAACTCTGTTGATGCACAGAATCTTGATGACCTAATTGTTGCCATAATTCTTCAGCAATATGAGGTGCAAAAGGAGCAAGCAAGAGCAGTAAAGTTTCCACTCCTTCTTTATAAACAGGAGATTTCACAGATTTACTATCTTTGAGTGCATTAGAAAGTTTCATTAATTCAGAAACTGCCGTATTAAATTGGTAATCTCCTGCTAAATCTTCAGCAATTTCTTTAATCGCAGTATGAATCGCTCGACGAAGATCTTTTTCGTCTTTAGTAAGTTTTCCTGCCTGATCAGAAGTAGATTGAGTAGCAGCAAACTCTGTTACTTGTGTCCAAACCCGATTCAGAAATCGAAATTGCCCTTCGACATCGGCATCATCCCATTCCAAGTCTTTTTCTGGTGGTGCTTTAAAGAGAATAAACATCCGCGCGGTGTCAGCACCATATTTCTCTAGTACTTGTTTGGGGTCAACTCCGTTGTATTTAGATTTTGACATTTTGACCATGAAAACATCTAATTTTTCTCCTGTTTCAGGATCTTTAGGATCATCAGGATCAATATCACTAGAGGGAATATACTGTTTCGTCGTGGGGTTTTGATAGGTTAAACCCTGTACCATTCCCTGGGTTAATAGGCGTTTAAATGGCTCATCAAAATTGAGTAATCCGCGATCGCGTAGTACTTTGGTAAAGAAGCGAGAATAGAGTAAATGTAAGATCGCATGTTCAATTCCTCCCACATATTGATCGACCGCCATCCAATCATTAACTTTGTCTTGGGTAAAAACTTCGTCAGGATTGTTCGCATCGGTATAGCGCAGGAAATACCAGGATGAATCGATAAAGGTATCCATCGTATCGGTTTCCCTTTTAGCAGGTTCACCACAACTAGGACAGGTCACATTCACCCAATCTTCCAATTTTGCTAAGGGAGAAGCACCTTTGCCACTAAATTCCACTTGTTCGGGAAGTTTGACTGGTAAATCGCTCTGGGGTACGGGAACAGCACCACAACTAGGACAATGAATAATCGGGATGGGACAGCCCCAATATCTTTGACGGGAAATGAGCCAGTCTCTTAAACGATATTGAATTCTGGCTTTACCGTAGCCTTTTTCTTGGGCGTATTCGATAATTTTGCTTTTGCCGATTTCCGAAGCAATCCCATTAAAGTCACCAGAATTTACCATAACCCCAGGAGCAGTATAGGCTTCGGTTAATTCTTCAAGACTTTCTGGATCGCTATTTTCAGTGATAATTACAGTTTTAATCGGTAAATTATTTTCCCCAGCAAATTTGAAATCCCGAACATCATGGGCAGGTACTCCCATAACCGCCCCTGTTCCATATTCATAAAGCACATAGTCGGCGATCAAAATAGGAATTTCTTCACCGTTAAAAGGATTAATCGCTTTGCCTCCAGTAAGAATACCTCGTTTGGGTTTATCTTCTGCGGTGCGATCTATTTCGCTTTCGCTAGCAACTTCTTTGACAAAAGCTTCTACAGCTGTTTTCTGTTCTGCAGTTGTAACTTGGGGAGTTAAAGGATGTTCTGGTGCTAAGACTACGTAAGTTACTCCGTACACTGTATCAGGGCGAGTGGTAAAGACGGCAATTTTTTCATCCATGCCCACAATGGGAAATTCTAAGTAGGCTCCGACAGATTTTCCAATCCAGTTAGCCTGCATTATTTTTACCCGCTCTGGCCAACCTTCAAGCTGATCTAAATCTTGTAGTAATTGTTCTGCATAATCAGTAATTTTGAGAAACCATTGCCTGAGTAATTTGCGTTCTACTTTCGCGCCACTGCGCCAAGAAAATCCTTCACTATCTACTTGCTCATTAGCTAGCACAGTTTGATCGATGGGGTCCCAATTTACAGAAGCTTCTTTTTGGTATGCCAATCCCGCCTCAAAAAATTGCAGAAATAACCATTGTGTCCAACTATAATAATCAGGAAAACAGGTTGCCACTTCCCTTGACCAATCAAGAGACAAGCCTAATTCCTTAAGCTGCGATCGCATTTGGGCAATATTCTGTTTCGTCCATTTAGCAGGGGGAATTCCGCGATCGATTGCCGCATTTTCTGCGGGTAAGCCAAAAGCATCCCAACCCATAGGATGTAATACCCGATATCCTTGCATTCTTTTGAGACGAGCAATCACATCGGTAATCACATAGTTACGCACATGACCCATATGGAGATTTCCCGAGGGATAGGGGAACATCGACAGAGCATAAAACTTGGGCTTATCTTGAGATTCGGGGGTTTGATCTAGATGAGAATCAGTCCAGACTTGTTGCCATTTCTGTTCGATTTCTGTTGCGTTATATCGGGACTCCACGACTATTTATTACTCCTATGTTTTGGCTCGATTCTTAAAGTAACATTTTTTGTCCTTTGTGAACTAACATCGAGCAATTAGAACTATTATCAGCTATTCGCGATCGCAATTTACGGTAATGGGGCGATCGCCTGTAATAAAACTACTGCTAAATGTTTAACTCGCGCTTTACTTCTCTTTTTTAGCGTTCCCTTTGACTACCAAGCTCGCTTGCCGCGAGCGAGTTAGTAATTGAGCTGTCAAGTGCAGCGCCTCGTTATATGAGACTAAACTGACCTCACACAATATTTTCAATTAACAGCTTTTCTCCATTGTCTTCACGCAGATATGCCTTAGCGATCCACGTTTTTGGCGACCATTCAATATATCCGCCCTCAAAGAAAGATGCTGCTCATTTGTTCTCAGTTTATGCACCTAACTACGAATTATACGAAAACTTTCTAAATTTTAACCTTAATATAGAACAAATTGAATAATTTTTCTGTATATTTACTCAATGTAGAATGATATCGATAAACTTTAAGTATATAAGCGATTAATATTGAGAAAAGTTCTGAATACCATGCCAAACAAAGTCTAATATCAAGTAATGCTTCAGGATATTATCTTATAAAAAACTTAAAACAAGTATACATAATTGATTAACTCTTACGAGTTAATTTACTAGCGATTTTAGTACAAAAAATGGGTGTTGTCTCAACGCCAAAAGTATAATGAAACTGAGCTACATCAAAGCAAGCAAAATGGAAAACTTTGGTGATATCCTTGGCCTCTAATAATTTTTACAGATTAGGTGCGGCAGTCTGCCTTTGTCCGATGCGCACCGCCGAAATAAATCCTTGAGGAGCGCATAATTGCACCAAACATAAGCGATCGCTCCCAATTACTAAACCCATTATTTCTCTATTGATCGCGATCGCAGACAGGACAACGCGATCGCAGATAGGACGAATTTGAGTCGGAAGGTCTGATTTAGAGCTTTAGCCTGCCCCAGAAAACCAGTTAATAACAAAGAATGATATCAATGCACTTTAAGAGTACGGTTTTCACCACTGTTAAGCAATTGTCGTTATTTTTTACTTTTTGTTACATTACTTAACAGTAGATAACATATAAAACTCAAATATTATAGAAAGCACGATAAAACCATGACATATACTGCCGACAGAACTACCCAATCTAGTAATGTTCTTAATGCAGTCTCCACTGTTCAAGCTGCGCTCAAGACACTTAGCACTGATGAAAAATTAGGCTTGTTTTGGGTTATCTACGAAAATTTAGGCGGAGCAATTACCCCCGCCGCTCCTGGTGCAGCTAGAGAACAATTCACTCAAGGTTTATTAGGGAAAGTTAAAGCTCTATCTTACGAACAACAGCTTCAATTCATGCGCGATTTGGTTAATCAAGTTAACAATCCTCTGACTCGTGCCTACGGAGTATTTACCAACAACAACAAATTGGCTTTTTGGTATCAGCTAGCTGAAGGAATGACTACAGGAGAGATTGTCCCTGTCCCCGATAACTACAGACTTTCTAATGCTGGATTAAATGTATTTAGTCAAATCGCTAAATTAGAATTTGGTCAGCAATTGACATTGTTACGTCGATTTGCTGTGGAAATGGGTATTGATCCTCTCGCAATATAACAATTAGCAATTATGGTTTCAACCAAGATTAACAACTCGACTTCTTTCCACTGTGAAGAGTTTGCAATCCAATCTTACTTTTCGACTCTCAACAAAGGGCAGTTTATACTCACTGCTACCCTGTTTTCTGACCAAGGACAATTAGTTCCCCCTTTTGATAGTCCTGTCGTTGGTCAGCAAGCTATTGCCGACTATTTGACGAAGGAAGCAGTAGATATGAAATTTCAGCCTCAATCTGCAACTTCTCAAGTTCTACCAAGTGGGAAGACCGACGTCGAAGTTCGCGGTCAAGTTAGTACTAGTCTGTTCAAGGTAAACGTCGTCTGGAATTTTTTGCTTTCCTCCCAAGGGAAAATTGATCTGGTGAAAGTTAACTTAATAGCTTCGATGCAGGAACTTTTACGTATCAATCCCCAAGGTTGGCAAGATAATCAGAAAACTACCTTAGGCAACTAAAGATTGTTCCCAGGATTTGGAGAGAAGTCGTCAGCTTTTCTCCATTTCTTTGGGATTAGGTATCCAATCTGGATGAGCAGTCATTAATAAACTTTCTAAAGCTTCGCGGTCCAATATATACCAAACTTCTGCTCCTGCAACTTCACCTACTATGGCATAGCAATTAGTCGAGACACAATAGATTAGAGTTTCTTCTCTGTAGGTAGGTAAATTTAAAGTTTCACCTGGAGTTAGAGCGCGAAATTGGCGAATTATCTCTCGGAAGCTTTGTTTATCAGAGGTTAGTAACCCAGCAATTTCTGTAGGTAGGCGTTCATTTCCATTTACAAGTTTTCCCTATTAAGAGAAATATAAAGAAAATCTTAAGAATACTTTCAAGTCATTGTCATATAACTTAACAATCCTTTACAATAATTTACAAGATATTTAAAAACCGTCAGCCACCTAACTTATAAAACGGCTGACCTATAACATATATAAAAATAGGGAATGCACTTAGATCCTCATGGTTTAAGTGCATTCTTACTCTAATCAAGATTTCAGAATTAACAAACAATCAATGATGAAAAGTAGTGAGATAGCGATTTTAGCTCTCGTTGTCAGTACCTGTTTGGGTTTTCTCGGTTTTACCTATTGGTTTACTAGATTCACGCTTTAATATAATTTAAATATTCCCAAGAATATTGCTCTCAGTATCAATATCTAGAGAGAAAAGTTGGTATCGGGAGCGATATCAATGCCTTTGTCACCTTGTAAACTGATTAATTCAACTAGGGAGCCAATGTTAAGACCCATTTGAGAACTAGCTTCCTTTAAGGCATCTTGAAACCCTTTGATATCTTTACCATAGCCACAGAGCTGAGCGGTAGTTTCTAGTCCAGAAATAGCATTAGCTCTGGCACAATCGATTAGATCAATGCCAGTGAGAGGAATTTTTCCAGACAATAGCTCCTCTTTGTCCTTGTCCCAGTAAGCGCTGAGAGTCCAGAGCTTCTCATTGTCCTGGTTTGAGACTGACCAGCGATAAATAGCCGATTTGGGGTCAACTCCCATCTCAATCAGCTTAGCGCCCATATAATACTCCATCTGACTTTGTGTCTTCTCTAGCACCGCACTAGGCTGGCTTTTATCAAGGGTTCTAGTTAGGTGAGCTTGTGTGTGCTTGGTCATTTTGCTTTTAGTCGAAATACTATCAATTAGACTTAATGAAGTCCATAAACTTATGTAGATGGACAAAAGTTCCGATAGTATTCATCATATTATGACGGTGACTAAATTTCCTGTGGCCAATAGCTTATAGATTGGGAAATTATGCAGACAAAAAGCGCCCTCTTCAGAAGGAGACGCTCAGAACAAAATTCTATTTTCAGCTAAATAGCTAATAACCATTAATTGCAGGAGCAGTTAAAGCTACAGAAGCCGACTCACCAGCGGCTAAGTCCAAGGGGAAGTTGTACGCATTACGCTCGTGCATTATTAATAAACCTCATCACGAGTACCAATATCGATCAAAATGATTACTTCTTCGTTATTTTGTCTATACTTCTGCAGAAATTTACCCAGAAATCGGGATTCTGTATTAAGTCATCAAAACTTGAAACTGGCAGGGTTAGGCAACTAGACGGAGAATCTGATCTAGCTCAGGAGATTGTGGGGGAAAGTCCGCTTCAGAAGCGGACTTAGGAGAAAGCACACGACTAATGGCAAAATGTTGAAGTCCTCGACGGAGACGAGAAAAACTCAACTCGGAATGAAGAGCAGAAACTTTGGGCATCCAGTCAAACTTGAGTTGTTGTCTTTGGAATAAACCAAAGAGACAATAAGCGATGCAAGCTAGATGGACAAAGCGGTCAAACTCGCGCGTTCCTTTGCCGAGGGAACCTCGGCAGGGTCGCTCGTCAATTGCGATTCCTAAATAGCACTGATAGTGAGCCAGACCAAAATGCTGTTTCAAGTCTCTGATCGCTAATTCAATTGAGAAGCGAGCGGCATAGATTTCAATAATTTGAGCCGCCGTTAAGGTCAGATCAGTTGAGAGAAAAATAATCGGTTCTTTTTTGCCTTTAGCGACAACAACTTTGACTTGAGGCCCAAATCCGCGAATAAAAACTTCTCGTTCGACAGCTTCAACTTGAACCTGTTGGCCATAAATTTTGACTGAGAGTGTTCGAGGTGTAAATTTTTGAAGCAGCTGAGCCAGTTTCCATTCTCCTTCCATTTTTACTTTTTTTCTAGTCCCAGACTCAATTCGTTGATCCCAGGCTACGGCATCTTTTCGCATTCTTGTCACCACTGAAATTCCCGCCGCAACCAAAGGTGCGAGAAAAGGAACTTTACAAAAATAAGCATCGACAACAACTCGTAAGACCACAGAGTTCAACTGCTGTTTCAAGTCGAGAACTAAGGGAATAACTCCATCCCAAAAATTAGCTCTGCGAGCTTTGCCCTCAGGGTCAACGATGAATTGAAAAGGATTTAATTTGCCAGAAATGAGCCTCATCTTGACTGGCCAACACCAATAACGTTGGCTCTTTTGTTCCCAACCGATTAATCCGAGAAGACCCCAATGATGACCCTGGAGTCTTTCTCCTCTGTTGGCATTTCCACTGTGATCCTTCCACAGTTGAACTCCTGACATTTTCTGTCCATTTTTAGCAAGTAATAAAGTATCTAGTCCAACTAGATATCCGCCGTGGACTTGGAGCTGATTTTCTAGCTTCTGGAGTAGGAGTGTGACTAAAGTTTTGACTACGGCATTGACATCCCACAGATTTTCCGAGAGAAAGCGTTCCCAACTTGATAGCGACCGTTCGACCCAAAAACAACAGTGAGCAATATTATTCATGGTCTTGCGACCTCTAGTTAGTAATAATCCCCACAAATATCCTTGGAAATAAACAAAATTTGGTTTGGAGAAGTGGCATTGAAAAACCAGGAAATAGCTAAACAATTCTAAAGGAATCAACTGCTGCATATCCCGACCTCGCTGATTGAGAGAGCCAGGTTTACTCTATCATTAAGACTTCAGAAAACTCGCTGTGCTAGGAAATTTTCTGAGTCCCCTAAATATTTGTACTTAGTTAGAGAACGCAAAATCTGCAAAAGTATAGTTGATTTGTAATAGGTCTTCTGCTGTAGCGTCTTTACCCACTTCTTCAAAAGATTTAAAGCCATGCGCTAAATCATTTCTATTTGTCTTGATTTTTAGCAAATCATTACCATCCTGTGTCTTTCTTGCAGTAGTTTGACAAGAAAAACCATAAGCTTCTGCTGTTTCTCTTATTTTTCTAGCATCGATATTGCCTGAAAATAGCTTTCCTTTGTCAAAACTTGCGAAGATTATATCTAGAGAAATATGATTAATAGCGTTTAAAAGATTATCAGTCCTCTTATTTTTCTTAAAATTATCAATAACAATTTTCTTGATATCTCTTTTCAGATCATCAAAGGATATATTTTGATTTGCCATATCATCAAAAATAGATTCAATAGCATTTCTAATTGTTGATTCAATTAAATTATAAAGTAGTAAAAATCCTGTTGCTTTTAAAGTCTTTTCCAATTCGACATCTATATTTTTAATCTTGTGATTATTAGGATTACCCATACTCAACTTAATTGAACCTTGCTCTAAATTTTTCAGTAAGAAAAAATATTTACTAACTTCTTGAGCGCGTTCATCAAAATCTTCAAATAATGTACTATTCATCAATTACCTAAAAGCTGGTCACGAACATACTCAATACGACGAGTTACTTTTTTCTGAGAGCTACTTCCGTCTCCTTTGGTAAAATCTTTAAAATCTTCTGAATCTAAAAAAGATGTAGAGTGTGGTGTAAATTCTTGATTTTCTCTCAATGCTAAAGCTACACCTACGGTAATTGATTCAAATTTAATTCTAGTGATAGGTTCATGTTGTTCTTTTGTTTTTCTATAAGTATGTAAAGCATTTGGTAAATGCTTGTGTATAAAAGAAAGCATAGAAATAAATTCTTCTTTCATTGTTTCGGTATCAAGAGATTTTGAATTATTAGTTTTATCTAAATATTCATCTAAAAACTGATGTACTTTTTTTCCCGAATAATTTTTGTCGTTATTCAAAAAAGCAAAAAATCGTAAAACAAACTCTTGTGGATCACGTTTTTTTATTTCAGTATCAGTAAAAGAACATAAATTACGAAATTGTTCCAATTTAGATAATTCTTCTACTAGATCGAGAAACTTTCCTGGCTTACTACCTCTTCGTTTCTCCATTTCATTTAAATCAACACTACCAGTATTAATTCTTTCAAATAAGTCTCTTCTTACTTCTTCGTCTGCATCTTCAGTTAACTGAATCATTCTAATAGTAGTTCTTTGAAAACGTCTCTGACGAGCAAGAGGTAAATCGCTAAAAATAAAGCCATTTAGACTATCTAGCTTTTCAAGCTTATCTAATCTTAATTCATTGTTAATAAATCTAGCTAAAGTACGAATACGCTGTGTACCATCTATAATTTCCAGTCTTGCTAAATCTTCATTTTCTGATATGTCAGCGACAAAAATGTAGGGTATGGGTAAACCCAATAATACAGACTCAATAAATTTTGATTGTCTATCTTCATCCCATGTCATTTCTCTCTGATAATCTGGGATAAATATTTCGTTTTCATCTTCATCTATCCCATTTAAATATTTTTGAACTAGAATTTCAATAGGATATTCTAATGTATTGTAGTCAACAGGTTTTCTTTGGTCGCGTATTTGTGCTTCAGCGACTTCTTTTTTTTCTTTGGTAATTTCTAATTGAGTAACCATAAGTTTTCTTAGTAGATTGTTCGGGATAAAATTGCTCACATTCATCCATACACATATTGCTACGTTTGCTATCTAATAATTCCAATTCTCTTTTGCCCTATTATATATTTCATCGATAGATTGATCTTGATAAAGTTGTTGAGAAATTTTGACATAATCAGTCGTATCACCGTGAATTAAACTTAAAAATCTCCAAGTAGTAGCAGAAGCTAAAGACTTTTGTAAGAGCTTGATACCTTTGATTATTATTTTAATATCAGTTGGACTTAAGAATATTAGTATCAATTAAAATTCCTTTAGTTCTGTATTTAGCTAGTAAAACTTGCACCTCATTCATTATAACTTGTACATTTTCATTGATATTACTTCTCCTGTTGAAGAATCAACTTTAAAAGTTTTGTAAAATCTTTCAATATTCAAGATCTGTTGTTTAGGTAATAATACTAAATCCGATTGTCAAAACCAACTTATAATATGAAAGATTTATATCCACCAAATTAATGCCAAGAAAAGCTCATTTAGCCAAACATTATAGTTCTAATGAACTGAAGAACAAG